>JAYWGH010000047.1:0-5356 GCA_043778375.1 bacterium
TTTAGCCTTTGAAGTATTCACAAGATTCAGTGTCCGCAAAGAACTTTTTACCGTTCAAAATGAATCTCTCGGCTATATACTACGAGGACAAATCATCGCTATGGGGATACAAATCATGAGCATGATCTATTATCTCGGGGTGAGTCATAGTAAAAATCCTTCGTTTAATGACCTCTGAACAGCGGTCATGGCGATTGTATCATTTGGACTTGTCGGAATCATCATGCAACAGGGTTCGCTCGCAATATTTGCTCGCTACCTCCATCTCGAACGCGAGATCATCGCAGAGGATAACCGCGCCCTTGCTCGTACTGTCGAGGGATACCTCATTGCTATAGCTTGTATTATTGCTGCCGCTCTCTATGCCTACTAATATCAACTCCTCTCACCCAGAGAGATTTATTATCGCTAAAAATGCTCACGAGCTCTTTAGTGAGTGAGATCCTCAAATCGTAGAAAAACTCGGGGGATTTGCAGGCAAAGAATCATATAATTATGCATACACGGGAGATACGGAGTTTAAACGGTATTTTCGTGGTCAGTTTGAGCAGGTGAGTGAAATGATCAAGTTTTACGATCGTCCAGAGGCGTTTCTCGCTTCGCTCAATCTTACACCGCATTTCGAGCGAGCAGAAACCCTCGTCAAGAGCATGCTCACTCCCCTCCCAAAAGATGGTCGTGCCCTTGTATTTGCCGCACTCGATGCAGTCTCTCTCGCACTCGCTCTTCTCATACTCGGGGAGCTCGGTGCCAAAAATAGTGTGGTGAATTTTCTCTCTTCTCCCACGATTAATGGATCAACCAAGTCTTTTGAAGCTTACCTTCTCCTCCTAGCAGCAAAATCTTCTACTAGTATTTCAAAGCCCTTGGTTGAGTGTATCTTGCGACTCAAAAAGCTCACACCAACGAATATTGGAGAACACTACTTCTACCTCGAGGAAGATGAAGTGCCCCCTCCTTATAAAGTATCTGCAGCTCTCCCGGAGATTGTTCGGGCTCAGGCAGGTGTAAAATCCTCTCGGATGGTATATCGTCTCGGGATGACTCCAGATCAGGCTTTCATCGAAACCAAAAAGATCTCCCATCTCATACTCATCGATAGCGCAGGTCAAGTAGGACCAAGTATCGAGTCACTTCGTGGTGTGGCGCGAGAGCTTGGGCCAAAAAAACTCATCGTCACTGAGCGGGCCTCTGGGGTCACAGGGACCAAGTTTATTGCGTGAGCATACGAGGAGTACCTCGAGGAAAAAGCAAAGGAGTATACCAAACTCCAGTGAAGCTACACAAAGACGAGTGACGCTCTTACAAGCAGAATGAAAACTACCAAGAAGCTGTATAAAAGTAGTGGTTACCCTGAGACGAGTACAAGCACAAAAAAGAGTTATTCTCCCGAACAAATACAAGCTGCTGTAGCAACAGCAAAAGAAAGGCGCAGTATAGCTCTCCTCTATCTTGGGGTTATTCCTCTCCTCTTCCTTGGACTCATTGTTACCCTCGGAGCTCCTTCATCAAATACCTCTTGAGGGTCGAGTACGGGCGGTAGTAGATGGTGGACAAGTAACTGGTCGAACGGAGGGAATAGCTCCTGGACTTCAAACGCGAGTAAGTCGACCGACTCTATTAGTAAGAGCTTTGGAGGTGGAGGGTTTAGTCGTGGTGGTGGGGGGAGTTTTTGAGGAGGAGGATAATAATAAGTACTCTATCTATGGGAACCTACACAGGTCTATATTCGGGGCGGGTCATACCGCTGCTGCTTTTAATGCTCGGAATTTTAGCTGTTTACTGGGGGAGTTTTTGGTGGATATTCGTCCTAACTCTCATAGCCATGGTAAACTGATTTTCAATGAGCGGAACTACAGAAGATGTATTTTTAAATGGGTCTAAATTAGATTCTCTTAGTATGGATATGAGAGTATTTTTTACTAACTTAACTCTATTCTTGATTTGTATATTTTCTCTGATGCAGATTTTTGCATTATTACCGATGCCTTTTTCTCTCATTTTTATAATAGGAAGTGTTCTATTAGTTTTAGTTCACATCTGGGCAAACCAAAAACAACTAAAAGAATTTTCCGAGAGACTTACATAAAAGTATATGCAAATAAGAAACTCGTCTTTCGAAAAAATCTTCCCAATAATTCTTTTAATCTTAGGAATTATTGGGGTTTACCTGGGTAATGCCTTGGTAGTCTTTGTGTTATTTGTACTCGCACTGTTAAAGTGAACTCTTGAGACAGAAGTTACAAAACAGATATACAGAGTTGCTCCTAAGAAAAGTACACTTAAATCTGAAGTATCAGATCTTATAGATATGATACTTGTCTACCTCATTTGTACTTGATTCATAGTGATTCTTACTACTATATTCCCTATCATCATAGCAGCAATGCTCTATATGCTGTGGTTAGTGTTTATTTTAAACCGTATCTGGCAAAATCAAAAAGAACTTAAAATAATCTCTGAGAGAGATATTTAGACGTTCAATATATGAATAATTCATCTTTCGAAAAAGTACTCCCAATAGTTTTCTTAATCTTGGGAATCCTTGGTGTATATTTCTCAAGTTTCTGGTGGATCCTGCTTTTAATCATACTCGCTACTGGGAGATGAATTTTTATTACTAGAGCTACAGCAGATGTGAGTGAAGTTATTGTATTAGAGTTGTTTGTTTTTCTAGAACTAGCAGCAAAGTATACTGTTACTTTTTTTGCTGCATGGATATTTTTTATACTATTACCAGCTTTGACCTTCTTTATCGTTTTCCTCATTGGAATATATATAGGCTTAAAAATTATTTGGGAAAATCAAAAGAAGCTCAAAAAAATCTCCGAGAATTCTTCTCCTTTAAAGTAGAATTATGCTCCCAAAACTTATCCCTGCCTCCCCTTTCGTAACTCCTCAAGATTTTCAAACCTACTACACCACTAGGTCACATCTCCCGGGCTTTGATCCAAAGTATTTTGAGTATCTCGACTATGATCATATCGTAGAGTTTACTCCTGAGTCATGGGGAGAGCTCCGCGACCTAACAGCTCGGATAGACGCGATATTTCTAAAGGCGTACACGATCTCTCGACGAGACTTTGCGCTAAATATTCCAGAGTTTCAGTTGTTTGAGGAATACTTCTCGGCTGAGTTTCCACGCGATCGACAGTTCCTGGCTCGCTACGATGTAATCATCGACTCAGTGAGTGGTGAATACCAATACCTCGAAACAAATGCGAATACTCCTGGACTCATCACCGAGTCATATCATATAGCTCGCAGGCTCTGTCCCGAGTGATACGAGAATCCATCAGATATTATGCTCCAATGAGTATATGATTTTTACACCCGAGCTCGTAAAATAGCCCAGGAACGCGGAGTAACTACTCCAAAACTCGCAATTCTCCTCGCTCAGAGTTTCGTAGATGAGGACTATCTCATGGCAAGTGACTATTTTAAGCTCCTTACTCCGATATTTTGAGCCCAAAATATCATCATCGGAGATATCTACGATGCACGAGTAACCCCTACTGAGCTCACTTTAAAAGGTGAGAAGATTGATATTATCCTCGGATTTTTCCCATTTGAATTCTACCTAACGGACGCTGAGTTTTTATTGAGTCTCCTCGAGCTTGAAAAGAAAAATAAGCTCCAAATCGCAAATCCTCTAGAGTCGATGATCCTCCAAGATAAGCGTATTTTTGCGATTATCTGGGAGCATCTGGGTGAGTTTAGTCTCGACAAACAGTCACTCATAAAAAAGCATCTCCCCCATACTCTGAGTACCCTCCCTGACAATGATGGCTATCTGGCAAAATGGAGATTTGGGAGGTATGGTCACCAAATATATACAGACTCGCTCGTCACAAACACTGATACGCCAACTGACTTTATTTACCAGAAAAAGATCGAGCCGCTGAGATCTGATAGTTCGGGGAATTTCCTGGTACTCGGCGTATTTACAAACTATACAACTCCGCTCTCGGTGATAGCACGCAAACAGCGACCGCTCACAACTGCAGATGAAGACTCTCGGGTGACTCTCTGCTACATAAAATCGCCTTCCTCTCTCGGAGAATTTTGTATATAATCCACCTATGACCAAAATCACTCTCCTCGGCCCAAATAGCCCCGACTATCTCGCAACTCTCTCGCCCACGGCCTCTGAGGGCGATATGCGCCCCATCCTATGGGATAGTGCCAAGATCATACTTCAAAGTGGCAAAGCTTCATTTGAAGTCGGATACCGCACGACTACCAATCTCCTCGGGCAAACCAAAAAAGTACTCGATATCATCGATCGTTCAAACTCTGAGGTATTTTCTGTATTTGCAGATGTTGTATTTGCGATCCAGATCGTTGATGGTGATCCGCGCGTTATCACCCGAGTAGGTGAAAAACTCATCGCCTATGAAAAGTTTGGACGATCAGAAGTAGAGCTTGAGCCAGACGGAGACAAGCGTGAACTCACTCCCCTCGGATATTTTGGGTACTATGTTGCAAAGGATGGAATAACTTTTAAGCCCTACTATCTCAGCCCAGTGCTTGATGGGGCAATCATACAGTTTAAGGACTACTTTGGATTTGGGAGTTACATAGACGACACTGACGGGAGTGAACACTTTGTGCTCCTCATAGAGGATATACTCTCTGATCCTGACGACTCAGACTGGTATTTTGTAAACAATTTTATACCCGATAGTGAGTCGCTTGATTTCCCGGGGACTGCTGAGGTTAAAACCTGGAAGATCGAAGGAAATAGTGAGTATATCATAGCGCTCTCAGATGGAAAGAGTGCCTACATTGCTGAGAGTGGAGCTGTAGTGATGGGACGCCCTGATCATCTAATTGCAAAAAATGTATTTGCGTGGATACGCCATTTTGAAGACACCGACTCGGATATTATCGTTGGTAAGAACGAGCACGGAGTATTCCTCATAGACCGAAAAGATCCTGATATATCTAGTGCCGAGATAGCAGCAGTGCGGTATTACAAGGACTTTGTGGGAATACAAAAGAGTGCTGCATTCCCTCTCTTCTTACTCGAGGACTTTGATGGAACGGTCGTCATACTCGACGCTATCGGGAGTGAGATCGGACTTGCAGACTTCTCGGCTGATACCCAAGTACTCTCTATTCGTCTTGATTCACGAGCACAATCCATCACCGTAGGGCTTGCAACTGGAGACTCTCGAGTCTATCCACTCCTCAGTCGACCAGAGGGACTCATTGCGAGTATGAAGTGAGATATACTCGATTTTATACGCCCTACTCAGTAGCCATGACCGTTTACTCTATCACCAAGACCTTTGAGCGCCACCAAAAGTGACCTCGCTCAAGTCTCGACACTCTCGTAGGGCACCCAAATTTT
>JAYWGH010000048.1:0-19642 GCA_043778375.1 bacterium
CTCATCCTTAAAAAGTGGATACCTTGCAGTGAGATCCTGCTCGACATACCTCGGTCCATACCCTCGAGCAAACAGCGTAAGAGCTCGCCTCGATATCTCTCGCTCAAACCGAGTATAGTCCCCCGCCTGATCATCGTACTCAAAAGCTACCAGATCTATATCCTCTCGGGTGAATCCTTTTGCTCGGAGCTTGGACCTCAGCGGACGAAGTGGCTTCCCTACTCTGATCACCGCCTCAAAACTCGATCGAATTTCTGCAGTATCGCTGTGGTATGGTCCTATCTGTCCTATCACCCACTCTGTCCAGTCAGGCGATTGAGTTTTAAGTTCGAGCTTCTCGAGAAGCCTCGCTTGCGATACTCGGTATTTGCCCGTATACCAGAGCGCGTAGGCAAAAAGTGCCTCTTGCGACTTGGCAGGGATGATCGGTCGGCGTCCTGATGCAAAAACCATACCCACAGTGTAGTGAGTATAGTGAGTGCGTAAAGTATATTGTGTCGCTTCCTTTGAGGTTGCTACTAGAGGATTCTTGGTCCAGAGTAGAGTTTTGCAAGGATGGTAAACTCGGTCTCAAGATAGAGGAGAATACGGCGTTCACGAGGAGTGAGAGAGTTTTCTCTCAGGCGAGCGCGTATGAGCGCGAGCATATTCTCAAGCTTACCTCAGAGAGTTTTACGATCGAGGAGGAGCCTTTGCTCGTAACTCGTAATCTTGGCGTCGATAATCGAGTAAATCTCTGGTGGGAGCCTGCGATCAACACTCCAGTCGTATCCATCAAATACAGGGTTTGTAGAAGTGACGAGACTACTCAGATCAGTAGCTTGGTCCTGCGCTACTGGCTCAAAAGTGACGCGGGTTGGTACTTTTGGTATAGCAGTCGTTTTTACTGGAGTAACTCTCGGTGGTCGTGGAGCTCGAGGGGGTTTTGGAGTACGCGGTGGTCTCGTCACTTTTCCTGGCTTGATTGGCGTCACTACGGTAGTGACACTCACCACAGGAGCTGGCGCTGGGCTCGTAGTTACTACACTCACTTGAATGACCATAGCATCACACTTAGAGTCAAATCTACTCGGAGACTTATCCTCATTTGGACACATATCCTCAGTAAATGGATTTCCTGCTGGTATTCCACTCCCTCCTACTACCGGAGCGCCTGTGCTCACTGCAGATCATCCGCTGCCACCTCCTCCGCTACTTCACTCACCACCCGTTCCACTCCCTCCAGTAGAAGGGGCCGGCATACCGACTGCTGTTACTACGACCTGACAGCTACTTGAGAGGCCACCTGCACCCGTTATGGTGAGTGTGTAGGCAGTTCCCGTATCGATCGCTGGTGTTACTGAGGTAGAACCTGCTATTGCCTGTGTACCTACTCCAGAGAGGCTTGCTGAGAGAGTATTTGTACTGGACCAAGTGAGTGTAACGGGAGTTCCGTTAAAGGGATTTGTATTACTCGCAGTAATCGTACAGCTCGGAGGCACTACTGCTGCTGAGCTCACGAGTGCAAAATACGAGAAGTGATCCGTCATAAAACTCACCCGTCCACCTGCACCTGAGTTTAGTACGGCACCTGATCCTTGTGGGCTCCAATTAAGTCCGTCCTCAGAGGTGATAACTCTATACTCTGAGTTTATAGGAGCAGGAATAGAGATCTGAACAGGGCGTGATATTTGCATACCAATACCGAGTGTATCAGCACCAACTCGTGCAATCCGCTCGATATTTTGTCCGAGGAGGAGTGATCCACTCGCTCACATACGAGCTCGCTCAGAGATAAAGCTCGTAGGATCTACAAGCTCACCCACTACAAATCCTCCATACCAGTTTTTACTTCCACTTGAACTCGTAATAGTGTTTACAGTTGTAGATCCAGTACTCATAAGTATCTCAATTCCATCCGTTGATCGGAGAAGTGGTGCCACAGCTCCTGTCCCTACAGTATTCCAGAGGATTATACCTGAGCCTGTAAGAGCTACGCCCACAGGTGTCGCAACAGTATTTTCATATCGTCTAAATATCTGTGTCCCTGTTCCTGAGACTATTGCCGCCTGACCTCCAGGTACGATACGAGGAGACCTGAGATTTACTGACTTGTCAGTTGCTACGTACTGATCTGTAAACGCTGTATAAGAGAGCGGATATGCTCTATCAGCCTGTACCCAGTCGCGATTGATTTCATACACATTATCCGGTTTTTTTGCGTAGTTTTGCATCTCCCAATTGTTGATCTGCTCGGCTACATACGTGGCAGAATTTGGATCTTTCGGTCTGGTAGCTCGCACATACGCTGCCATATCAGAGTCAAAGTTCTCACCCTCCACCCGAAATTTGTGATTTATGCGGGCGCCCCAATCATTATTTGCCCGATACTCTGTGCGAGTGAGAGCTGTACGCGCCGGAGTTATCGAGACATCCGTAGCGAGATTGTTCACCGATCCAAAGTGACTTGTATCTGATACTCCATAGAGGGCTTTGTAAATCTTTCCATACACAGATCGGTAATCAATACCTACCCCGAGCCAGTTTTCTTGTGCATTTCGGAGAGATATATTCCCACTCACTTTACTTGGTACAGATGAGAGAAATGCTTGGTTATTCGAAAGAACAAACATACCTCCACCCTCTCCGTGATCTGTCCCAAGGTCTCCATTTACTTCGATCGTCCGACCAAACTCAGAGTATACCACGATCGTGAGATCCTGAGTTGCCTTCATATCGTTGAAGAATGCAGTGAGATTCGACATTACTCGTCCAATATTGTAGTTGAGATCCTTTGGTATATTCATAGCATCAAAGTTAGACTGTGGTGCGAGCTGCTTGGAGTGGGTATCATACCCCCCATCTGCCTGCATAAAGAATGCCTTCCCGGTATTATTCGTCATGAGTGTTCGTAGGAACTTGAGATTATTCACATTCCCCCACCCTGCTCCATCCGGTCCTCCAGAGCTTTTTGAAATACTCGCAATCTCATCAACTCGTATTGCCGCCTTAAAGAGATCAGCACTTCGATCTGGGTAAGCTCGAGCACGCATCATACTCCGCAGAGCTGTAAAGTGAGCTGCACGGTCCGTATCTCCCAGGTACCAGTTACTAAACACTGCTCCTGATGGACCTATATTAATGTAGCGCCCGCCTCGAAAAACATTTGGTCGCTTTCCTGTGAGAGAAATAGTTGACTCAGAACTCGGCTCATAGCGGACAAGCTGTCCAAATACTCCGTCTGCCTCATCATCAGTTGTGGAGAGGTATGAAGCCATCTGTTTTTGAGCTTGGTCGTGATCGCGAGAGTGTTGCTTGGTACCTACTCGGTTAAAAATACGCAGATTATTGCTATCATACAGAGACTTGAGAGAAGGAGCTCATCCACTCCCCGTCGCGATCGCTGAGTTCATATAAAAGTCTCCGATGTCCGTTACATGCGACTGATCGATGACGATAGTTCCTCCGGTATTTGTTCGTTTGTTGATATAATCTTGATATTCAGCCTTCGGGATTACTCCATGAAGCCAGTCATATCCTCCTCCGAGTTCTACGAATAGAAGTTTTCCAGTAGCATTTGCGAGCGCTGACTGCGCGAGGTTTTCATTTACGATCGGTTTATCTACTCCTGTTTGGAGAACAAACTCTGGCTGAGCCAAAAACATCGCAATAACCGAACGAATCTTGCTGTTCGCATAACTTGCGAGTGATGGCCTAAAAAGTGTAGGAGTTCCATCTGCATTTGTTAGGAGAAAGTCAGCCATAGCAGACTTCACACTCGTTGGGAGTCTACGACCGAGAAGAAGGCGATTTTCGAGAGACTCAAAGAGTTGACTTGGAGTAATCTCGCTGCGCAGTCGAGACGCAGGAGCGAGGGTAATAACTCATGAAGTTACAGGAGTTATAATAGTACCTCGAGTAAGAGTCCCCGCCCGCACAGTAATAGTGAGAGCAGCTGGATCATATATGGCATCACTCATAGTGAGAGTACCGGTTGCAGTCGAGAGTGAGAGAGTTGGGAGGCTGATGATCCCGCCTGTGAGAGTAAGTATTGATCCAGAACCAACTGTTGCACCCGATGCTGCTGAGAGATTTAATTGTGCTGTACTGATGACGAGCGAGCCTGTATAGGTATTTCCCGTACTACTTGATATCGCAGTAGGACTCGATATTTCTACGCTCGTTGCAGGAATGAGCTCTGAGAGAAGATACGACCCTGATGCTGTATCAAAGGCAACCCGACTCGTGTAGCTGATCCACTGATTTTGTGTATACGATGAGTAGAATTTAGCATTATCATCAAATCCATCTCGTCCAAATACTGACCCCGGAAAAAATGGACTCCAGTTAATACGACCGAGAAGGTTCGTATCGAGAAGCATAGGATCGAGAGTATTGGGTGAATCCTTGTGAAGGAGCTTGATAGTACCAATCGTGAGTTCGAGGGGATTTTTGTAGGTGAGAGAATTCATACTCTTGTCCGAGAACATCATATCACTTGATAGGAGCCACTTTACCGATGGGAGAAGCTCAAAATTGTTGTTCCTGATCTGTACTGTAAATGCATCAAGGTCTGTACGACTTGGCTTCCCCTCTACATAGAGTCGATAAAGTCGATCCGCGAGAAAGAGAGATATTGCCTCCTCTCGCATTGCAAAAATGTAATCAATGGTGTTATCCCCGAGGCCATTATTTCCACCGATCGGTGCTACCATAGCAGCGAGATCGAGGGCTCATGAACTGTTTACGAATGGGAAACTCACTCCATTTGCGAGTGAACCTGAGAGAAAAAGTACTCAGATAGAAGTATTATGTTTAGCAGGATTGTAGCTCACACGATGAGTCAAGGTATCGCTCTCATAGCCCGTAATAATTTTTGCTACAGCCGCTACATCACGCTCTTCATAATTCCGAGTGCTTCCGAGTTCTTTAGATTCTCCTGGCTTGTATTCTCCCATCATAAAAAGTTGTAGGAGTTCGCGACCGTAGTTTTCATTTGGATCTTTTGGATCTGTTTGGTCGAGGAGGTCAAGAAACTTTCCAGAGGCATAATCCCCAGTCCCACCTGCGGTATAAAGATTTCTCTTGATCATCGTCCGAAAATTCCCAAGAGTATGTGAGTAGAGGAGGTCATGCTGATCGATGATATCACGGTACGAGATCTTATCTGAGTTATTTACTGAGAAAATATCCTCAAATACCGAAAAGAGTTTTGCCTTGGACTCATACGGATCGCGAGCATATCGGTACTGATAGAGTCGTGCGGCATGTCCGCCGTCCGCCCAGTTAAATCCACTTCCTGTGAGTCCTGAAATCTCTGTGTTGTAAGCAGTGCGATCAGGTCAAGTAGCATCTGGAAATACGAGATTTACCGCAGCAACCGCAGACTCTGCAGCATAGAGAGCTTGTATGCGCTCCGGAGTGGCAGCAAAGTATGACTTACGAGCCAGGTGCTCAGCCTTCTCGAGCGTCCATGGTGCAGCCTGGCTGTTCGTGCTCACAGCGAGTGTGACGGCTGGAGTCAGGAGAAGCATCTCACATACCATGACGAGTGAGAGTGCGGTAGCAAATATTTTTTTGATCATAGGAAAAGATATTTTCGAGTATTTTATGAGAGATTACGCCAATTGCTAACAATATTTGACGCGTTGCTAATAAAAATTTGTAAGGAGGAGAATTGAAATACCGAGGAGTATGCAAGAGGAGATGATTGGAAAATAAAGTCCGAGACTCGAGTATCGAGCGACCATCTGGATGCGAAACTTTACCACGATGAGTGCTATGGTCGCGAGACTCACAAATACTCCGAGCCCAAAAGCACTCACGAGTGGGAGGGCGAGCTCAAATCTCCCGATCGCAAAAAGTACAAGGAGAAGGCTCCACGCAAAAGTACATGGCGCAAGACCTGAGAGAAAAGCCATACCCAATCCTACTCGGAATGAAGAGACATCAGAGGTAACCGTCGAGTCTGATATATTGCGCTTTTGTATGAGTGCTCGCACAGCCATGGCAAGTACTATGATCGAAACCCCCAGGAGAGCAAATGCGGCATAGCGGGTAATATCAGCAAGATACGAGGTAGGATCAAACTTCTGCAGGACAAACTTTGTGATAAATACGAGCACAAATATATCGAGCAAATGTACAAGGGTAAAAGTCCCTGCGTAGAGAACTGCACGACTATATCCAGCATCCGATGAGAGTATATAGCTTGCCATAAATCCTTTTGAGTGACCAGGACCGAGAGCATGCAAGAGCCCGAGGAGAAAAAGTCCACCGAGGAGTATGAGCGTCAGCTCGAGAGATAGTCATCCCTGCGACCTGAGAGTCTCGAGAGACTTTAGCACTCGAGTAAATAGACCATACGAGGCACTATTAAGATGTGTATCGAGTGAGCTCGCATCGGGAGCAAGGGCAGTATTGTCAATACTACTTCGGTCAGTAGTTTTTACAGGAGCTCATCCCGCCGTTTGGAGTATGCCTATCGGGAGGATAAAGGGGGTAACACTCGGCTGATCTCGCACTTTTTGACCTAGTGAAGCTCGAGGACTGAGGGGGTTCCACCCAGACATGACCTCTTCATAATCAGAATAATTGTCTCTATCTGTATCTCCTTTCGCAGGATCTGTACGATATACTCTCTCTTCTTCATCAGGCAGCATATCACCATCCGAATCAACGAGTTTAACAGGATTTGCAGGATCAAAGCTCGCGTCAGTAATATTTGCAGTGAGAACCTTGTACCCGAGAGGTGTCCCAGACGGACCATCTACGAGTAGGACGCGATTAGTTTGGAGCGGAAGCTCACGAAATATCGAGATACTATACTTCATCTGGGTAAGCGCTCCGGGACAGCGCACTTCGTAGCTCACCGGGAATCCCTTTGTAAATATTTCATCTACTCCGAGCTCCTGAGTGGTAAATTTACTGAGAGTACAGAACGTATCGTCTTTGTCCCTCACTTGTATTTTGCTCGCGAGATAGTCCGATAGATATCCCGAGTACTTGTAATAGTCACCGTAGGTAAGAGAGCGCATTGAGACTCCTCGAGCCCCGATGATCGCCTCTACCTGTGATGGATGCAAATAGGTGGTCGCTTCTATCGATGTGGCTCCGATAGAAAAAGTCGAGCTCGATATGTCGAGCGGATGCGCGAGAACCGACTGCGAAGTCAGGACGAGAGAGAGGGTGAGTGCAAGTCCTATACCCCTTGAGAATAATCAAAAATTCATACAGTCATGATATGGAAAATATCATTCTTGCAATACTCTTAATCCTCCTCATCGGAGTAGTTGTCGTCCTGAGACGACGCCCGAAAAAGCTCACAAAGATGGCTTGTGAGAAGTATGAGAAAGAACTCGCGATGGCACTCATCCAAGGCCCATCTCTCGGATACATAACGATTGATCGCATACTCGAGCAAATCCTCAATGACCTACATGGTCGCGATACGCTCGCAAATAATCTAAAAAAATATAACACTCAGCACGCCAGTACGAGTCGAAACGGCGGAAGAATCCCGAATAAAGACGGGAAATATTATATAGAAGATCCTCTGCGCAACAAACTCTGGAAGTTTCACAACATACGCAACCGTCTCGTACATGAGGGAGGGGTCACTATATCAAAAGCTCAGGTAGAGGAGTTTGCGAGGGTAGTGAGACAGATATTTCTGTAGGATTTACTTGCTCTTTTTTTTCTTGGGTGATTGCCTCAGAACCACCTCTTTTGCTGCATAATTACAAAACTCTCTCACTGGACAACTAACACACTTTGGCGCTCTAGCCACGCAGTGATAACGCCCAAAGAGTACAAATGGGTGGTGCATCCCTACTCGCTGAGTGAGGGTGAGACGCCGCTCGATAGCTTTATCTGTCTCATTTGGAGATTTTGTCCGCACGAGGCCAATACGATTGCAGACTCGATGAATATGTGTATCTACCCCGACGAGTGGAGCATCGTAGAGGACGGAGAGCACCACCTTTGCTGTTTTCACCCCTACCCCTGGGAGCTTCTGGATCTCAGTAAGATCACTTGGGATAACTCAGGCGTAGTCTCTTGCAAGGATCTGCCCAGTCTCGTGGATAAACCGCGCTTTATTGCGGTAGTAGTTTACATACTTCACATGCTCCATCACTTCCTCGAGGGTGATATCGTGTATATCCTTTGGCTCACGGATACGCGCAAATAAAGGTGGGGTAATACGATTTACCTGTTTGTCAGTAGTCTGTGCTGAGAGGATCACCGCGATAAGGAGCTGAAAAGGAGTATCGTAGTTGAGCTCTATGATCGTACCACCATGTATCGCTTCAATTCGCTTGATGATCTCGGTAGCATCGGCGGAGGTCTTAAGTTTAGGCATAATGGGGAATACTATAACACTTCAGGTGTGGGGAATTTTGAGCTATCCATGTAAAATACCTCTATTATATACCCATCTGGGTCTAATATGCTCGTGGAGTACATAAACTCAAATTGCTCGGTATACTTATTTTTATATATTTCTGCTCCAGCTTCGAGCGCTTTACTCACAAAAGAATCTACCTCATCTTTGCTCTCGCACTCAAACGCATAGATCGCATTTGTAAACTTATTCGCGTCGGAAATTTCTTTGGTTTGAATGAAATTATGAGTAAATGTATGCGTGAGGAGCATAAAATAAATTTCGTCGCTCCACTTCATCCCTGCTCCATCGTCATTCGAGAAATCATCTTGCTTCACACAGCCAAGTGCCTCATAAAATGCGATAGATTTCGCTAAACTTTTTACTGGCAGATTTATGTATATTTTTTTCATAAACGGAAGTTACGGAGATACAAAAGATTATAGATACTCGCAATCACCGCGCAAAAGTTTATACTTTCTACAGAGGAATTGAGTGAAATAATATGTACTCTTTCCCCCTGTCACATATACTGCTGATATGATATTTGATACTCACTCGCACTGCTACTTTGAGGTACTCCTCGCGGACATAGACGCGGTATACGCCCGTTCTCGTAAGGCAGGAGTGGATAGAGTCGTGCAGATCGGGTGTGATACAGAGAGCTCGCTCGCCGCTATCGCGCTCGCTCGCTCGTACCCACAGTGGTACGCAACGGTCGGGTACCATCCAGTCGATGCGCAGGACCCGAGCGTTGCCAAAAATCGCGCAGGAGGCAAGCTCATAGGAGAGGCTCCAACTCTCACGACTGAGATCATCGACGAGGACTCTCCCGCAGCAAGAGACCACAAAGAGTGAGAACTCCGGGCACTTATCGAAGCTCATAGAAATATTGTCGTTGCCGTCGGTGAGACAGGACTCGATCATCACTACCTCTCCACAGACCCGTCTGTGCGAGCGGTCGAGCTCGAGCGACAGCACTACTGGTTTAAGAGGCTTGCAGTGATGGGTCAGGACTACAAACTCCCACTCGTCATCCACTCCCGGAGTGCAAGACGAGAGACGATCGACGCAATCAAGTCCTACGGGGTCAAATACGCGGTCATCCACTGCTTTTCTGAGGATATAGTATTTGCCCAGGAGCTCATGAAATGGAGTCCGGATATTTACTTTAGTTTTTCAGGAATAGTCACCTACAAGAGTGCTCTCGAGATACAGGAAGCGGCATCAAAAATCCCCCTGGATCGGATTCTCGTCGAGACAGACGCTCCATACCTCTCCCCTGCTCCGGATAGATCCTCTACCAATGAGCCCGCCAAGACCGCCCTCACGCTCGAAAAGATCATCTCCCTACGAAGTGAGTCGCGCGAAGAAGTAATCAAAACGATCTATGAGAATAGTATGCGGTTTTATCAGATAAATTCCTAAGATTCCTCCCAGAGATAGTATGAGTCCACTTTTTTGACAGATTTTTATCTGTGTGCTAGTGTAATTGAGTACTCATCACTATCTATATGACAAACGAAAAAATGGGAGCTCCTACTGCTCCTAAAGCTAACGGCAAGATTAGCCCCGCGATCACGAAGCAAGACGAAACTTTAACTGACGCAAATTCACAATTTGCGGAAACAGCTGCGAAGAAGATTCTTGATGAAAATTTTGGTCCTGATTTCTCGTTTAATAGTCTCTCTTTAGCTGAAAAGAAGTCACTCTTTACAAAGGTACTTGGTGCATGAGTACTCCAAAAAAATGCGCTTGAGAATCAAGGACTCACGGATGTTATAGCAGTGCTGGGTGTATTGAGTGTACGAGATATGATTCTCCAATTTTCTCCAAGCTCGAAGAAAGGGACAATGAGTACTTGGCAGATACTCGATACAGTAACGAGCCAAAGAGAGGGAATAGTCACTTCAAATGAGGGCGTACTTCTTGAGATTAAGCCAAATTCAAGTATCGCAAAGCTCTTGCAGATTACTACTCTGCTCGGAGGATTTGGAGTACAAAATAAGGATAATCAATCAGTAGGGCAATCTATAGATGGGAATATCGGAAGATTTAGTTCGCAAGGATTGACACAGTTACAAGCTCATCTCAAGACTCAGGTACTCCAGAATATTGTGGAGAATATGAAAATTAATCAGTATAGTGACTGGGCAAAAGTACAACTCGAAATAGTGCGTAAAAGTATCGAGTCTACAGGAACACTAAATCAATCTTTGAGAGGACGCCGATTCCCGAGTGATATCGTCGAGGCTATAAAGGTGGGACCAGATATGAAGGCGACTTTGATCGCCTATGGCCAGACACTTACTATCGACCTCAAGTCCCCTGGGAGTGTCACTCTCTTACCAAAAAGAAAGACAGAGAATACGAATACACTCCTCAAGAATGAAAAAGGAGGCGATGTGGAGAAATTTCCATTCATCGTTGGTGTACCCTGGGTACTCAATGCCCAGACGAAGCTCCCTCTCATTAGTACAAACTCACCAAATGAAAAACTCATGCAAGAGACTATTAGGACAGCACTAATAATTGCGTACATCACGGATGAATATGTGCGTCCAAAAGATGCAGATAGCCCATTTACCATCCCATGACTCCCAAAGAAGCTTGTAAAATCAGGTATGGTTTATAAGGAAGATAACACAGTTGTGCTCAATAGTGCTCAAATGATGAGCATGTTAGCATCTGGAGCATTATTCGGAGCTACTGTTACTGATAAAGATTGAAAGCCGAGAAAGCTCTCAGCACAGGATATAACTGATTACTTTAATAAAGTTAAAAATACTCTGTATCCGATGGGGGTAGTACCTAATACTGATAAGACAACTTTCAGATAATTGATTCAGCAATTAGACTCTTCATATAGCTAATTCGACACATTCCCGATCATCACCGACTCCCGAAACTCCTTGAGTCCGAGCTTCATCCGCTCCACAAGTCGCTCATAGAGATAGTAGTCATCCTCATCCACTGAGATCGAGAGATAGAGTCGCGCAAGCTCACCATTTTGCTCAGAATTTTGTGAGATTTCGTCGATATTGATCTTCATACTATAAAATACATCCGAAAGGGTTCGTAGCACCCCAATACGATTCTCAACGAGTACCTCGATACGCATCTTCGTCTTGAGTCTCGGCATATTCTCCCAATTGGCTGGGATGAGGCGATCAAGAGACCCCTTGCGTACCGACGCACAAGTAACCTTGTGGATATTTACCCCCGTACGAGTCACATATCCCACGATCCTATCACCTGGCTCAGGCTTACAACAAGAGGCAATATTGTGAGGGATATGTTTTTGTCCCCCGATAATAATTTGCCCAAATACCTCTGAAGTTTCAATAGTAGGAGTAATCGGTTTTGCATTCGCGAGATCAGGGAGACTCTTTATAATCGGCTTTGGAAGTACTCATGAAATGGACTTCACGAGAGAGCTCGGCTTGCGAGAGAGATTCCCGATCTGGAGGAGCACATCTTCTCGCTCCTTGGTATCAAGTATGCGATCATCCACATTTCGTAGTATCGAGAGCTCTTTATCAAGACCTCTTCCGTAATGTTTTTCGAGGTACTCCGAGAGCATGGCGCGCCCTTTTACGATGAGTACTTCTCGTTGCTCACGATTGATCTCAGAGCGTATTACATCCTTGGCTTTTGAGGTCTTTACAAATGAAAGCCACGCCACAGATGGTCGTTTATTTATATCTGTTACGATCTCTATACGGTCCCCATTGTGGAGGATAGCGTCGAGAGGGATGACTTTATCGTTTGCCTTCGCGATCACGAGCCTATTCCCAAGGTCCGAGTGCACCGCATACGCAAAGTCTACCGGAGTGGCATCTCTGGGGAGATTAATTACCGCTCCTTTTGGAGTGAATACAAATATTCGATCATCAAATACATTCGTTTTCATCTCCCCCATGAAGTCTCCGTCCTCGAGCTTTTCCATGAGACCCTTGAGCTCCTGTACCCAGTAGACATCTTGAGAGATCTTGGAGGAACCGACTTCTTTGTAGTCAAAATGTGCCGCAACTCCCATCTCTGCCTGACGGTGCATCGACTGAGTCCGTATCTGTATCTCGGTCGGGAGTCGACGAAAATCCGGCAAGAGCCCGATCATAGTGGTATGCAGGGACTGATATCCATTTGGCTTTGGGAGGGCAATATAGTCCTTAAATCTCTTGGGGACGGGTGTAAACTTGTTGTGTACCGCCCCGAGTATTTCATAGCAATTTGGGACCGACTCGGTGATGATTCGCAGCGCGAAAAGATCGTATATTTCTCGTACAGATGCAATCTCTTTCTTTTGCATCTTGCGGTATACGCTAAACGGTGGCTTAACCCGAGAGGATATTTCATAGATCGGGAGCGTGCTCGGCAAGATCTTGTCAAGGATCTCCCGCGCATGACTCAAAAACTCATCCTGCTCTTTTTTGAGCTCGGCGAGCTCTAGCGAAACCCTCGCAAAGTCAGCAGGATAGAGAATACGAAAGCACTCCGTCTCGAGCATTTCCTTGAAGTCAAAGATACCAAGCCGATCAGCAATGGGCACATAAATATTGAGGGTCTCAAGCGCTATGCGTTTGCGCTTTTCTGGATCTGGATGATGATCAAGTGTCCGCATATTGTGTATGCGATCCGCAAATTTTACGAGAATGAGTCGCAAATCCTCCCCCATCGCAATAAACATCTTGCGCAGACTCCCGATATTGCGCTCTTCGCCGTGATACCGTACCTTTGAGAGCTTCTCCATACCACTCACAATATGAGCAACCTGTGGCCCAAACTCTGCAGATATCTCCTCTACGCTCACACTCGTATCCTCGGGTACATCATGCAGAAAACAGCACTGGAGAGTGATGAGATCAGGCTTGAGCGATGCAAGGATGAGAGCTGCCTCAGCAGGGTGGATAATATATGGATCACCTGACTTACGCAGCTGCCCCTCATGGGCATCTCGTGCAAAGTGATACGCCCGGAAAATCTCGCTCTCAATACGCTCAAACGGAGTATTGTGCATGTATCCTGCAACCACTCATATGAGCTCATTTACAACTGCATCGACACGAGTATAGTCGGTTGATGAGAATGTTATAGGTGCTGAGCTCATAGGCGCCCAAGTATAGCGATAAAGGGAGGTGAGGGCAACTTAGATTTACTATAGACTAGGATAGCTTAAATTTTTAAAATCCCTGTCTCTAAAAGTTTTGTCTCAGCTCATACATCTACGTTCTTTCATGAAATCTTTGGGATAATAACATCTCGAACTGCCTGTTGCATGTTAAATCCATTTCTTTCATATTCTTCTATTACTTGTACGCCTTCTCGTAATCCAATAGGATAATGAAATTCTTCGTTCCCATTTCACATCATAGTTTTCTGATAAATTCATCGCATACTATTTGCAAATGCGAGATAACCAGCCACATCATCTAGTATTTTCAGGACTTTATCTGTCGGCTTAAATCAAGTATCAATTTGATTTACTGAAGTATTCCAAAAAGAAATAAACGTATTTTGATCCATTTTCTTGATAGGCTCGATACGAGCAATATGCCGAGTAATGAGAAAAGCTTCTTCCCAAGAGATAGTTCCATCTGGAAGCTTAAAGGCTGGATAAGAATCTTTCATCATACGAGCACGTGACTTTACCTCTGGCGAGAGAGCTGTAGTAGCGAGATAATGTTGAGGATTCATAAGTCCTACGAGAAGTACACTCTTATGTACTGTAATTTTACCAAATTGGGGATCATTTATGTATCTCCTACCGTCAAGAAGAGGGTTTAGAAGCTTGAGTACTTCTGGAGGATAGGTATTCATCTCATCAAGTACTATTACTGCTCATGGTGTCTGAATACCGCGTATAAGATGAGATGGTAGTCGGTACGTTCCCTCAGTTCAAAGCTCATAGCTATAGAGAATATCCTCTTTTTGGGCGGTCTTATTTCCCTGCATCTCAAATACTTCTCTATTCGTCATGTGTGCGTATATATCGATCTTAAAGTTCTTTCCTGTTCCAGCGTCTCCCTCAATAATAATGATTCCCGATCACTTGCCTTGTGACTCAATCTGTTTTTCTGCAAGATCAGAAAAATTCTGTAAGAACGATTCAGTAGTAGGTCAAATAATAGTCCCTGGATAGAGTTGCGGAACGAGTGGTCGAGCAGAGAGATTATTCTTTGGAAGATGGTGAAACATCCGAGCTAGATAGCTCTTTCTAGCGAGTAAGTCGTAATGTTCTGATACTTTTGCAAAGTTATCCTTTTGAGTGAAGTCGTCAGGATTCAGAGCGAGCGCGAGCTTCGTTTTATTCATAGCTTGTAAAGCATCAAAGAATTCAGTCTTATATCGAGTATTCCATTTTCTGAGATATTCCTGAAGTTCAGCAAATTCTTTTTTAGATACTGCAAGTGGATTCTTCATACGATACTGCTTCACGACTGTTGGCTCTATAGTACCTCCGACACTGTTCCTAAAAGATATAATGATCTCATTTTCTGACTTTTTTCCTATCAATTCCCAAGTAAGTAGCCCTGTATTCTCAGGCTCAAAAACGCTAGCGAATGACTCGTCTCAAAGATCGATTTTACCACCTGATCTCTGAAATACACTCTCAGTGAGTCTGAGTGACGCAAGACGCTCATCAAAAATATTCATGAGCTCCTTGTGGATCTTCTCTGCTTCTTCAGCAGCAAGCTGCCATATGAGATTTTCAGTCGTCTTAACGAGTCCATTTTCTCTCTTTGCAGAAAGTATATCTCCCTCATTTTCTAGTACTTTCACGAGATCAGAGAGTTCTACCAGATTAGATCTAATATCCCTTAAGATTGCGAGACGAGCTTCAGCAAGCTTCTTTGATTTTCCTTCTTTCTCCCTCTCAAGAATATTTCTTCGATCATTAATGAGTCGTGCGAGTACTCACCTTTTCTCTACTGCAGTATCAGTAGGAAGAAGCTCCGTGAGCTCAACAGCTCACTTATAAGAAAGCTCATTATATATTTGAGGGATATGTTCTACATACAATATATCCGATAGATATAATCCTATTTCCTTTTCGTAAGCCTCAAATGATTGAATAACTCATTCTTTTGCAGAAACCTTCATTTCTTCTATTCGCTTTTGAATAGTATCAAGAAGTACAGACGCTTCACGCTCTTTTTCGCCTGTAGGGAGAGGATTTTTAGCCCGAACATCTATCCAAGTAGAAACCTCTCGGGAGAGAGAAAAAAGTGTAGATATAGTCAGAGCATCATCAGCTATAAGTACTTTAATCTCCTCAATACGAGTATGTCATCGAGTGAGCTCAACCTGATTTACTTTATCTTGGATAATGACCTCAAAGTACTCAAATATTGATGGAAAGTGTGAAAATGGCTCAGTTTTTTTTAAGAAGGTTATTGTATTACGAAGAGCAATCGCATTATCTGGTTTTTGATCAATTTGCACGAGAAGCTCCTCAATAGTCGTATTCATTCATCCGACTTTTACACTCATAGTATAAATCTGTCGTATATACTGCATCTCTTCTCACTGAATTGAGACATTATCGACGCTCGTAGGAATAACGAGTCATGATCATGTGATTTCCTCAAGTGAGGCACGAATACGAGTTTGCTTTTGGATTTCTGATACTGCACTGAGTTGCTTTTGAAGGTAATCTTCTACTTTTTGTATTCTCGTTCATTTTCAGATTGTGAATATCAATTTGTTGAGTGTCCTATTATGAATATCTATCATCTCTATAACTCACTTTCATATCGTAGGCTTACATTGTTTGTCGTATCAATCTTTTCTAAAGATTGTATCAGTTTCTCAGTAATACTTATTAGCCACCTCATCAACTACATATATCATATTTTGCGCTTCATATAAAATTACACCGTTACTACTACCAACGAGTTTCCCCTTCCCAAAGGTCAGTTCTAAAAGTTCATCTGTCCAGACAAATGGTAATCAGTTATTTTTATTATCTGTATTTGCTTGAGCTCATGTATTTGTTTGATTGACCATAAAGTGAGAGTTAAGATTTTTGAGAGGTAATTTGATGAAGTTTCCTGCGAAGCTTGGTGTTAAATGTCCGCATCATAGCACTCGAGAGATCTCAGACATCGGATATTACTTCCACATTTTCTTCTCAGAAATACTCACCGAGTGCTCCTGAACTCTGTCCTCATCACGATATATAGTAGGCAGTTATGGGAGATTTTTGTCATATTCGGTGTATGAGTTTTTTAAGATCCTTTCCTGTTTTCCCATTCGTTGGCTCACCATCACCTATAAAGGTAATATTTCCATATCTTCATTTACCACCCTGCGCCTCAAACTCTAATATTCGAGACTCCATGAGTTCAAGAGGTTTTCACATATCTGTACCTCAACGGTCAGTCGCTGCTTGCATGAGTCGTGATGGAATAGTATTTTTTCTGGATGTATACTTTTCTCAGAATTTCATTACTTCGTGAACTGTCGTATTGAATATAAGTATAGAGAAGTGTACGTCAAAATGCTCGAGCGTGCGAGCTCGAATAATAGCAGATTTTACCGCTTCTCGCAGTGGAGATCATGGAGTATTTATATCCCCCATACTTCCACTATTATCAATAGCTATACCCTCAAATAAGAGGAGTTCTGGGTCAAGATCAATTTGCTGATTTCGGGTAAATATTTTTGTGTCACCCGTAATCTTCCATTGCACAAGCTTACGCCTATCGAGTTTTCAAGATCTGAAATAACCCTGCTCCTCCAAATGGTACTCTCGAGGGAGAATATTCTCAAGAGCTTGGATATTTTTCTTAATCATTGGTCTTACCTCATCTTCAAGTTCTCTGTACATTTTGTAGTGTCATTCGTCTCGTCATAGCTCAAAGCCCATATCAGTCATAGAGGTCTTCTTTTCTTCTGCTACTCTCTCAATCTCCTCTTTGAGGTCATCAATTATATTCTTATCTTTTTGCTTGGGAGTAGCGTCCATGAGGACCCACGATGAACCATCCCATATTTCCGACCAGGCATGGCCAGTTTGATTTGAGATGTGAGATTTTCATCCATATTCATTTTGAATATCAAGCATGTGTCCAGTACAAAGACGACTTGATATACCCAAATCTCTCATAAGACCAACATAGAGAGTATTCGCGCTATAACACTCGAGAAGTGGAGAAGCATCAAGATTTGTAAAATATTCTTGTGATGTACTCTTGTGATATATGTAAAACTGGTAATCCACTGAATACTTCTTTTGAAGTGAGACATAATTACAGACGATGTCTGCCTTCTCTTTTGAGTTTTTCGAGCTATTTCTGAGATTAGCAAGAAGATCCTGTGTTTCTTTTGTGAGAGAGCCAGTAATAATTTTTTCAGAATCTGCAGTTATTGGCGCCTTATCCTTTTTATCTTGATCAGTATAGAAATCAAAAGATATCTCTTGTATGCTTCATGAAATAGCATAAAAACATCCCTTTTGATCTTGTTGTATTTTTAAACGAGATGTTACTGGAAGAACTGAATCTACTTTTATTAATGCACCAACTGGAAGTGGAAGTGAGAAAATACCCTTTCCTACTTTCCCTGAAAAAGTATGCTTCGGTTTTGAGTTATCAAATATAGGGTCATGGGGTCAAAGTATCTTTCTCTTTGACCAAATTTTCATAGCTACATCATAGTACGATTTCTTTCCAGAGTAGTAGTATCAAGCAAGTGGCGGTAAAATCTGCCAAAATGAAGGGGGCTTGTTTGGATCTTCAGTATCTTCCATATTCTGTGGAATATACTCATCTTGATCTTGAGGGTGCACCGGAGTTGAGTTATTTCGCTTCTGACCTTGATCCTTATTATCTTTTTTCTTTTCATACTGATTGAATATGAAGGCAATAGCAGATTTGAAATCACTCTTAATCTTCAGGATACTTCTCTCGCCATTTCGTTGAATCTGGATATCTTTTCCTCGAAATTGAAAATAGGCTTTTGTTCGTCATACAATGTCATTATTATCGATATCAAAGTACCTTTTCACTCTTTTAATATAAAATATGCAGCGTGAGAAAGCAAAAAATGAGCAGTTTTCTTATGAAAATGCTCATTTAATTACAAATTTTATTTCTTCAGCACAAACCCCTCCCCTGCAAGCTTCTCAATCACCGTGTTTTGTATAGCGAGCATCTCCTCATCTGTAAGTGTTTTTGTGCGATCCTGGATCGAAAACCTGTAGGTGAGAGACTTCATCCCCTCAGGCACTCCCACTCCAGTGTAGGGCTCACCGAGTACCTCAAGCTCTCAGATGCGAGCGTCTGTACTGAGAATAAATGAACTCAGAGTATTTGCTGGGGTTCTCTCTGGAAGCAAGAAGTTGAGCTCGCGAGCAACTTTTGGAAACTTTGTTGGCTCTGTATAGTGAGACTCCCCTGCAGTCCTCTGTGCCAATACCGTATCAAGAGAGAGCTCCATATATACGCACTCTACTGGGAGTTCATGAGTACGAGCGACCGTCGGATGTACGCGACCAAACTCTGCGATCACTTGATCTTCGAGGAGATATTGACCCGACGCCTGTGGATGAAAGTATGGGGCAATAGCTGGCGAGATGATCAAAGGTGCAACCTCAAGCACCTCCATAAGTCCATCAAACATCTTGCGTGCGTCGTCTATGCTCGTATGACTGAGGATAATCCCGAGTGATTTACTCTCATGAAACCCCACCGAAGACTTTGAGTGTACTTTTGCGATCTCAAAAAATCCAATAGAGGGAGTCTTTTTGAGATTTTCTCGAATATTTGCCATCAAAAGTGGTGCGAGTGAGCGACGCATGAGCGTAAAGTCCTCACTCACTGCGTTACGAACTCCGATAGCATTTGTATGATCCATGTGCCCTACTGACTCATCTTTTGCGGCATTACTAAACGAGTAATTGTACACCTCAGAGAGTCCCTGTCCTTGGAGATAATTTTGGACGAGTCGGACAGACTGTAGTGCTGCATTTGCACGAGTGATATGAAACACTCCAGGAATTGCAGCCTCTTCGATCGCGTCGTAGCCGATGATTCGCCCGATTTCCTCTACTATATCCTCAAGGATAGAAACATCCTTTGCGACTCGATGAGATGGTACGGTTACAGTAAATACACCATCGCTGACTACTGGTGAGAACTCGAGTACTCCGAGAATTCGTAGTATCTCACTCTCACTCACCACAAGCCCAAGACGGCTCGCGATGAAGGCGCTATCAAACTGAAGAGTAACATGATTAACGGTAGCAACATTGATATATCTCGAGTGACCGTGCAC
>JAYWGH010000049.1:0-5181 GCA_043778375.1 bacterium
TACTCCCTATAATAAAATTACCTCAAAGAAATTACCACAAAACAATGATTTAATGGGTTCCTTACTTTGTGTACTAAATTCGGAAGTTAGTGTCCTTTCGGCGAGATTCGCTTTCTCCCCACTTCCCCCTATACTCTGCGTAACCGAAGTAAATCTCGGGCGGAGCCTGCGGAACCAATCCCGAAGAGTTCCTGCAGCAATCCCCCAAACACAATCCCAGTGCATCAGTACCTAGGACATTTGTGCTATTTTTACCCCCATACTTTTGACTATCACTTTTAAAGATCTCGGTCTCGCACCGACTCTCCTCCAGGCTCTCGACACAGAGGGCTATACAACGCCAACTCCGATCCAAGAGCGGTCTATTCCTATAGTCCTCTCGGGCAGCGACCTCCTCGGTTGTGCACAGACCGGTACCGGCAAGACTGCAGCATTTGCAATCCCAACTCTTCAGCTCCTCGCAGGACGCAAGGCTCCTGAGGCGCGCGTACGACCGATCCGATGTCTCGTCCTCACTCCTACTCGCGAGCTCGCGGTGCAGATCGGGGAGAGCTTTACCGCATACGGAGCTCACACTGGACTCAAACACACCGTGATATTTGGTGGAGTTGGACAAGGAGCGCAGACCAACAAGCTCGGTCAGGGAGTGGATATCCTCATCGCGACTCCAGGTCGACTGCTCGATCTCATGGGGCAGAAGTTTGTAAAGCTCGATCATGTTGAGATGTTCATCCTCGATGAGGCGGACCGCATGCTCGATATGGGATTTATCAATGATGTAAAAAAGGTCGTTACTCGGATCCCAGAGCGCCGACAGACACTCTTTTTCTCAGCGACTATGCCACCTGAGATCAAAAAGCTCGCAAGCTCTCTCCTCACAAATCCTCAAACCGTCGAGGTAACTCCTGTCTCCTCTACTGCTGAAAAGATCGATCAGTGTGTATATTTTGTGACAAAAAATAACAAAAAAACACTTCTTGCTGAGCTCATCCGAGATAAAAAGGCAAAGTCTGTCCTCGTCTTTACTCGTACCAAGCATGGAGCAGATAAAGTGGTCAAAGACCTCGCGAGTGTCGCCGTTGAGGCAATGGCAATACATGGCAATAAGTCGCAAAATGCGAGACAACGAGCACTCGGAGGATTTAAGGATGGCAAAATCGCAGTACTCGTGGCAACTGATATCGCCGCACGAGGGATCGATGTAGACGGCCTCGCGCTCGTCATCAACTACGACCTCCCAAATGAGTCTGAGACCTATGTACACCGCATCGGTCGTACTGGTCGAGCAGGCGCAAGCGGACAGTCTGTATCCTTTTGTGACGCACAAGAGCGTGGATACCTCCGAGATATCGAGCGCCTCATCGGCAAGAAAATCCCCGTTGTTACCGAGCACGCATATGTTGACTCTTCTCCTGAGCAAAAGCCTGAGCCACAGGGGCGACAGCGCCGAGCACCCGGAGCAGGACGAGGAGAGTTCCGAGCTCCACGAGGCAATGGAAGTGACTCACTCGTCGACCGGAAGCGAGCTCCGAGAGATCGAGGGTTTGCGTCTCGTACTGAGCGATCAGCTGATATTCTCGAGCGAGCATCGAGCGGAGCCCCCGCTCCATCACCGAGCTACGCTCCGAGAGCTCCCCGCCCAAGCAGACCGTCAGGACCTGGATACAACCCGAGCGCCCGCCCTTCGCGTGGGCCTGGAGCAGGAGGTCGTGGTGGATTTGGAGGTGGGAGGAGTGGAGGAGGTGCGGCGCGAGGAAGATAGCTCTCTCACTAAAAAATCGATTCTGCAGAATCGATTTTTTAGTGGATATAATTTCAAATCTCATACGCCCTACTCCCTAAACCCTTGAAATACCTTCGTATTAGTGCTATGAAGAGTAAAATCAGGACTCAAAACAGCCCCCTCACATCCGAGTGGTATCCCAGGATGAGTCAGGAGCTCCAGTCACCTCTCTACCCCGAGTATATACAATGCTGTCGCGAGTGCATCAGTCCAAATACCAGACGCCCCTACCACCCAGCTCGCAAGTGAGACATTTGCAGACTGCCCCGTCTGCCCATCGAGAAGGTGATGCCCCTGCTCAAACTTGCGATACACTCCTGATGAGCCACAAATATAAGTATCTCGCACTCTCGCCACCCCTATCGCCTCAGTAGGATCAAGTGGATTGGCGAGTGCGATCTCATACTCTCCTCGTGCGTAGATATCTCCTCCAAAATTGATCAAAAGCTGCGGACAGTCTCCGAATAATCTGACTATGTGCTCAAGCGTGTATCACTTCCCTACCCCTCCAAACTCTATACGAGCTCAGTTAACGAGGGTGAGCGCATTTCAAACCAGTCTCACATCACGATAGCTCGTACGCTCAGGACCCTCAGCGCACGGAGTGCCTCGTGCATACCCGATTCGCTCGAGATCTGGAGTAATAGTCGGATCAAATGCTCCCTCTGTAATCTCTGCAAGCGTGAGGGCTACACTGAGCATCTCAGTAGCAGGAGCGTCAAGCACCCCACCACCAGACGCATTGATACCAGCGAGCCAATTATCAGATCGAAATCTACTATATCTCGCGTCAAAATCCGTAAGATACTCATGCATCTGACGGAAAGTAGCAGCTACCTCATACTCATCCGCATACTCTATACGAAGTTTGGTAGCGAGGTACTCTCCCTCAAAAACCCGCATTAGAGTCCTGCGACAAACTCATTAAACGCTCCGGTCGTCAAACTCCCTCCGCTGACAGCCGAGATCTTGAGCCCAGAGATCTTTTGCCCGATCACTTTGCCTGGAGCATTTTGAGCAAAGTTACTCTGATACTTTGAGGACACTCCATTTGTTGCCTTTGGTGCCACTGTCATATCAGTAACAGTGTTTGTATTATCAACTGTGAGAGTAAATCCTACATCTTCCATACCACCTGGACTTGAGTAAGTCACAACTTTGCTAATAGTTTTTGGAGCTGCAGATACTGGTGCAGGTGTTGGAGATACTGGTGCTGGAGGCAACGGGGCTGGTGGAGGAGTAACAATCACTGGAGTAGGCTTGACTGGCTCGGCTACTGGAGTAGGCGCTAGTTTCACAGGGGCTGGACTAACAACAGGCTTAACTGGCTCAGTCGGAGCAACTACTGGAATAGGTGTTACCGTCGCTCCTGGAGGGAGTGGAGGCATAGACCCAGCTACAGAACCTGTAGTAATTGGTGGAATAGTTACAGGCGTACCGTCCGGCATAATGCCCACTGGGCTCCCTACTGCACCTGGCACTACAGATCCAGAAGCTACACCCTCTGGACGAACTGCTCCAGAGAGCATCTCAGGAGGAATAGTAGCTCCCGTCGCGACTCCCATCATTGGCGCCACTAGAGTACTCGTTGCCTGCGGAGCAGGAGCAACTCCCTCGGGAGCTTTGGGGGCAAATCCTGGAATCGTACAGGCAGTCAGAGTACTAATAACGGCAAAACTCGTGAGTATTGGGAGTGATTTGTGCATAAGAAAAAATAAATTTTACAGTAGCCTATCACGCACTCCCGAAAAATCAAATTTCAAAACTCTCGAGTCTCACTATACTATCTCTATGCAACACCTCTCCCCCCTTCTCAGACTCATCCGCAGTCGAGCAAACGCTAGCACGAGTAATACTCCATTTTCCACTGCTCTCATCGATACACTCGGGCCTCTCCAGAGCGAGATATCTCCTGTGCTCGTGAGTGAGATGATCACCCTCCTCACTGCCACAGCGAGCTCAGCGAGAATCCTCCGACGAGAGCTCAGGACTCAGGCGTAATACTCCACATCGACTGCCGCACCAGTCACATAGAGCGCGTCAAACTTCTATTTGACTCCCACGCAGTTTTTACTATTATCTGCGGGTCAAATTGGAAATCGAGTGATCAGTATCCACTTATGGCCGAGCCAACGCTCACTCGTTATAACACTATTATCATGACCAACGCAGCACTCATACAGGCTATTCAAGCCCCTTTCGTAAAAGAAGGAGTACCAAATGTCCGCACAGGAGACGAGGTAGAAGTCCACCAGAGTATCAAGGACGGTGAAAAAGTCCGCATCCAAAAGTTTAAGGGTCTCGTTATCCGTACAAAGGGGCGATCTGCTCTCGAAAAAGTGATCGTTGTTCGCAAGGACGTAGACGGTATCGGAGTTGAAAAGATCTTTGCTATCCACTCCCCTTCTATCAACAAGATCGATATCCTCCGGTCATTCAAGGTGCGACACAAGAGCATTGGATTCATCCGTAAGCTCACTGGTAAGGCTGCCCGGCTTAAAGAAGTCAAAAAAGTTATCGTAAAGTAATTTTCCTATTTCTTTATGGGTCTCACGGGACTCATGAGAAATCGGACAATTTGGAGTGACAATGTGGTGACATTGATTATACTCAGAGAAACTTTTTCTCTATGACCGATCGCAAAAAATTTACCGCTGCTGTCAATTTCTACCTGACCGACGCTCAGAAAAAGAAGATAGAGATTATTCTCGAGCAGAAATGACAGAGTCTCACCGACTTTCTCCGCGGACACATTCAAACTACCATTGAAAAACATGAAGATCGGAACGGAGCGATCAACGTGTACCAAACTTATATAGTCTAGTCCATCGCGGTAGAAAGCATGGGCCTAACCCAGAAATCTATGCTTTTTAGCGAAATGAAACTGCAAGCGGAGGTACAAGCTGCCCTCGCTGCCAATAAATATGAGACTGCCACAGAAATACAATCACAAGTTATCGGACTCGCACTCGAAGGAAAAAACATTGTAGGACTCTCCCAGACTGGTACTGGTAAGACCGCGGCGTTTGTGATCCCTCTCCTTGAGCTCGTAGACGGTCGTATCAGGCGTCCTCAGGCGATAATCCTTGCTCCAACTCGAGAGCTCGCGAGCCAGATCCGAGATGAGGTATTCAAGCTCTCAACCGGGATGCGTATCCGCTCTGCCGTAGTGGTAGGTGGTACAAGTTTTCGTAAACAACGAGAGATTATTGATCAGGGTCCTCAGATCGTGATCGCGACTCCAGGTCGTCTCATTGACCTCATTGACAAGGGATTTATCGATCTCGCTCAGGTCAAATACTTTGTACTCGATGAGTGTGATCGTATGCTTGATATGGGATTTATCGACGATATCGACTACCTCTGGAGTCACCTCCCAAAGATCGAGCAGTCTATGA
>JAYWGH010000050.1:0-5050 GCA_043778375.1 bacterium
ATACTAGTGCTGGAGGACCTGAGAGTCTCTCATCCACCTGAGTACTCGCAAGAGTAATCACTCCTGCGAGTACGGTGGTGGCTGGGGGAGCTGGAGGAGGTGTATCTTTATCTAATTGTAACTTAATAAGTAACAGCGAGGGGATGAATTGAGACATATCAGAATGTTTAGATAACCGAACATATACACATCCTGCGTCCGTAATTACTGCAAATGGGTGAAATCCAAATTTCTTTGATAGAAAATACAATATTATAAAGATATCAGGAAAATGGCTTATGAATGATAATTCAAAATATCCTGGATCTATTTGAGCTTTTAGCTCAGTGTGATACTCGTGAAATGATACCTACATTTGTCCACCAAATTCTTGAAGCCAGGCCTGATGTGAAACTATTGGTAAAAATGGTTATCTCTATTGATTCAATCTAGCTACTAATGCATGTCCAACATGATGGGGACTAGTTCCATCAGCTATAATTGCTTCACTCAATGACAATTGATCTGGGACCTCAAGTTCAATTATCTTAAGCGGTAAGTGGAGTCCTTGAGATTCGGTGTTTACAAACTTTAACCAGTCTTCATACAACTGGATTAGTCAGTCAAGTGCAACTTCATGGACATGGTGGTGAGAAAGTATTACAAATTACTTTACTCAGAATGCCTCAACAAAAAACTTCACTTTAACTACTAACTATTCTCATCCCTATGCCTTCGCAGTGAGATGCATGAAACTATAGTTAAAAACTCTTGCCATCCCCTCTACTCCCCATATACTACTCCTGTTGAAAAAGAATTTGGCTCGCACAAGTTCTTTTTTGTTAGAAAAACCTTTACTTTCCCCACCATGATAGACCTCAAGCGCATAGAAGCCGCCATCCTCCAGATAGGCGCCGAGAAAAAGATTTCTCGAGAAAAACTCATCGACATCATCGAGGCTGCAATCAAAACTGCCTACAAAAAAGACTACGGATCTAAAGATTCTGAGGTCAATGTAAAGCTCGACTTTGCCGCAAACACGATCGAGCTCGGTATCGACAAAACCGTTGTTGAGGTAGTTGAGGATCCTGAGACGCAGATCGCTCTCGCTGACCTCGGAGAGGACGGTGGAGGATTTGAGATCGGAGATGTGATCGAGATTGATGTGACGGAGGAGTTCATCGAGTCTGACGGATTTGGACGAATTGCCTCACAAGCAGCCCGTCAAGTCATCATTCAAAAGATTCAAGAGACTGAAAAAGAAAAAATCTACAACCTCTTTCGAGACAAGGAGGGTGAGCTCGTGTCACTTCGCATTGAAATGGTCGAGAAAAATCGCGTAGTATTTGACTACAACGGCAATCAAGTCGTCCTCCCAAAATCTGAGCAAACGAGCAAAGACGCCTACATCGCTGGAGCTCGCATGTACCTCTACGTCGCAAAGGTAGAAGCAGACGGCATCATGGGTCCTCGCGTCACCCTGACCCGCAAGGACAAGGATCTCGTGAGTAAACTCTTTGAGATGAACGTACCAGAGCTCGAGGACGGCACAGTCGAAATCGTCTCTCTCACTCGAGTACCAGGAGTCAAGACCAAGCTCGTAGTAGCAACTGAGTACGACGAGGTAGACCCAGCAGGATCACTTATCGGACCAAAGGGGGTTCGAGTACGAGCGGTAGTAGACGAGCTCTTTGGAGAGAAAATCGATATCATCAACTATACTCCTGACATGCGAGACCTTGCAAAGGCGGCACTCGTCCCAGGTGAAGTACAGTCTATTAGTATTAACGAGGAGGAAAAACTCATCACTGCATATGTCACAGCTGAGGAAAAACCAAAAATCCTCGGAAAGGGTGGGGTCAACATCAATCTCGCCTCTGACCTCCTCGGATACAAAATCCTCCTCGAAACAGTGGAGTCTCCCGCTGGATCAGCTCAAGCCCTCTAATCTGACGATATGGCAGCAGATAAACTCAAGGTAAAACTCACCAAGCGCATCGCCGGTATCGGGCTCGAAGGAGCTATCGTAGAGGTGAGCCACGCCCAAGCTAAAAACTATCTCATCCCCAAGGGATTTGCGGTGATGGCATCTGACACTCTCATCGAGCTCGAGGCCACCAAAAAGAAAAAACAAGCTGAAGCTCGTATTCGCAACCTCGAAGAGCGAGGAGAAGTTGCAAAAATACTCCATACGAAAGAGATCCAAATCTCCATGCGAGGTAAAGGAGAGAGTATATTTGGTGGAATTGGTGAGCACGAGATCATTGTTGCTGTCAAAAAAGTCTACGGGATCGAACTCGAGAAAAAAAATATCCTCCTCCCAAATGGCTCTCATATCAAAAAAATAGGTTCCACCGATATAAAAATACACATCAGTGAAGATACCTACATCCGCATGGCAGTGGTAGTATCAGTAATCGCCTAAAAGTGGCAGCTCTCGGGATCGATCATGGTACTCGCAGATGTGGGATTGCGATCGAGATCGCGGGTATCGCTCTCCCTCGCGCGGTCGTCCCGACCGCGCTCGTGCTCCACGAGGTCAGCGCACTCATTGAAAAATACTCAGTCACAACGATAGTCGTGGGTATCTCCCCTCACATGAGTGGTCACTCGAGTCGCCAGTCAGGGATTCAAGAGTCATTTACTACCCTCATCGCTCGCGAATTCCCTCAGTGTCAGATTGTCCTCCAAAATGAGGCTTTCTCCTCCAAACAAGCTCGCTACGAGCTCGAAGCTGCTGGACTCGATAGTACGGGTGATATAGACGATCAAGCTGCTGCTATCATCCTCCAAGACTATCTCAACTCCCAAGACTCAAAATAATACAACTATGCACATAGGATTCGTCATGGACGGCAACCGACGCTGGGCAACTGCCCGCAATATGGCAAAACATCTCGGCCACCATCAAGGGGCTGAGGTTGCGAGAGATATGGTGCGCGCTTGTGTCGAGAGAGATATATCGGTGATGAGCCTTTGGGCACTCGCTAAAAAAAATATCCTTGAGCGTACTCCTACAGAGCTCGCGCACCTTTTTAAGCTCCTTGAAGATTGGGTAGTGACTATTCGTACGACTTGCAGCGAGGAAGGATTGAGGTTTTCGACGGTAGGAGATTTAGATCTCCTCCCCGCATCTCTCGCGGATACCCTGCGAGATCTCACACAGAGTACATCTAGAGCTACTGGTACTCGTCTCATCCTCGCAATCGGCTATGGTGGTCAAGACGAGATCGTACGAGCAACTAAGCGGATTATCGCCGAGTGAATTGATCCAAGTACACTCACAGAGTCGAGCTTTGCTACCTACCTCGATACAGGTGACATCCCCCCTCCTGATCTCATCATCCGCACTGGGGGCGACATGCGCCACTCAGGATATTTCCTCTTTCAGGCAGAGTACAGTGAGTACTACTTCACAAAAACACTCTGGCCTAACTTTGGCGTAGAGGAGCTTGACCTCGCACTCGAGGGATTTGGACATACACAGCGCAATTTTGGTAAATAAATCATGACCCAGTCTCAGACCGCACTCACCAATAAAAAAGCCCTCTTTGACTACGAGATCATTGAGTCTTTTGAGGCGGGGATCGAGCTCACGGGGGCTGAGGTAAAAAGCGTCCGAGCAGGGTCAGTCGGACTTAAAGGAGCACATGTAACTCTGGGCTCTGGTCGCCCCATAGTCATGGGGCTCCACATCACCCCCTACAAGTGAGCGGTGAGTGAGGTCACTAATCCTCTGCGTGATCGCGCACTCTTCCTCCACAAGAAAACTATTTTTGCACTCGCCGCCAAAATCCGCGAAAAAGGGATTACCCTCATCCCCACAGATATCTACTTCAAAGGGACACTCGTCAAAGTCCGGGTCGCACTCGCCAGGGGACGCACCAAGTATGACAAACGCTCTGTTCTCAAGGACCGAACGCTTGAGAAAGAAGCCCGAAAAGCCCTTCAAATACGATTGTAGTATGGCATTTCTCGACTTCATCCACTCCATAGACTCTACCTTCTTTGATCCTACCAGTACTCTCCCGCCTGGGACAGCTCGTCCGACTGGGACGATCGAGGATTTTACAGCGAGCCTCTTTAAACCCCTTCGTAAAACCCTCAGGCTCAACTACAACCAAGTTGACCCAGTCGAGTTTATGACGCGCAAGACTCAGGATGGCTGGATATTTACTCCGACCCCCAATCCTCGCGCCTTCCGCATCGACCGCAAGGATACCTCTACCGCGCTTGGATCCACCGCCGAACACCTCCAAGGTGACTTCTACATCCAGGAGCTCTCCGCCTCTATGGCAGTGCATATCCTCACTGACTGAGCAACTGTACGAAAGCCACTCCTCATCCTCGAAATGGCAGCAAGTCCAGGAGGCAAGACAACTCAGCTTGCTGAGCATTTCCCGGAAAGCTTCATCGTTGCCAATGAGTTTACCAAGGATCGCATGAACGCGCTCCTCGATAATATTGAGCGGATGAATATGCTCAATATTTGAGTATCGGGTCTCAACGGAGTACAATTTGCGTCGCTCCCAGAGACTTTTGACCGAGTCCTCCTCGACGCTCCATGCTCGGGAGAGGGCATAGGATTTAAGGCGGAGGAGAGCCTTCGCTACTGGAACATCAAAAATGTACACAAGATCGCTCGACTTCAGTCCAAGCTCCTGATTGCAGGACTGGTAACGCTGCGTACTGGCGGAGAGCTTCTCTACTCTACCTGTACGCTCAATACTTTTGAGAACGAGTGAGTCATAGCAGCGGCTCAGGCAGAGTTTGGGGATGCGATCGAGATCGTCTATCAAAAGCGATTCTGGCCCCATATCGAGGAGGCTGGAGGATTTTTTGTGACGAAGATCCGCAAGGTACGACCCGTAGAGTTCAAAGCTCCACGAGCGATCCCTGGGAATCCACATATCACTCCCCTCTCTGCGCGACAGACGGATCGAGTGCAAATAGCTCTATGATACTCCGGGCTCCAGACCTCATCCTATCAGCTCTTTCTCTACAAAAACGAGGTTCGCTATCTCGCAACTCTCGCTCCTATCGGCGACCTCCTGAACTCATGGTACTGTCT
>JAYWGH010000051.1:0-17715 GCA_043778375.1 bacterium
CCAAATAAGCTCCTCAATATTGTGGTAAAAGATTAGATCATTTTATGAGAAATTCGTGAGAAGTTAACCCTCTTTGAGCAGAGTCTCTTGAGAGCGAGAGACTAATACTTACCCCATTTCACCTGGAAAACTACTCAGAGGTCTGGACTCAGTTTTATCGTGCGAACGTAGAGTATTTTATTAATCCACATTTACCTCTGTCACCTGAGGATGAGAGAATATTTTTAGATTCTGAGATCCAAAATATGGCTGCAGGTGAAAGTGAAAATAGATTCATCTACTCGAAAGATACTTCTCAATTTCTCGGAACTATAAGTGTCATGCGCCTCGACAGGTCTATACCTGAAATAGGACTTTGGCTCGTAGTAGAAGCTCAATGAAAATGATATGGGTCAGAAGCCTACTCACTTATGCTAGATTGGGTGAGAGCGCACCATCCAAAGGTTACATATGTAGCACATAATACTTTAGCGAGAAATACCGCAAGTATATCTCTCGCAAGACACTTTAATGGGAAGTATATAGGTGAATATTGAATCTCACCAGAGCGGGTTTCTCTGGTCTTTCATATACCCCTATAAGAGTTTTATGGGTAATACCTCGGTACTGCGTGACCATTTATAAATTCAACACGTACGCCTTTAGGATTTTTTTGTACAGAGAGGGCACTCGCGAGACGTGATTTGGCTCATTCTACTATTGCTACAGCTAACATAGGGTTTGCCATACTAGATAGATGAGGCCACTCTCCTCGTAATGCTTGGATATCTTCAATCGTACGGGGAGTTTCAGGAGCCATACTTGAGCTATTTATTTAATTTTCCTGTTCCTGTTACCATTGGTTGCCCAAAGTCACTTGTATTCACTTTTACTGGCGTTGCATCTCGCACTGCACGATTCTTTATATCGTCAAAATTAAAATTCCGATTTGAGAGCTGTTTTTCGACGATTTGCCTGAGGAGCTCATTATCCTTAAAAAAAGTATAGGTTGACCAAGATATGAGAGCAAGTCCCATGACTGTCCCGATTGCAAAGAGGATACCGAGGAGGATTTGATAGACAACGATACGCCATTTTGACTTGTGAAGATCGACAAAAGCGTGCTCTCGGATGAGATTGAGTGTTTCATTGAGTGTGCCCATCTGCGTATTGAGCTCGTGAATCGATCCCATGAGCTCTCGCTGTACGACCGAAGCGTGGAGGAGCTCTTTTTCGAGGAAGCTCTCTTTGAGGACAGTACTTTTGTCTGTGGGGGGAGTTTTCTTTGAGACCATAATCATATAGTATAGATCCCTGTCATAGGTCAAGCGTTATTTAATCCACCCCTCGATAAAATCCACTACGAGTCGTCCCAGTTTTACGGGATCATGCCTCGCAAAGTCGCTCGCACTCATGAGGTCGCGTTCCACGACCTCGTAGTGCTCGCTCCCGAGCCGACCGAGCATATCTCGGATAACGGGGATCTTCCCTTCGGTCTCGAGGTATTTTGCAGCGATATCAGCGCGCACGAGACCGTTATTGAGTACGACAAAGTCTATGACTCACTTCCCAATATACTGCTCGAGCACAGCGATGAACTCTACTGCACTAAACCCAGCAGTTTCGCCATACTTGGTCATGATGTTGCATATGTAGATGATGCGAGCGTTCGTTTTTTCGAGTGCTTCTCGCATCCCTGGAACCAGGAGATTGGGGATAATGCTTGTATAGAGGTCACCTGGACCTATGACGATATAGTCTGACTGCTCGATCACTTCGCGAGCCTGAGGATTGAGAGTGACCGCACTCGTGAGTCGAGCCTCGGTGATACGCAGATTTCCATCGTGGAGGGGGATATCTATATTTGTCTCACCCAGTACGACTGATCCATCCTCAAGAGTGACCTCAAGATGTACATCATCGAGTGTTACCGGTATCACCTTCCCTCGCACATCAAACATACGACAGAGAGTAGTGATCGCCTCTTCAAATGAACCTTTCATCTCTGCGAGCCCAGTCAGGAGGAGGTTTCCGATCGTGTGCCCCTTGATACGACTCTTGCTAAACCGGTGCTCAAAAAGCTGGCGTACTTCGTCGGTATTAGCGGCGAGTGCTGAGATAGCACGCCTCACATCTCCTGGTGGGAGTATCCCAAACTCATCTCGCAGCTCTCAGGCGCTCCCTCCTGAGTCCGCCATAGTGACGATAGAAGCGATATTGACGCTTGGGAGGTGTTTGATGCCGAGGAGTATATTGATACTCCCAGTGCCGCCGCCAATTGTTGTGATATTTACTTTTTCCATGGAGAGTTATTCTTGCGTTTGATGCAGGAGAGTTTATAGTGAGTACACTATTTTACCACCCATTATTATGGAATTTATTATTGGACTCGTCATCGTCGGTACACTTTTGTTTGTATCTTTCCTCAAAAAGATTAATCAAGGCGAAGTCGGTCTGCGAGAAACTCTCGGAAAGTATACGAGTACTGAGGGGCCTGGAATATGTTTTTTGATCCCATTTTTGCAGACGATCCGAGTGATCGATATACGTGAGCAGGTGATCGCAGTTCCCGAGCAACAGATCATCACTAAGGATAATGTAGGAGTGACGGTAGATGGTATCGTCTATATACAGATCACCAACCCGGCAGCCGCTGAGTATGAGATCTCAAATGTATTTATGGCAGTGGTATCGCTCGCACAGACCAATCTCCGGTCTGTACTTGGTACTATGAGTCTCGACGAAACTCTCTCCAACCGTGATATGATCAATGCCCGACTCCTCGAGTCACTTGATCGCGAAACAGGGAAGTGGTGAGTAAAGGTGATGCGTGTAGAGATCAAACGTCTTGATCCTCCACATGACATCCAGGAGTCAATGAGCAAGCAGATGAAGGCAGAGCGAGAAAAAAGAGCACAGATCCTCGAGGCTGAGGGGTACAAACAGTCTCTTATTACTAAGTCCGAGGGAGACAAACAGTCCCAGATCCTGCGAGCTGAGGGAGACAAACAGTCCCAGATTCTCTCAGCTCAGGGTACAGCTGAGGCAAATATAGCACTCGCAGTAGCTGAGGCCAAGACAATCGAGCTCGAGTCAGTAGCCGCACAAACATACTTCAAGGACGCGGCAGTCACTAAAGAGCAACTTTCTGTTATCCAGAACGCACTCGGAGGAGGGAATACCAAGTATATTCTCGACTCAGATATTCTCACGAGTATTGGTAAATCATTCGGTATAAAATAATCTCTCATGAATAATATTCTCATTCTCTGGCTCTCAACTGGACTGTTTCTCCTTGTACTCGAAATGTTTACCGGGACATTCTATCTCGTATCTATAGCTCTCGGAGCCTTCATTGTCGGGGCATATGTTTGGTACACTGGCGACTCGAGTATTTCTCTCTTACAAGCTCTCATTTTCCTCGTAACATCAGGCGTGTTTGCATACTTTCTCCCAAAGTGGTTTCACGCGAGTGACCTCGGTCGGGATGAGTATCAAAGTAGCGCTCTCGATAGAGATATCGGGAAGACATTTACTCTCAAAACTACAAATGCTGGTGGATACAAAGTAGCAATAGAGGGAATTGACTATTTAGTAGATGAGGATTGTGTGACTGATGCCTTTAAGAAATGAGCAAAGGTCAAGCTCATCTCCCACGGTGGATCGAGCGTATCAGTTGAACTTGTAAAGAAAGTATAGGGATGGCATATACTCAGGAGATGGAGCTTCTCGCGACCCTCGCTCGTCCATTTTGCACACTTGATACCAAGTCGCTCGCACAGTTTGAGGAACTCCTTAGACTTTTTATCGACTACAATACGCATACTAATCTCTCCGCCATACGAGAGCCCGAGGCTATTGTGGTAAAACACTTTGTCGACTCACTCGCACTCCTCTCGTTTGAGTCGATTGAGTGACTCTCAGTTCTTGACATTGGTACGGGAGGGGGATTCCCGGGGATTCCACTCGTGCTCGCATGCTCGGGAGTCTCTGCGACTCTCCTCGACTCTACCGCCAAAAAAATCCGCGCCTGTATGCACTTTGCCGAGTGACTTGGTATCACTCCGAGAGTCACTGCAATACACACCCGTGCTCAGGATCTCGTCACTGGGCCTGATAAGCTGGCGCATAAAGGTATGTACGATATGGTGGTATCCCGCGCGACAGCGGCTATGCCCGATATACTTACTTGGGCAGAGCCTTTTGTGCGCTCAGATTGATCGATCATTCTCTACAAGACCTCGAGTCCTGAAGAGCTCCAAGCCGGTAAAGCCACTGCCCGTAAACTCGGACTCAAACTCTCCCAAACCTATAAATACACACTCTTAGACCAAGAGAGATACCTGTTTAAGTTTATTCGAGCATAATTGTCAACGAGTCTTTTTGATCTCGAGCGAGAGGTGTGCTAGGATACTATTATGTATCACCCGTCGCAGACTATTCGCCAGATTATTTCCCTCCTTCTCGTCACTACGAGTTTTTTTGGGACTCTCAGTGGAGTGCAGGCGGCTACTGGTGGGGCCTCAAAGAGTGAGGAGGATAATATATCCTTTGTTGGTATCAAGAAATCCCGTAGTGCTAATATCCTCGATACATTTAAAGAGCAGCAAAAGGATATCCTTTTTGTAAACTCACCTTTTACAACAGATGAAGAGAAGGGGCTTTTTGAGAGTGAGACGCAGATGAATAATCTCGGACAGATCATGGCGCGTATTGAGGAGTCAAAAAACTCTCTCAAAGATCAAAAACAAACGATCACTTCTCGCAAGTATACTCTCCAGTCACTTATCGCCGATCTCGATGAAAGTATAGCGCTCAATACTACCAAGATATCAGACGCCGAGGAAGCAGTGAGAGTGGCGAATAAATCTATCCTTCTCAAACTCCGAGAGATTGTAGCACTCCAAAATCGTATCGACAGTAATAAAGAGGCAATTCTCTCATACTTATCCTATGTGTACTCGAAAGGGAATCTCATGTACGGTGGGGACGACTCAGTAGATATTATTCGGACACTCGTCTTTACGGATGGGAATGTGTCCGACGTACTCGCAAACTATCACTTCCTCACAGTCCTTGAGGTAACAGGACAAAACTTCTTGGAGGAGCGTCGTACGCTTCTCTCTGAGTACTATGTGGAGTCTCAAAAACTCAAAGATGAAAAGGTGATACTCACCGCCACGAAAAACTCCCTCATAGAGTACAAGGCGACTCAAGAGTCTCAGAAAGTATACAAAGAAGAACTCCTCGAGAAAACTCGAGGACAAGAGGCACTTTTTAATGAGTACATCGCCGATCGCCAGGAAAAGCAAAACAAGATCGAGGAGAGACTTGCTGCCGCGAGTGCTCTCTATGATGGAGCATTTAGCACGGTTGCAGAGCGCTCTGGATGTACGATTAGCTCTGACGGTCGAGTGATCCCAAAGTCTCTCAAGCAGACTACAGCATGTTTGGATCTCCAGAGCTCATATGATAGTGAGAAGCGACTTCGAGAATACTCTGTCCCAGAGCTTCCGGTTAATCCACTGAAATGGCCAGTGACCCCAACATATGTATCGAGCTACTTTCATGACGCTGACTACTACGAGAGTGTCGGGAGTAGTCATGAGGGGATAGATATTCCAGTAGCACAAGCGACCGAGATACGAGCTCCGATGGCGGGATATGTGTACTTTATAAATGAGCCAACAGTAAATGGCTATGGGTACCTTGCACTCAAGCATGCGAACGGACTCATGACGGTATACGGGCATGTGAGTGAGATCCGAGTCAAGAAGTATGATTTTGTAGAGGCGGGAGCAGTATTTGCTCTTTCAGGTGGAGCACCTGGGACACCAGGGGCGGGGATCATGACCTCAGGAGCACATCTCCACTTTGAGGTTTGGCAAAATCGCGAGACCGTAGATGCACTAAGATTTTTGGATCTCACTGAGCTCCGGTATGAGTCACTCTCAACTAAGTATAAATATAAATTTATCGAGGATCTCAAGCTCCGATATGGATATATGGCGAATACCTCCAAGTATGACACTTTCAAGATCGCAGGAGATACGGAGATAGATCGTCAAAAAGATCTCTTGAGTAAGTATGCGACGAGTGACTTTAACAACTGGAATATTTGGACAGAGGAGGCAGTCGAGGCAAAGATAGACCCAAGTTTTATGATGTGTATAGGGCTTGCCGAGACGGGACTCGGACGCAACCTCAAGACTGCCTACAACATCGGAAATATCGGAAATACTGACTCAGGAGCGACTAGTGCATTTATCTCGCCTCGAGATGGAATATACTGGATGGGGAAGACTCTCAATAACCGATACCTCGGTGAGTATGAGTCGATCAGTGATCTCTCTCGGTGGGGAAATAAGTCCTGAGCTATCTACGCCTCAAGTCCCAAAAATTGGCAGGAAAATATTGTTCGGTGTCTCTCGGCCCTCAAGGGGAGATTCATCGAGGATAACTACCGATTTAGACTCACTCCGATAGATTCTAGTACTTCTGCAGTCTTGCAGGCATCAGCTGCTGACGTTCGTACTCCAAATAATCCTTAGGTCTATGCTCTCCCTCGAATTCAAAAATACCCTCGCTAAAATCACGATCCTGTCGTGGATAATTTTTCTCATCTATGTGGCAGTTGAGGTAGCAAAATTTGCAGTGACTTTTGATATAAATACAGCATTTGGAGGTGATCCGACTCATATATTTGCTCCAAAAGTCGTCCAAGAGGTACAAGTGATCATCCTCATGCTCGCTGTAAGTATTGTTGGAGGAGTAGCATTTATGATCAAGGATTTTTATCGATCAGTGAAATACGCTAACCTCTATAGTATAGCGTATAGCGATTACCGTGCAGGACAGATGGCACTCCCGGAGTTTCAGAGACTTGTGACGGTAGAGATCTATACGGGGAGATTTAACTACACTTGGATTTACTGGTTCTTTATCCAGCCAATTCTCTCGAGTGCTCTTGGGGTTATCGCATTTTTTATCGCTCGTAGTGGACTTGGTCTCCTCCAAGGGGCTACGGCCATTGGCCCAGATCTCTCTATCCAGAGTATGTATCTCTACGCGGTATTTACATTCTTGGCAGGGTTCTCGAGTCATAAGTTTATCGCTTGGCTTGATAGACTTGCGGATAAGATTTTTTCAACAACGATCCCCGAGCGCGCTATGGAGCAAAAGGCAGCAGTCATTACAGCTGCTAGTACAGATCGCTCAGAGCTCCGCAAATCTGTTGTACCGACTGATGATGCTATTGTACAGGTCTTTACAAAAGAGTCAGAAACTGCCAGTATAGTACAGGATGTAAATGAGCCAATTTCTGGGTTTACTAAAAAACGGATGAAAGCTATTCGCTAAAAACTCTCTCTATGTATCCTATTAAAACGCGTAAGCTCTACGATCCTGCCAATCTCGGAGCATCTCTCGATACATACACGACAGTATATCTCGGAAACTATCTAGCGGGTGACTATAGCGAGGGAGGCGGAAGCCATCCGGGTGTGGATATTGTCCCTATGACTCCCAATGATATAGTTGTATCAGTACTTCCGGGAGTAGTGCAAGAGGCTCGAGAGAATCCGAGCGAGGGGAAGTTTGTGATCATACGACATGACGGGGTAGTCTCAGGTGGGCAGACAGGGACCTATTACTCGTGTTACCTCCACCTTAACATCCTGACAGTGGCGAAAGGGGAGAGTGTGAGTGAGTGAGCACAGATCGGTACAACCGGTAATACTGGTATATCGACAGGGGAGCACTTACACTTTCAGATTGATACAGCGGCTGCACCATTTCACCCGTACTGGCCATTTACATTCAAGGATTCTCGTGACCTCGGACTCTCGTTTATGGAGTCAGTAAATCGTGGACTTGGGATAGAAAATGCTCGCAAGTTTACCGTGAATCCACTCGTTTTCCTCGCAATAGCAAAATCAAATGGATCAGTTGCTCCGGTTGCTGATATTCGTATTGCTGCAAATATTACTCCACCCGTGACCTTAGTGGTACCACCTACTCCAGTGTCTCAGGCTATGAGCTTCACTGATGTGCCTGCGACTCACCCAAATGCTCGAGCTATTGCATTTATGAAGTCCCAAGGGATCGCACTCGGTCAGGCAGGGAAGTACGCTCCAAATCGATCGGTGACCCGCGCTGAGCTCGTAAAAATGGCGTATTTCGCAGCAAAAACTCCACTGAGTACGGACACACGAATGTATTTTACTGATGTGCCTCGTACGAGCGTATTTCTCTCTTATATCAACACTGCCCGAGCAAGCAAGGCGGTGAGCGGATATGCCGATGGTACATTTAAGCCTGACACTGCAGTCACTCGCGCTGAGGGACTAAAAATACTCCTGAGTATTCTCGGAGTATCTCTTGATACAGTAAACGGTCCAGTGTATCTCGATGTCGCAAAGCGAGACTGGAGTGCTCCCTATGTGCTCTGGAGTCGTGATAACTGAGTGCTCTCTGTAGTGGCAGGAAATTTTACCCCAAATGCACAGCTCACTCGCGCTGAGGTAGCTGAGATTATTTACCGAGCACAGGGGAACTAGCCTACATACCTGGGATGTTGAGCCCCATTGAGCCCATCACTCCCTTCATCTTCTCAGCAGCCACCTCCTGAGATTTTTTGAGTCCCTTGTTGATAGCCTCACAAGCTGCCTTTTCGAGACGCTTTTGGTCAGAGAGGAGACTTGTGTCCTCGAGTACCACACTCACACACTTCATCTGCCCGTCTACAGTCACCACAAATCCATCACACTCTGCCTCTATGTGGATATTTGATAGCTCGTTTTGTATCTTCTGAGCCTCTTGTTGGAGCTTGAGGAGCTCTTGTGCTTTACTAAAATCCATATGGTAGGTCTTAAAAATAATGACAGAATTATAGGGGAGTTTGGGGCTTTTGCAATTTTGGACGAGTATAATAAAACTCATTCACTTTTTTGCCTCTAGTAAAATTTCATGCTAGTATAGATTAAACCCTAACTAATTTCTTATGTGATTTTTTGATACAATCGTTGAGCCAGTAAAGACTGGAGCTAAAAGCGGTACTGCGGTAGCTGAGGCGGAATCTCTCCTGGTAGTTGATGCTCCAGAGGTAGCTGCTGAGCCTGTAGATGCTCTTGCCACACTCGTGCCTACTGCAGATCTCATTATTATTGATGATGAGCCTATGACGATTACTGTAGACTCCGTACCAGATACAGTGGTAGCAGTCGAATATGCAGATACTCCAGCCGAGGATGTAGTTATAATTAGTCCTGAGCCAACAGTAGAGTCACTCTTTGTTCTAGATACACAAGCTCCCGTAAACTACGCTCCTATTGCAGATATTGCGGTCGTAGCTCCAGAGGTGACGATAGCCCGAGCTATTAATGAGCTTTCGGCGAGTGATGCGTACAATGGGACTCTCATCCAAGCAGCTCTTGACCGCGCTACAGCGCTGAAGGCCGAAAAATCCAATACTGAGACGGCACATGCTCTTGAGATCGAGCGACTCCAGGCAGAGCATGCAGCTCGTATGCAAGATCTCGATGATCAGGCAAAGGCGGCTCTCAAAGAGGCTGAGAAAATCCAAACACAAGGAAAGAAAACTGCTCGCATGCTCGAGCTTCTCCAAGCACATGCTCAATCATAATTTATGTCTGAAACTACTGGTCTCACTCTCGAGTCCCTCCTCGCTCATGCGATCAAAATAGGAGCGTCTGATATTCATATTGCAGAAAACGAGCACCTTGCCTTTCGAGTACATGGAGAGCTCGGTAAACTCACGGCATCACCCGTACTCACTCCTGAGCAGTGTTCTGGGCTTACAAATGAGCTTTATCATGGCGATGCGATCAAAGTAGCAGCCTTCAAGGAGCGTCGGGATGCTGACTTTGCGTATGTATCTGCTGATGGAACCCCTTTTCGAGTGAATGGGTTTTATAAGCTCGGGAAACTCGGATTTGTCCTCCGGCGTATTGAGCGCGAGGCTCGTCGTATGCAGGATCTCGGACTCCCGGCTGGAGTAGATAAAATACTTACTGCCAAGCAAGGATTGTTTCTCATTACTGGACCGACCGGATCAGGTAAATCGACGACCATGGTATCGGTGATCGATCAGATCAATGAGGCTCGCCGAGAGCATATTATCACGATAGAGGATCCGATAGAGTTTATATTCACGGATAAAAACTCTATATTTTCACAACGAGAAGTCGGCAGAGATACAGAGTCATTTGTGTCGGCTATTCGGGCTGCAATGCGAGAAGATCCTGATATTGTCATGGTAGGGGAGATGCGAGATCGTGAGACGGTAGAGGCGGCGATGAATCTTGCAGAGACGGGGCATCTCGTATTTTCAACGCTTCATACCTCAGGATCTGTCCAGACGATCAACCGTCTTATCCAGTTTTTTCATCCAGATATCCAGACGCAGGTGCGAGTACGACTGGCTGACTCACTCCTGGGAGTGCTTTCTCAGCGCCTGATCCCCAAATCTGAGGGTCATGGTAGAGTAGGGATACATGAGCTCATGTTCATCACTCCTGCAATTCGCAACCTTATTAAGAGTGGGGATCTCGTCCAGATCAATAATAATATCGAGCTCGGGAGTCAAGATGGGATGATCACCATGCGCAATAGTGCTGATAAACTGCGTGATGCAGGGACTGTGCGGGAAGAGGACTATATAGGGTACTTTACCAACAACGAGTAAAACTCTCAATCAAGCTTGTCTCTCGAGATCTCTGTGCTATAATAGATGCATACTTTTAGTCTCTACGCATGTCGATCGCCTCTTTGATCTCTGAGTCTCTTTCACTCGCCTTTCGTTTTTTTATATCTCGTGTGGGGGTAGCCTTTTGTCTTGCGCTTGCGAGTTTGGTCACTTTGATAGCACCGCCAGCTTTTGCGGGAGTACCTGCGATCCCAGGATCGAGTGAGCTTCGAGGGGTGAGCATGGGGACCTTTCAGGGGAATACGACTGCCGACAAGGCAAGTTCCGCAGCATTTAAAGTACTTAGTAGTGCCAAAGTTATCCTCAATGGACTCGCAGTAATCTTTATTGTATATCTTGGTATTATGATGGTCATCGCGTACGGCGATGATGGTCAGCTTTCCAAGCTCAAAACTCAGTTTATCTATATTCTTACGGCATTTTTATTTATCAATATCCCGGGGCAACTTTACAATATTGTAACCTCTGGACGTAATACAGGGCAGCGGGATGTGACTGGAGCCCCGACAGCAGGAGATTTTTGAGTATCACGCACAACCGGCTCTAACTTATTTATAAATTTTGATGTCTGGAATACTACCATCGAAAATGGTGTGGTTGCCTTTATGCGAATTATTATCATTGGATTTGCGGTGTTTTATTTTACTCTTGCGGGGTTTAAACTCCTCATATCAGGGGGGAATGAGGAGTCAGTAAAAAATGCGAAACGCCAAGTTACCTACTGAGTACTCGCACTCATATTTCTCGGGGTAATACAGGGATGGGTGTCAGTTGTGTACTCAGGGAATATCTCTGGAGGACAGACAGTATTTGCCTCTATAGCAAACCTCGCACTCTTTTTTGCAGGACCTGTGGCAATATTTTTTCTTACAATCGGAGCGTGGTACTTTATTACTTCTGCGGGGGATGAAGAAAGAATGAAGAAATGAAAGTCTATTGTGATCAATACCTTTATTGCAGTGATTATCCTTCTCGCTTCATATACATTCCTCAAGGATCTTTCTGACTTTACCCTCTAAATCATGACGGCTTCATTTTTTGCACATCTTAAGAAGTACTCAGACCGAGTGGTATTTGCTCTTTTATTGATCATTGTCCTCCTCGCAACTGTGGCTATTGGACTTACGCCAAAAGCGAGTGCTGCCTCAGTAGAGGTGACGGTAACTGAGAAGATCCCGGGTGCTGGCTGTGTCGAGAAAAAAGGTGGTGGCGTAACACAAAGGCAGTACACATGTACGGTTGAATGAGGGTTTGGAACCGTACAAAAGATGCTCGGTGGACTCATCAAGTACGCGACATTTATCACAGCACTCCTCGGAGTACTGATGGTAGTATTCTCGGGAATACAGTATGCGACATCGGGAGGAAATAGTGACTCCCAGAAAGCTGCAGTAGGTCGCATTCAGGCACTCATTGCGGGGATGCTTCTTTTGTTTTTTGTGGGGTTCATACTTAACACGATCGCTCCTTGGATATATAGTTAGAAGAGTGAAAGTTATATTCCCTAATCTTTATACATGAGTTCTCTGCATATTTCTGAAACTTATACCCCAGCGGTCGCAATTATTCCGGAAGTCGGGGATAATTGATCTGCTTTCCCTAAGAGAATTCATACTCAACAAGAGATTCGAGATATTCTCACTCATGAAGCACGTCAACTTTCTCAAGGATATGATATTGGCTGGGGTGAATGGAATTAGTAAAAGCTAATGTTTACTCATGAAACTCTCGACTATAGCAAGCATGACAGTACATCTTTTCAGGTCTGACTGGATTGATAGGGGTACTGATATCGACGCCGCAGCTATCGCACTTCCTCTCAAATAGTATCTGGCCTCGTCCTTTTTGCTGGCGTCTCTCTCTGCGAATTTCGGGGTGTAGTCGAGGGAGCGAAAGGGATAGCTCATTATAGAGTTCAAACTCCTGAGCTGTGATGCGAAAGAGTTTTCAGGACTCCTTGCATTCTATGGCCCAATTCACAACATCCTCGGGTATTTCTTGGCTGTTATCGGGTAATAAGTTCGCTGGGATTACCCTTGAGACCGTGGGCAGTGAGGGCATATGATCTGACCAAGGATAGCCTATTGTGAGTGCTTCCTCTTTTGATAATCTCTGATAGAGATGAGCCGTACTCCTATTATACCCAAAGGGGCTATACTTTTCTGGGAAGAATTCCCCCCACTCTCAGAGGTCTGTCATCTCAGAGATGATTTCTGATATTTTCTTAAAGTATTCTGCTTCTGTATAGGCAATATTGAGGATATGATACTTTTTGTGCTTGAGCCCAATACATCCAAAACAGTACTGACAATCCGTACAAAGGTGACAATACATAAGTTCACTGCATCCTTCAAAGAGCTCCATACAAAAAAGGCAGTGGTAGGGGTTTACTCACGAGATACACTCCATACATCGCTCGGCTCCTACTGGGCTCGCGTCGATGCAGTCTTTTCCATCCCAATTTGCGAGAGAGTAATGACAGTTGATTGAGTTTGCAGAGTCGTAGAGCTCGTAACAACTGTTACAGTTTGATATACGATCTCCCACGCAGTCCTCACTATTTTGGATCACTCGATCTGGAAGTATTGCTGTTTTTAAGAGCTCGTTATATCTGAGAAGATTCACCTTATCTTGCCCGTAGGACCCATTATCTATATGATCTGCTTTATATCTCTCGTACTCCGTGGGGGTTACGGGCTCATTGTTTACATAGTACTTTTTATGTCGGAGATTTGTGGAGAAGAGACAAAAAGAACAATCTTGCAGATTACTTCCCCAGTGACAGTCGATACAGCTCGATGAGGACTCGAGAAATGTGCAATTTTGACTCCTCTCTACATGATGGGAGTAGGCGATATTATCTGAGTGAAATACATAGCTTGATTCAACTACATTTCTGCTCTGTAGTATCCATGTTGAGTAGTATACATTCTCACAGGCATTACCGATAGATAGGAAATAACTGTTCTTGCAATCAATTGCCCAACTATAGGGGCAATTTTCGTTGGATATACTGGCTGGCGCTCCGATGAGGGGAATAGTTGAGTATATTTCAAAAAACTGTTTGAAAAATCACTCTCACTCTGAGCTATATACTCGACCATAATCGAGTGGATTCCAGGCATCTGAGTGCCAATAGTGCGGTGAAACTATGTTCTCAGGTCGTTCGGGAGTAAAATTGGAGATAAACTCAGTTCCAGTTGCTGGGCAAACCCGTTTTGCGAAGAAGTTTGGATTGGTAAATAGTATCCTGCGTATCTGTCGTGCAAAGGGGGATTGAGTGGGAAGGGGGATTGAGTAGCGTACTCCACTGATGGTAGGGGAGAGCTGCTCGTAGAGGGCTTTGTCCTCGGGTCTGATGACAAAGTTACGCCCAGTAACTCGACAGATACGAGTTTCACTGATTGATCAGTTATTTTGAGGATTAGTCATAATGCGAAAGTTACATCTATTATGGGGTGAGTTGTATGCCTTACAAGAGCGATAGTGTCGATACTGAGTCATGTTATAACCCCCCACTCTCACAAGCGGGGGGTTAAAAAATTTCCTGCAGTACTACACTCGATCAAATTCCTCCACCTGACTCTCATCACGAGCAGCTCGTGAGTATGGTGACTCAAACTCGAGACTTGGGTCATCGAGACCAAAGTACTCACCGATGTTTCGGTTGTTCTCAAAGTACTCGAGAGTTGGGATGAGTCGTCCGATGATAACATTTTCCTTGAGCCCTTCGAGCTTGTCGATCTTTTTGGCAGTAGAAGCGTCCACTAGTACTCGTACCGTCTCCTGAAACGAAGCTGCAGAGAGCCATGAGTCAGTAAAGAGTGATATCTTTGTAAGTCCGAGAAGGAGTCGTGTTCCGATCGCTTCAGTCTTGCCTGCGATAGCGAGGGTAGCGTTTTCCTTTTTAAATGAGATGATATCAACGATATCTCCAGGGAAGAATGAGCTATCTCCCGCATTGGTGATCTTGATCTTTGAGAACATCTGTCGAACGATGAGCTCAATATGCTTGGAGTTAACCGTCTGTCCTTGAGAAGAGTAGATCTCCTTGATATCATTGACGATATAGAGCTCAGTAATGATCGGCCCAGCAAGTTCCATCAAACGATGAATATTGATATGTCACTCGATGAGTTTGTCTCCCATGCGTACATGATCCTTCTCGACGACGAGGAGATTCTTGGACGCATCAACTGTATAGTCGATAGTACGAGGCGTCTCATCCTCGATGACGATGATATTGGTATCAATTCGTCGTACAATACCATCATGGAGTGCCGTTACCTTGAGTTTGGTCTCTTTTGACTTAGCGAGGATCTGCTTGCCGAGAACCTTGTCACCAACCTTAATAGTGGGCTTGAAGTGCTCGTCTGTGAGGTAGTGCTCGTATGACTCGATTGTACTCGCTTGGAGTGTAATAGTCACACTTCGACCCTCGTAGCGTATCTGGCTGATCTCTCCATCGATCTCAGCAATAGTTGCCTCATATTTAGGATTGCGTGCCTCGAGGAGCTCCTCAACTCGAGTGAGTCCCTGTGTGATGTCCCCTCCTTCTTTGACAACTCCTCCAGAGTGGAATGTTCTCATAGTGAGCTGCGTTCCTGGCTCTCCGATAGACTGTGCGGCGATAATACCGACCGGAGTCCCTGGAGTGGCGAGTCTGTGTGTCCCAAGGTCGAGACCGTAACATTTTTGACATACTCCCTCCTCGGTCTCACAAGTGAGAATAGATCGTACACATGCGGTCTCTACTCCTGCGCTTGCGAGTTCGGCAGCGAGCTCCTTGGTGACGATAGTTCCTTCGTCTGCGAGTTTCTTCCCTGCATGCATCACGTCCTTCGCAAGGAATTTTCCGGTGATCTTTTCCTCAAAGCTCTCTCGAAATATAGATTTTGAGCTATCTCGGTGAATCTCCTCGTAGTGTACTGTTCCACAGTCATGCTCACGGATGAGGATATTTTGTGCAGCGTCGACAAGCCTACGAGTGAGGTATCCTGACTGAGCCGTCTTGAGGGCAGTATCTGCTTTTCCTTTTCGACCCGAGTGGGTGTTGATAAAGTACTCAAGTACTGAGAGACCCTCTTTGTAGTTGGCCTTGATAGGGAGCTCAATCGTCTTCCCTGATGGAGAGGCAACGAGTCCCTTCATTCCACAGAGCTGTGTGAGATTTCCCCAGTCTCCTCGAGCTCCAGAGTCGATCATATTAAAGATCGAGTTATCTGCCTTATAGTAAGGCTTGAGCTCTTTTTCAATCTGGCTCTTGATCGCTGACCAGGCCTTTACTGACTGCTCGTAGCGCTCCTGCTCAGTGAGGAGTCCATTCCAGTATGCCTTTTGGATCGCCTTGATCTTGTCCTCACCCTCGCTGATGTGCACTCCCTTTTCAGTAGGAGTGATCATGTCTGCAATAGATATCGAGAGACCAGATACCGTAGCGTAGGTGAACCCCATAGCCTTGATACGGTCTGCAAAAAATGCAGTATCCTCAGATCCTAGAAGTGTAAACGCTCGTGAGAGAAGCTTGCGAATTCCTTTCTTTCCAAGTGTCTCGTTGATGTATCCGAGTCCTGGAGGAATAATCTCATTGAATATCACTCGCCCAAAAGTTGTAGCCGTTGTGACCCCATCGAGACGTATATTGATCGGAGTTTGGAGCTTGATCACTCCATTGTCGTAGGCGTTTTGTGCATCGTCACGACCTGCAAATGAGTATTTTACTGGCTCATCGAACTCCTTGGTGAGGTAGTAACATCCAAGGATCATATCCTGAGCTGGTGCAACAATTGGCTCTCCATTGGATGGGTTGAGCATGTTCTTTGAAGTCACCATGAGGTTTGCGGCCTCAGCCTGTGCCTCGCTCGTGAGAGGGAGATGCACGGCCATTTGGTCACCGTCAAAGTCCGCGTTAAACGCACTACAGCAGAGGGGGTGGAGCTGGATTGCCTTTCCTTCAATGAGTTTTGGACGAAATGCCTGAATACCAAGTCGGTGAAGGGTAGGTGCTCGATTGAGGAGCACATACTTTCCTTCGATAACTTCATCGAGACAGTCCCAGACTTCTTTTCCGAGTTCTTCGATGATCTTTTCAGCGTGCTTCACATTGTAGGCGATCTCCTTTTGGATCATTCGCCCAATGACAAATGGCTTGAAAAGGATGAGGGCCATAGACTTTGGAAGTCCACACTCGTTCATCTCGAGAGTTGGTCCGACGACGATAACTGATCGCCCAGAGTAGTCGACTCGCTTTCCGAGGAGATTCTGACGGAATCGTCCTTGCTTTCCCTTGAGGATATCAGCGAGAGACTTGAGTTTTTTCTTGGTAGCGGTGGTGTATCCAGGTCGGTTTGATCGAACATCTCCGTTTATGAGCATGTCGACTGCCTCTTGAAGCATTCGCTTTTCATTCTTGAGGATAACCTCCGGAGCTCCAAGCTCCATGAGCTTACGGAGTCGATTGTTCCGATTGATCACACGACGGTAGAGATCATTGAGATCTGATGAGGCAAATCGTCCTCCATCGAGCTGGATCATTGGGCGAAGATCCGGTGGAAGGATCTGGATCGCCTCGAGTACAAAGTGTCCTGGCTTTTGATTGGATTTAAAGAGGCTTGAAGCAAGCTTGAGCTTTTGAAGGATCTTTTTGATCTTTGACTTTGGAGCTCACTTGAGCTCTGTCTGGTGCTCCTCAATAAACGCTCGAATATCTATGCGGTCGAGGAGAGTCTTGATGTGCTCAGCTCCAGTACCTCCTGCAAATACATGAGGGAACTTGTCGTAGAGAATACGATAGTCGAGCTCTCCAATAACAGTAGAAACCTTGAGATCTTTGAGAAGATCTTTGAGTTTATTGTACTCAGCATCGAGGTTGTCGATCTGCTGTGTGAGAGCTGCTTCGAGCTCTCCGTATGCCTTCTTTGAGAGTTTTTTCTCCTCTACCTGAAGAGTGGCCTCAGAGAGATCGCGTTGCACTCGCTTCTGGAGATCCGTCTTGGCAGTCTTGTATGCAT
>JAYWGH010000052.1:0-4806 GCA_043778375.1 bacterium
ATCATCGACAGGGGCTACGAGCACTGGCAGTACGAATACAGGTACTTTGAGTACGAACACAGGAAGTACGAACTCAGGTACTATGAGCACGAGTACGGGTACCTTGAGCCTCACCCCACCTATCCCCCTCCTCCTCAAGATTTACGATCTCGACGCCAACGGGCGAGTAGACAGGCTCATCGTAGATTACTCGGCCACTCTCACGGGGACACTTCGCATGGATCGCTTCACGCTCACATCGGCGACAGGAGGACTCTCGAGTCGGCGGATTGACTCAGGCTCTGGGGTAGTGCGAGCTCTCTCATACTCAGGATCCGAGCTCTGGATCGATCTTTTTGAGCAGGATATTGTTCGCACGGATCTGCGTATAAACGCGACGACCGAGAGTCACCTGAGACTCAAAATTCTCTCGGACTTTGGGCTCACGAGCCTCGCTGGAGTAGCTGCCGAGCCTCTCACACTCACGGAATCATTTGGGAAATATCGCTCAGAGTACATCCTCAATTTTGCGATCCCGCCAGTTGCTGCTCCTGTCGCGAGTCAGTCTCCAGTGATCATACAGGTCAACACCCCAGCGGCCTTAACTCCCAATATTCCCATACCCACAGTAATCCCTCCCGAGACCGCTGTAGTCGCCAAGCTCCCCGAGCCACTTCCAAATATCTCGATAAATCCACAATCCTGAATTCTCCCAGATGGTACATGTAAAACCACGACTTGTCGGATCAATCTCGAGGCGCAATGAATCGTTAAATGAGATAGTTGTACTTGGACGACGCAGTTTGCGAGCCGTGTGGTACGAATCCCTGCATCCTGTAATCCTGGTGCATTTACCCTCGGGGGCGATGGGGGAGTGGTGAAACTCGCGGTCACGCGGAGGACGGGAGTGGTTGACACGCATGCGATACGAATTTTACCCTATCAAGAGTCTGTCAAAGCTCCAAAAGTCCCCGTACCAGTAGTCGAGACTCTGAGTTCTGTATGACAGGAGGACGACTCACTCGAGGTAGCGTCAGATATACAGGAGGTTGCTCAGGCAAAAGCTCCAGAAAAATCAGTGACTAAATCCACTTCAAAAAAGACCCCCAAAACCCCCGCTAAAAAGCCCCCAAAAAAGACTCCACCCAAAACCCCAAAGTCTCCTGCGAGTACCACTAAGTCCACTACCTCAACGACTAAAACCACCAAGACCACCAAGTCCGCAAACCCTACTGGAGTCACAGAAAAAACACCTAAAAACGGTCTCGCGAATACTACCGATACAAATACTTCGATCGCAATTGGGGTAGTCGGGCTCCTCTGTAGTGGGCTTGGATTCGGAGTTGCGCTCTACCGCAAACGGGCACCTTCCCCTTTACCCTAGGACAAATCTCGCTATCATACGGGCATGTTCAAGTACTCATATCTCGCTTTTGCTGCTGTCCTTGGGGCGCTTGCTACAGCGCTCATATTTCGGAGTTTTTGAGTAGGGGGTATAACTCCCGTGCCAACTGTTCCTCCCACGGGACACGCTCACTCGGGAGCCACTGAGGAGGTACACTTTCACGCTAATTTTGCGGTCTACTCAGGCACAGGATTTGTAGATTTTAGTGGAGAGACCTATATGGAAGAGCTCCAGAGTTGTACAAAGGGAGTTCTTGAGCAGCTCCCAAGAGATCGCACTCATCAGCATGAGGGCAAAGGAGGGCTCATCCATGTGCATGCTCCGGCGGTCACTTGGGGGCACTTTTTCTCCAACATTGGGTGGAATTTTGGGACAAGCTACCTCGCAGATCGTAGCGGAAAGATCCTCAGCAATACTCCCAAAATGCGAGTACGATATGTACTCGATGGAATTCTCATCCCAAATCCATTTAATCGCCCCATAAAGAGTGAAGAGCGACTCTTGATCGACTACTCAGGCTCACCAGACGCCGAAGTGATCGCTCGGTCTCGCAATATCCCTTCTACCGCAAAAGAGGCAAACTCTACCCCTGATCCCGCCTCTTGCTCTGGCCACTCATAAATATGTCCCCTCAAATCAGACGCGTTCTCAACTCTAGAGTCTTCTGGATTACGAGTATTATTACGAGCTTAGCTGTATATTTTTTGATCGCGTACTTCACAAACATTGAGTACATCATGAACACGCTCGGTCCGCGATGGGTACTTTTTGAGGTGATAGTAGGGGGTCTCAGTGTCCTCCTCACAGGGATATTTTTTGGACTTTCAGCGTATAAAATCTCGTTTTTTCGAGTAGGACAAGGGGCTCAGATCAGTACACAGACAACTCTCGGAGCGATCGGATCTTTCCTCTCGTTTTGTGTCGCTGGGTGTCCATCCTGTAGTATTACCCTCATCTCGTATATTGGGCTCTCGAGTGTACTGTCATTTCTTCCATACTCAGGTACTGAGCTCAGGCTCGTTGGAGTATTGATCATGCTCGTATCTCTCTGGTTCCTCTGGCGTGACCTCGAGGTATGTGCCCTCCCAAAATCTCGCAAAAAGACCGCCTAAAAATTCGCGAGACTTAGATCTTTGACTATACTCTACACATAATTTTTGCCCATGACTTTTAAAAAGATCACCAAGTGCGTTATTCCTGCTGCAGGATTTGGGACACGGTTTCTCCCAGCGACCAAGGCTCAGCCAAAAGAGATGCTCCCAATTGTAGACAAGCCGGTGATCCAGTATCTTGTCGAGGAGGCAGTAGCTGCTGGGATTACTGATATTATCATTATTACTGGTAGAGGAAAGCGCAGTATCGAGGATCACTTTGATAAGTCTTTTGAGCTTGAGCATACCCTCGTGGAAAAAGGCAAGGCTATGGAGCTCGCTGAGGTAGAGCGAGTATCGAGCATGGCAAATATCGCCTATGTGCGCCAGCCACTTCCACTCGGAGATGGAGACGCTCTCTCATACGCGAGACATTTTCTTGGAGACGAGCCATTTCTCGTACTTTTTGGGGATGATCTCATCATGCATGAGGTGCCAGCAGCCAAGCAGCTCATTGATACATTTTATCGCAAACAATCTCCTATTATCGCGCTGGAGCGAGTCGCAGACGAGCGGGTATCTTCGTATGGGATCATTGAGTCGACTTTTTCGGATGGACGAACGCATAAGGTAGATAAATTCCTCGAAAAACCAAAACTCTCGGAGACATCATCGAGACTCGGCGTTATCGGAAAATATGTTCTCACCCCAGATATTTTTGACTATATAGAGCGAGCTGGAAAGAGCGTTGGAGGGGAGAGGCGACTGGCGGATGGATTTATCGAGATGCTCCGAGAGCGAGATATCTACGGTTATGAGGTAGAGTGAGCTCGGTATGACACGGGAGACAAGTTTGGATTCTTGCAGGCAACGATCGACTACGCTCTCGCGCGGGAGGATCTTGGACCCCGACTTCGGGAGTTTATAAAAAGTCGCACCAACTAATGCGTCTCGATCTTCGAGTGGCAGAGATACTGGGAGTATCGCGCAATCGCGCACAGTTTTTTGTGGAGAATTGACTCGTATGAGTAGATGGAGTCCGACAACTTAAAGTATCTCATGACACTGCACTTGAGTCAATGATTCGTATTGACGAGGATCCGCAACTCCACTATGTATCGAGGAGTGCTGCCAAGCTCGAGGGATTCCTGTTGTTTCTGGGGTCTCGAGACCTCCTCCCGACGATCTCTAGAGTGCGAGCTCTCGATGTTGGGGCTTCGACGGGAGGATTTACCCAAATACTCCTCGCACGATGAGCTCTGAGTGTCGTGGCTCTCGATGTTGGGACCGATCAACTCCATCCGAGTTTGCGATGAGACTCGAGGATAGAGAGTCTCGAGCAGACGGACATACGGACATGGGACTCGCAAGAAAAGTTCTCGCTCATAGTAGTCGATGTGTCATTTATCTCTCTGAGGCTCGTGCTCGACTCGATCGTATCTCATCTGGTAGATAACGGGAGAGTCATCCTCCTTTTTAAACCCCAGTTTGAGGTCACACCTACTGACCTCACGAGATCTGGAGTTCCTCGCTCAGAGGCTCTGAGGCTGCGAGCTCTCGAGGAGTTTAGAGTGTACCTCGCGTCCCAGAGTATCAGCATTTTGGCGGAGGCGGAGTCTACGCTGCATGGGGAGGCGGGGAATCGGGAGGTGTTGTTCTTGATACAGAAAGGGGAGTAATCCTCTTTGCACTCCGCTCTAAACTCGCTACAATATGAGCTCTTAAATTTTGGTATGGGACGAGGACCAGTCATCGAACGACAAAAACAGCTAAATAATGCGGCCCGTGGAAAATCATTTAGTCTCCATGCGAAGCTCGTAGCTATGGCGGCATCGAGTGGCGCTGATCCGACCGAAAATGCAGCTCTCGCTGAGGCAATTTATAAGGCAAAAAAAGACAATGTCACGAATGAAGTGATCGACCGAGCGATCAAGCGAGGGAGTGGTCAGGAGAAGTGAGCCGCAGTGATTGAAAGTGTCTTTTTTGAAGGGTATGCTGCGGGAGGCGTCGCAATAGTTGCGAGTGCTCTCACCGACAATCGTAATCGTACTGTATCCTCGGTTCGACACGCTTTTACGAAGTGTAGTGCCAACCTCGGGGAGTCTGGATCAGTCGTAAATTTTGCCTTTAGATATGTGGGAGTTATCGACCTTGAGTCTCCACTGACAGAAGCTCTTGAGATGGATATTATCGAGTCTTGAGCGGCTGATTATACGCAGACTGAGCAAGGAGTAGTGAGTATTGAGTGTACTTGGTCTGTGTACGCGACTGTTCGTAAGTTTTTCGCTGAGCGGAGCTATGTGATCATGAGCTCTGGAGGTGAATACATTC
>JAYWGH010000053.1:0-4757 GCA_043778375.1 bacterium
TCAAATACGAGCTCATCGTGCACTTGCATGAGGAGAGTACCGGGGAGTTTACCGGCTACGAGCTCACGGTCGAGCTCGATCATCGCGAGCTTCATGATGTCGGCTGCTGTCCCTTGGACGGGCATATTCATCGCCTCTCGTTCTGCCGCAGCGCGGATGATGGAGTTTGCGTCGGTGAGCCCCTTCACATACCTGCGTCGCCCATAGTAGGTCTCGACATATCCACGAGTGCGCCCCTCCTCCAGGACGCGATCATAGTAGGTGCGAACTCATGGGTATCGATCAAAAAATTTCGTGATGTACTCGGTCGCCTCTTTTGGGCTTGTCTTGATCATCCTCGAGAGTCCAAATCCTGTGATTCCATAGATCACCCCAAAGTTTACAGACTTCGCGATGCGCCTCTCCTCGCTCGAGATATTTGTATTGGTTGGAAATAAAAATCTCGCCGTGCGCATATGGATATCCTCTCCAGCTGCAAAAGCACTACAGAGGGCCTCGTCTCCTGAGAGCATCGCGAGGACTCGGAGTTCTACTTGTGAGTAGTCGGCTACCACGAATACCTGCTCGGGCGAGCTTGGGCGAAATGCGGACTTGATCGTATGAGCGTGCCCGGATCCCGAGGGGATATTTTGGAGGTTTGGCGCGAGACTCGAGAGTCGTCCAGTACTCGCGAGGGTAGCGTTGTAGGTGGTATGAATCCGCCCACTCTCGGGAGAAATCTGTTTTAGGAGTCCCTCAGCGTAGGTGCTGCGGAGTTTTTCGGCTCATCGATAGGCGAGGATGAGTCCAGCGATCGCATAGTTTTTTGAGATTTCCTCGAGGGTATCGGAGTCTACGGAAAATCCTGTTTTGATCTTTTTACCCGTTGGGATATGGAGTTTTTCGTAGAGAATGTGCTGGACTTGTTTGGCAGAGAGGGGGTTAAATGCCTCGCCCACGAGCTCGTGCATCTCGGCAAGGAGTTTCGCTGACTCGATCGCGAGCTCTCTCCCGAGGTCTCTCAGAATAGTTGCGTCCACATACACTCACGCTCGCTCCATCCGCCCCAGTACCTCAAGGAGCGCATGATCCATGGAGCTCGCTTGCTCAAGCCCCGCCTTGCGGGGCTCACTGCATCGTTTACTCGCAAAATGTACGCGCTCGAGCGCCCGCTCACTCGAGTCTCCAGAGACGGCGTGCTCATACTTTGCGAGTATCCACTCATCGACGGTGCCGTCACGGTAGCTCGGAGTTTCGAGGTATTCGAGGATTTGTGCGTCGGTGAATTTTGGCATGAGAGGAGGGATTGATGTGTGGCAGTATGTTACTTACTTTTCGATGGACCCCAGTTTTTCAGTCTTCCTCCAGTATATTCGAGTACTCCAACTCCTCAAGCGTAGATGACTCCAAATACGACCCCAGAGACGATGAGGCTGCCAATCACGGAGCTTGTGAGTGGGGGGAGGACTGTCAGGACGAGCCCCCCAGCGAGCGCGCAAAGGGCGACCGAGAGGGTGGTGCGTGGTGCCCAGTCAAATGCGATGATATCGCGGGTGGCGCGAGCGAGGAGCACAATGAGAAGCCCTTGGCAGAGGACAGTCACGATTGCAGATCCGAGGAGTCCATAGTAGGGGATGACGAGCGCGTTTGCACAGAGATTTGCGAGTGCGATCACGAGATTGATCCGCAGGAGGCGACCTTGGTGCTCGCTCGCGATGAGGAGGTAGGTAAAGAGTGACGAGATAAAAAAGAGTCCAAATACCGAGCTCACTACCCGTAGAACATCAGCGGAGTTTACTCCGTAGACGGGAGTGAGAAACTCCGCACTCGCTATGAGCCTGATGATATTGGTGGCTTCGAGTCCCATAAATACTGCTCATCCTACTCCTCCAAATAAAAGTATTTTGTAGGCTCGTTGGACAAGAGAGCTGAGTTCTGTTTTTTTGGCAGGAGTCCCCGCGCTGAGTGCTCCGGTAAAAAGTGGGAGCATTGAGTTGAGAAATACGGTCCCAAAAAGCATCCCCACTTCGATCATTTTCATCGGGAGTGAGTAGATCGCGACGACTCGATCAGCGAGGGGGTGTACCGCATTCCAGGAGCTTGCGAGAGCTCACCACTGCCAGCTCTGAGGTCCGAGTGGCTCGAGGAGAGAGAGGAGGATCACATCCACCTTAAAAAATATCACCCCGAGAAAGAGCGCAAGGCCATAGGGCAGAGTGGCTCGTAGGAGCTCTCTCGCGTATCCTCCGTCCCACGCAAATCAGATCGGAGTGATGCGGGCGGTGTAGATCCAGAGCATCGTCGTCATCACGATATTGCCCGCGAGTCCCGCTGCAAATACGAGGAGGAGCGCCACATCTGCTCGCGAGAGGCTCGCGATGAGTAGATCTCCCGAGAGTGGACCGGGGATGAGCGCGTATGCGGTGAGCACTACCCCCAAAAATCCTACGATCTTGCCGACAGTCACCGAGTAAAAAGAAAACTCTGTTTTTAAAAATGCCTGCAGTACGCAGAGTACTGAGCTATTGAGGAGTCCAAAAAATGTGAATACTCCCACAATTGCGACCCCGAGGAGTGCAACGGTCGAGTGGTATCCAGGGAGGAGGAGTGCTACGAAGAGAGAGACCGCAATGATCCCTACTCCAAATATTGCTCGCAAACTCATAATCGTCCCTGAGATTACTCGTAGGCGCTTTGGATCGCTCTGGTACTTGGTCATCTCCCGTACGCTCATGGTGTAGAGTCCGAGGTCTGCTATCACTGAGAATATTGAGAGGTAGGTGTAAATCTTGGAGTAGAGTCCGTACCCGTCTACGCCGAGATAGTTCGTGAGAATTTTTATCAAAAATATCGAAATTCCAGCCGTCGCGATCTTGCCTGCTATTTGGGCGAGGGTGTTGGTTAGGACTTTTTTATTCGCCATAGAAGTTGATTATCGTGACCACTTTAGCTCTAGAGTCTTGCCACTCGTGAGCTCGAGTATGAGCGTCTCGCCTCGAGCCCTGATCTGCGATATAGGATCAAATCCTCATTTGAGTACTTTTGGAGCTCCTGGCTCACTCGCGTCTACGAGGAGATCACCTGTCGTCCCCGTGATCCCAAAAAGCTCGAGTGTGCTCGTCTGACCTGCACGGATGAGTCCAATGAGTCTCCCATACTGGTCACGCTCAATATCCGCGTAGTAGGGGAGTGGCTCGAGTTTTGCGCTGTCGGGTGTGTAGGTCATAACGCCCTGATTCGTTGTGAGTACGAGTGTGTCCGAGTCTCCGAGTGACTTGATGCGAGTAAGTGTCGTCCCAGTCGGCAGCCTGAGACTCAGAGTATCGCGAGAGAGTGTATCAACGATGGTATAGCGCTCGCTGGAGTCGATCATCACAAAGTATCCCTGCTCGAGTGAGCCTGTCGAGTATCCAAGGGTCGCAGGAGTCACCCAGTCATCGATATTGAACTCACTCACTGTGCTTCCTGAGAGAGTAGCTCCCGTGCTTGTCGTGTCTGTGGGTTTTTCGGATACAGAGACTTCATACTGATACTCGAGGTTGATACTGCGAGGATTGGCGCGTTCGATCGTCACCTCACCGCCGAGTGGAGACCTGCCTGCTGTAGTTGCACGATAGCTATATTTCCCTGCTGGGAGGCCCTCTACTTTACAGGATTCTCGACAACTACGAGTGGCGATCTTGATCTCGCCGGAGCGGACCTCGACCTCAAAAGGAGCTCGGAGATTGCTCACAAAAGTGACCTCGCCGACATTGAACCTAAAAAAGTAATTTCCTCAGTAGACCAGTGCAGGTATAGTCAACACAAGGATAATGAGCGCAATCGTGCGGTTGGAAAGACGATTGTAGAGAGTTGTAATAGATTTTATCATGACGCTCCATAGAATATGGGCAAACGGCATTTTACCAAAGCGAGTTATGACGAGAGACCACCTAGTTAAGTATCGAGAGCAGATGAGCCAAGCCTCTGTGGAGGAGTTTTTGCAGCCTCTCGCACTGGCTCGTCGCGATATCGAGGAGCTCGTGTACGCGAGGCTCGGTGAGCGAGTGCAGTACGAGGAACTCAGTGAGATCGCGAGTCCGTACCTCCTCGTCATCACTCCTGAAAAAGAGGGACTCTCCGTCGAAGAGGCTCGTCGCATCACGGCCAGTGTGAGTATGGTGCAGGACGCACTCCGACTCGTAGTGATCCATCAGTTTGATCAAGCGACCGATCAGGCGGCAAATGCGCTCCTCAAGCTCTTTGAAGATGGAGTACCAGGGGTGTTGTTTCTCCTGCAGGTATCGAGTGCAGCAGGACTCCTCGATACGATCAAGTCTCGTATTGTGATCGTCTCTACCGAGGCGTCGTATACTCCACCGAGTCAGGCAGACAGAGCACTCATGCAGGGGGTGATCGACCGTGAGAAGGGAGCGATCTCGACCTATGTGGGTCGCAAGTGGGATCGTGACGGAGCAGGGCGAGCGATACTCGCCGCCAAGAGTATTCTCTCGGAGCGGGGAGTGACGGGGGAGGTGTATGATGAGCTCGCACTCGTGTATGAGCAGATCCTCTCTACGAACGCGATACTCACCTATCTCATGGACCGAGTATTTATAGCGCTCGTGTCGGCGGGGTCGAGGAAGGAGGTATAGTGTGAGTACTTAGTGACCCAAATCTTTGGTTTGAATGCAAATCAATATAAATTCCCATTTGTCGTATTTTCGATAAAATATCGTCATTAAACCAGCTCTATGAAATTTGCGAGGACAAAGAAGCTCGTCTTTTGTAATAATAAA
>JAYWGH010000054.1:0-4736 GCA_043778375.1 bacterium
GAAGATTATTGTCTTCTTGTGCGTGAGTGTTAAGGGGCAAATTTAAAGCTCGCGTATGGTATGAGAAAAGGGGGGGTTGTCAAAAGAAAAAGGGGGGAATTATGATTACTTTTTTACTACCGTCTCTACGGTAACATCAAATACTAGTTCACCCTCCTGAGTAATTGTATAAATATGAAAGGCTCAAGTTTTCGAGTGCACAAATGTGATCTTGAATTCTCCGTTTATTTCAGGAGTAACCGATTGCACAATGAGTCCCTGTGGAGTTGTAACTTCATGGATACATGTAAAATCTAGCTCGCCCTTGCTCGATGGCTGCATAGACGCGGTAAGTATAGAAAAAATATCAGAATTCACCTCTCGAGCGAGTGCTGTACACATTTTTCCATCACAGGATATATTCCTCATAACGAATAAAGGATTCTGAGCAGATACCCCCGGTGAAAATGTCGCACCCAATACAAGGGCAGTCTGAGCAATAGCCTGTCTCAGGTTATTCATAGGAAAAATTATTATTTGTCATCGTCTTCTGTCTCTAGCTGTGGAACAATTGCCTCAGCGAGTGGGTCCACCACTGGCTCCACTATAACCCAGTCTTTCCCTGGTACATAAAAATCAAGCTCTTTTGGGTCAATGTGAGATAGCACCGCATCGAGAAGCTCGGCAACCTTTACCTCTATCTGCGTCCCCTTGAGCATATCCTTGAGCTGGCATACTCATTTTTTGGCCTCCATGATCCCAACAATCGCGACAAATCTCGCTCCGAGGCGATTTGCCTTTTTCATCTGTACCTTGAGAGATGGTGTCCCGAGTGAGAGGAGTGAATTCAGCCCACGGTCCCGCGCCTCGATCGAGAGTGGGAGCATGACTTTTTTGGCGTCATCGCCAAGCTGGATGAAGTAGAGATGTATTCCATCCTTATTGCGGAGCTTCACTCCAGAGTCCATCACTGCCTCGATGAGTCTCTCCGCTCCAAATGCAAACCCTACTGCGGGAATATCATTTTTGTTGCCGAGTGCTTTTGCCATCCCGTCATATCGTCCTCCTCAACCAAAAGAATCCTGTGATCGCCCTGAGTTGTCCACCCACTCCCATACCGTATGCACATAGTAGTCGAGGCCGCGTACGAGCGTGTGATCCTCCACATACGCAACTCCGAGAATGTCGAGATACTCTTTTACTTTTGTGTAAAACTCTGCCGACTCTTTTTTGATGAAGTCTGTAATCTTTGGAGCTACCTTGAGGAGTTCTCGTACATCCTCATTTTTTGAGTCGAGGAGTCTGAGTGGATTTGACGCGAGTCGCGCCTGATCTACCTCATCGAGGAGGTGTTTACGAGCCTCAAAAAAACTCGAAAGCTCAAGGAGATATTTTTCACGCTCTTTTGGGAGTCCGAGTGTGTTGAGTTTTACAGTAAATTTCCCAGCAAGTCCGAGTCCCGCGAGCATGGAGCATCCCATGTAGATCATCTTTGCATCCAATATTGGGTCACTCTCACCGATAATCTCCCCACCAACTTGATGAAACTGACGGTATCTCCCCTTCTGTGGTCGATCATATCGAAAATGTGGCTCAATATAGTACCAGTAAATTGGCTGTGGCTCTTCGGCAAGGTTATTCTCAATATAGGCTCTCAGGACTCCGGCAGTCGACTCAGGCTTGAGGACGAGATCACGACCTTTTTTGTCCCTGAGCTCATAGAGCTCCTTGGATACGACATCCGATCCCTCCCCTGCTGATCGTACGATCAAGTCTCGTGGCTCGAGAATAGGCGTAGAAATACGAGTAAATCCATTCTTACGAAACTCATGACGACAAACTTTTTTGAGAAAGTTAAAATACCTCTGATACTCTCAGAAAATATCTTGGGTACCGCGTACTCGCTGTGGAAATTCGGACATGAGTTAAAATCAAAAATACTGTGAGTGATCTATAGTATACAAAAACACGCGAGAGGCAACCTCAGAGACGAAATACTCTAGCGACTCGTGCTCAGCTCCAGAGTGAGACTTGTGAGATCTGTAGAGCCTTTTTTGTAGATTTTAAGCGCTACTCGATCCCCTGCAAACTTCTCAGCGAGAGCGTCTCTCAGAGCAAACGAACCCCCGAGAGTGCGTCCATCGACCTCGTAGATGACATCTCACGCCGCAAGTCCCGCCTGGCTCGCAGGACTTTTTGAGACTATCTCTGAGAGGAGGGCTCATGACTTTACTGGTAGTCTAAGACTCGTCGCGAGCTCAGGAGTGAGTGGAGCATACCGTATCCCAATAAATGCCCGATCGATCTGTCCATTTTTGATCACCGAGGCGAGAATAGCGTCGACCGTACGAGCCGAGAGTGGGATCGCAAATCCAATACCATTCGCACCTGCAGAGACCGCAGTATTTATCCCAACTACTCGTCCATCTATTCCGATGAGAGGACCTCCAGAATTCCCTGGATTGATCGCGGCGTCCGTCTGGATGAGACCTGAGAGTTGCTCGACTCATAGTCCGCCTCCATCTGCTGCCTGGATTTGTCGGCCAAGTCCTGAGATAACACCGAGAGTAACCGTATTTTGAAATTCAGCCAGAGCATTTCCGACTGCAATCACTATTGAGCCAATCTTGATATCGCTCTGCGCTCAGACAAAGCTCAGAGGTACAGCACTCATATACGGTGTCTGAGCGTCTTTAAATGCCCGTATGATAGCGAGATCCGTTGTAGGGTCGTATGCCAGGACTCTCGCCTGTAACTCTTGTCCATCAGCCAAAATGATACTATAGGCAGCGTCTTTACCACTCACTACATGTTTATTGGTGAGGATATACCCATCTTTTGAGACAAAAAATCCTGTTCCACCACCGACTTTTCGTTTAACTGTCCCACTTGGCTCATAAAAAAATCCAAATGGATCGCTCTTATAGGTCACAATATCCTTGGTTACGACGATCGAGACGACAGAGATATTTGCAATACTTGCGACCGACTGCACTGCCTGCTCAAGACTCGTGAGCTCAGGAGAGACTGTCAGGACCGGCGAAGTAACTACCGTTCTCACCATAGGAGTTATTATCCCTGCCCCCTCGCGTACTACATACCTCACCATGAGAAATGCTGAACCCAGAGAAATAAGGAGACAAAAGAAAATCGAAAGAATAAAAAGACGAGAAAACGACATAAGAAATTTATAAAATATCAGATCGTTGTACTGCTACTGTACCAACATGAGCCACTGCGACGCTACTCGCTCGGTTCCCAAATACCGCACTCTCGTAGAGGCTTTTTCATTCAACGAGACCAACAGCGAGTCCTGCCAAAAAAGTATCCCCCGCGCCCGTTACATCAAAAACCTCTTGTGCCTCAGCTCGGATATGCGATACCTTCCCTGAAAGTTCTACGAGGGATGCCCCCTGCTCTGATCGAGTAATGAGGAGATTTGAACCAAGCTTTTGGGCGAGTGCTGGGGCATGCAATTCTATATTTTTGTCTGTATTTTCAAGTGCCATACCGAGAAGTCCACTAAACTCTTTAAAGTTTGGCTTAAACACAAAACAACCATGATAGAGTGCTTGATCTTTCGTCTTACTATCCACGAGAAGAAGCGCCCCAGTAGATTTACAGGCGTCAATGATACCTCAAGTGATGAATCCTTTAAGATAATCTGACACCACGACAATATCAGGTTTGAGTTTAGTAATCTCTCATACAAGGTCTGTCATCTCATCCTCACTCAGAGACTGTGAGCTATCCCAATCAGTCCGGAGAAGTTGCTGCCGATACGTGAGCTCGATATGGCGCTCTTTGACAATAGTGCGAGTTCCCGTCACTCCACCGATACGAGCAATACCAGCCTCTACGAGAAGTCTGGTGATCTCGCGATTTCCTGCGTCATCCCCACCCCCAAATGCAAGTGTCACCTGCCCTCCAAGAGACGCAATGTTTGCCGCGACATTTGCTGCACCCCCAAGCTTATACTCCTCGCGTTCGCAGGTGAGAAGAGGGGTTGGTGACTCAGGATTCAGGCGCTTCACTCGACCATAGATATATCTATCGAGAATCACGTCCCCTACTACGATAATAGATTTAAGCATGTTCCTGCGCGCTAAAATATGCGTCCACCTCCTCACAGAGTATGTGATACACGAGGATGTGCCCCTCCTGGACTCGGGCAGTGATATCCGAAGGAACCACAATCGCGATATCTACCATCTTTGAGAGTGCCCCTCCGTCTCTCCCAAGCAGTCCTATGGTCTTCATCCCTTTTTCAGCTGCTACCTCGACGGCTTTGATGACATTTTTGGAGTTTCCACTGGTCGATATGGCGAGAAGAATATCCTCAGACTTTCCGAGTCCTTCAAGCTGTCTCGAGAATATCTCTTCAAAACTGTAGTCATTTCCGATCGCTGTGATCGCAGAAGTATCCGTTGTCAGTGCAACTGCCGAGAGTGATCGGCGCTTACGCAAATATCTCCCCGTGAACTCAGCAGCTATATGTTGAGCGTCGGCAGCACTGCCGCCATTTCCACAGATAAAAAGTGTCCCGCCAGCAGCAATACTCGCAATGATCGCCTGAGCTGCGGGGTCGATCGTTGTACAACTCGCAAATTGAGCAATCACCCGGAGATGGTCTTGAAAATATGAGTCTTGTGATAACATAGTAATAAATTAGAAGGGAATTGTATGAAAAAAAAAATATGTGCAAATACTCACAAAATAATCAAAATAACATTATGAATGATAATATACAACCACAA
>JAYWGH010000055.1:0-4714 GCA_043778375.1 bacterium
CCCACCAAGATCACAGGACTTTACAACTCGATCGTAAAGCATATTCATACTGATATGCCAGCGAGTGAGCTCGTGGATCTCGCGCTCTACTCACGATCGATCGATCGAGCAAATATTCTCGCCTATAACATCAATGATGGGTGCTATCAAGGAGCAGCTTTTTGTGGGGCAGGAGGATTCCTGTATACCCCTGAGCGTGAGCTTTTTGGGGGTGCTGCAGTGCTCCTCCCAGATACTGCAACTGCTCGTAATATCTCTGAGTACTCCAATATCAGGAGGTTCGTTGGGCTCATGTGTAATACTCCGGAGATCGGACTCGATAAGAGGGAGATAGTGATCGTCAATAGTACTCGTGAAACAAGACTCGGTCTAAAAGTCGCAACGAAGCTCCAAAAGTATGGATTTAGAATTCCTGCAAAAGATGCGGTGATAGGGAGTAAAGAGCCTACGCTCTCTCGTACGGAGTATCTCGATATCGCACAGGATCCTACTCTCGGCATTGCAGGATCTGATCCTACTCTTGTAGCGCTCGAGGGATTTGTGAGTGCACCAAAGACTGCAACAGGAAGTATCACTGCCACAAAGTTTGTAGGAGCTCAGATTGGTATTATACTCTGAGCAGATGCTCTCACTGTTATCAATCAGTAACAAATTACGCTATGCTAATCTCCCAAAAACGCTCAGCATCTCTCCTCAATCCAAAGGCTTTCTTTGAGTCACTCAGACGAAAGTCCCGGGCGAGTACTCGAGTCCTCATTGCCTATATTCTCCTTGCACTCACGGTGCTTGGAATACTTTTTATGGGGATAATTTACCTCGTTTTTTTGAGAGGGCTCCCTTCTATTCATGAGATTGAGTCGCTCACACTCCCGGAGAGCTCTGTGATCCGAGACCGTGAATGAAATGAACTCTACTCTATTTTTTCAGGTGATAACGGTAAGCGAACGTATGTACCTCTCTCACAGGTCTCACAGCGGATGATCGACGCAGTGATATCTACAGAGGATAAGACCTTCCTTGAAAATCCAGGAGTAGACTTTCGCGGTCTTGTACGGTCGGTGTATAACTATCTTGCCAATAAAACGGATAAGATCCAGGGGACTTCTACCATCTCCCAACAGCTCATCAAGATTACTTTTCTTGATAATGCACGATCCTACTCTCGCAAACTTAAAGAGGCTTACCTCTCATATCGCCTGAATACTGAATACTCAAAAGAAAAAATCCTCGAGCTCTATCTCAATAAAATTTCGTTTGGGAATAACGCCTCGGGGATAGAAGAAGCCGCTAAAACGTATTTTGCAAAGTCCGCAAAAGATCTTGGTCCGATGGGATCTACGATCCTTGCTTCACTCCCAAAGTGACCGACATTCTTTAATCCATATACTCAGCGAGATCGTCTCATGGGATATCTCTATGTGTACAAAGACCAGGCAGTTGAGGAAAAAACGACCCTGAGTACTCCTGCTGCTCGTAGTGAGTACCGCCCACTCGTAGAGTCTTTTAAAAAGCTCATGAATACTCTCACTTTTGAGCGTATCAATGCCGAGGATGTTAAAGTATGCGGAATGAATAAATCAGATTTTAAGATCGAGTATTCGCTCGATAGTCGTGGGTGTGTGAGACTTACCTATAAGGATATCCTCCCACTCCTCAATAATATCCGAATTACCTCGACTGATCAGGCAGCACCTGAAGCCTCTACCCCAGTAATTGATCCAAAAAAACTAACTGATCCAAAAAAACCAACGAAACCTGTACCAGTTAAACCAAGTGTAAAGTCACTCGCCGGGTATTCTCTCGAGTATAATACGGGTCGTAAGGACTTTGTAGCAACTCGTATGCTCGAGGACGATAAGCTCACTCCAGATGAGTTCAAAAAAGTAGTGATCGATGCGATAGATTTTGAGTTCAGACGGAATGCTTCAGCGATCAAACATCCACACTTTGTCATGTATGTGCAGGAGTTCCTCACTCGTAAGTACGGAGATGACTTTTTTGACCAGGGAGGGCTCCAGATCTATACGACAATAGACCCAAAACTTCAAAATAAAGCCGAGGCGCTCGTCCTCGCTCAATCTCTCATAAATCGTGATAAATATGGAGCGAAGAGTGCGGCGCTGATATCTCTTGATAATCTTACTGGGCAGATCATGGCAATGGTAGGGAGTCCCGACTACACCAATACTCCCGAGCAGGGACAGGTGAACGTGATAACGAGCTTGCGGCAACCTGGATCGAGTTTTAAACCGATTGTTTACTCACTCGCTATGTCCAAGGATGCAGTTGGACCCGAGACTCCGATCTATGATGTGGATACAACCTTTTGAAAGTGGAATCCTGACAATTATGATCAAAAATTCCTCGGGAAGATGAAGATCCGTACTGCCCTTGACTACTCTCGTAATATTCCTGCGATCAAGATGTTTAAGGTGGCAGGAGGGGAAGAAGAAGTTGTGAAGCATGCTCGAAATATCGGTATTAACTCCCTCCGAGACGATGGAAAATACGGAATGCCACTCGCCATCGGGACAGGAGAGCTGAAGCCCCTCGAGCTCGCACAGGCATACTCTGTATTTGCAAATGGAGGTTGGAGACAAGAGCCAGAGCCCATTCTTAAGATCATTGATAAAAAAGGAAATGTGATCGATGAGTTTATTCCGATTTCAGGGAAGTATGTATTTTCGGATGCAGCTTCGTATCTTCTCTCAAATATCCTCTCTGACGCGAGCGCTCGGCCAAGTGCTTTTTGGAACAATGTCCTTACGCTCAAGGATCGTCCAGTAGCTGCAAAAACTGGGACCTCTAACAAGGATGTAAGTAAATGAGGAGAGAAAAAGATTCTCCCACGAGATCTCTGGACTGCAGGATACACTCCTCAATATACGACGGTTGTATGGGCTGGGAATGTCGATGGATCAGAAACCAAGGGGAGCTGTGATGGACTTAATTGTGCAGCACCTATTTGGCGAGATTATATGGAGTTTGCGCACAAAGGGCTCCCGGTGATGCAGTTTAAAAAACCTGCGAGTGTGACGAGTGCTACAATCTCGAGTATTACTGGGAAACTTGTCACCAAGGGGACACCTGGTGAGAGTCGAGTGAGCTCAATGTTTGCCGTCAAGCCTACAAAGTATGAGTCAACAGGCAAGGAGATTACTGTTGATAGTCTTTGTAATTGACGAGTTACTGATCGTACACCTGCCGACGCAATTCGATCCGGAGTACTCGTCGATTTTACTCCAATCGTCGAGTCGTATGACTCTACTTGGGTGAGTGCTACTCGTAAATGGGCTGCTGGTGTAGCAGTTGGGTGATCAGGGATCGCGTCTTCTGGAGGTTGATACATCACGAGTCAATCAGATGAGGAGTGTATTCGACCGTCAGAGTCGGGAGCACTTATTAGTGTAACTCAGCCACTCGAGAGTGGAGTTATTCGGTCTCTCGGTCGAGTGAGTCTCAAGATGACTTTTACGGCAGTAAATGATATTGTGCGAGTCAAACTCATGCGATGAAGTGACGAGCTTCAGTCAACCTATCTTGAACCAATAAAATTTTGAGAGTATACTTTTAATTATAATTTTGGTTCAGAGTTTACTGGTGAGCAGACTCTCTCTCTCATAGCAATTGATCAATATTGATATGCTGGGAAAACAAGTTTTACTGTCAATTTTGGTGGAGTTGCCCCAGCCCCAGTGATAGTACTCCTTAACCCGACGAATGATCCACCAAAACTCGCTCTTTTTGAGGGGCAATCTGCAAATCTGAGATTTCAGGTACAGGATGCTACGGAGCTATCGGCCATCAATGTGTATATAGATGATAAGCTCTTTAAAATATTAGGTGCGAACGTTTCAGGACAAGAATATGCAGTGAGTGTTGGCGATACACTGAGTCCTGGAGCTCATACTCTCGAGATCCGGGCGACAAATGTATTGAGATCCCGCTCTACGAGGATCATCATGCTCGATATTCTCGCTAAATAGAATTCTGTTTACAGGGTGAGAGTTTAACAGGTATATATTACAAATTCATTTCTGTTGGAGTTGGCTTTGCGGTAGAATATATAACACGATAATTTCACTCTGATACCCCTCCTCACGTACATGTTATAGTATAATCTCAGAGATTTGAGGTCTCTAGAGGCCTATCAATTGGGTCTCGTAGTATACTATTTACTGTATCTACAGTAGAAATTTGCATGTTATATATACTGTTTGTTGGGCACTGATCAACTAAATACAGTTTTAAAATTGGAGAATTTTCTCCCTGGATTATCTGTTGAACTCTCATTAAAAATTGAGTAGCTGTATTCTCATATTTTATAATAGTATCTCCATACATATCTTTTGTGACTATGTCGCGTAGTGTTGAAACTCTAGCTGCAAGCCATTCGGGGCGAGCAATATGTAATTCTTCAAATTCTACGAAATGATGAGTACCTCAACTGCAAGAGATTGAGATCGCAGCTCGGTGAGTTACTTTTGAAACCTGACACTGCAACCGAAATTGGATGTGCTCAATTTCTTTTTTTGTTAGAGTACTCTGAAGTGGTACTGGTACAAAAAACTCTTTTATTTTTGATAAGAGTGCGAATGCCATTTTGTAGTTTATTTATAAATAAGAATATTTTTATCCTATAGACTGTTTAAACTTTAGCAAATGAATTTGACTAGTAGATTATTATGAGTTGAATAAAGTAAATATTTATAAA
>JAYWGH010000056.1:0-16420 GCA_043778375.1 bacterium
TGGGACTGAGCCACCGTTCAAAAATGAGTACAGCGAAAACAAAGAGCCTGGCATCTATGTGGATAGAGTAGATGGTACTCCGCTCTACTCATCACTTGATAAGTTTGACTCTGGTACTGGATGGCCAAGCTTCACTCGGCCGATCGATCCAAGTATTGTAAAATTTGTCGAGGATAGCACGCTTTGGTCGACTCGCATAGAGGTACGATCTAAAAATGCTGACTCACACCTCGGGCACGTGTTTGATGATGGACCGAGAGATCAAGGAGGTAAACGCTACTGCATGAACTCGGCAGCTATGAAATTTATTGCTCGCGCTGACCTCGAGAAGGAGGGGTATGGGGAGTATCGGAGTCTGTTTGGGGGGAAGTAGGAGAATCTGTGATTATAAAACACCTCATGTACACGAGGTGTTTTTAGTTAGGATCCGTATCCGAAAGAATCTGGAGTTAGAGTCACTTTGAATCCAAAGTTTTATTTAGAGCTGCAAGGGCACTTTCTGCTTGGACAGATTTCCAAGATGTATAAAGTAGCTCTTCATCAAGACCTACTTTAATAACTTCTGGAGTCTGGATGTGAGTTCTCATAAAGCTCTTGAATATAAATATTATCTAGTGAGTAACTTACTGCCTAGCAGAGTTTGTTTCTAGAAACTTGTATAAATCTCTTTTATTAATACCTTTCTTATCAAAGTACTTCAAAAGTGTTGTTTTAAGCAGTAAATCTTCTTCCCTATTTTCAGTACAACACAGTTCATATCATTCGACAAATCAATCTTTATAGCCTATATACCTTCACTAAACTATAAATGAATTTATAACAATTGAATAGATAAGTATTAAAAAAAATAGAATAATCTGGGAATAATATAATCAAAGTAAAGGTTCATAGGATGAATCAAATTCAAAATGTATTACTTCAAATGAAAAAACTTTTAACAGTTAGAATATTCTCATTATAAATTCTGAGTGCTAGCTTTGCAGGATGATATTGAACTTCATCAGAGAATATATTTTTCATTGTAATAATGGATTATTAAGAACAATTCTAACTACTACCTTCAGAGAATCTGAACTATGGGGATCTAATATTTCTTACGAAATACTCTACACCCTCACCAAGTGTCGTTGAGCTACCTTCGGAAAACTCCTCTCAAGGATACCATCCATTATTGGTAAAAGTTTTGCTACTCGCTCAGACAAGAGATGACCAATAGAGGTTGGCTTTTGTCCATACCATCTAAAGTAGCACTGAGAAGCAAAGTGTAAATAATCTTTTGAAGTAAGCTGATTGTTCCTCTTATGTTTCTTAAAGAAAAGACCGTATACTGCAGCATCTCAAGCAGTCTGAAAATCTTCTTTTTGAGCAAAATCAGTCACATAGGAATTCTCTGATATTTGCGCACGGTTTACTGAGAGCACTCAAGATACGAACTCTTCTATAAATTGCCCAAAATACTGTACAACTAGAGCATCTGAAGGAGTAATTTCTGAGACGCCTTGTTGTTTTAATTCAGCAATACTTGCACATATTACTACTTCTGCCACTTCTCATTGTTTTACAGTCACAACAGATCTACTAGAGTGATCCAGGCGGAGAGAAAGTGAAGCTGGAGTAGTTATCACATTATCAATAATTTGCTGTCCAATGCCCGTGAGATGTGATTCTTCGGCGGCTATTTGATTTGTTTCTCGAACTCTATACGCATCAGCAAATGAAAGGATCATAGAGTTATTGACAAAGATAGACGGATGTAAATCACTATAAAGCCTCCGAATGTATTATCAAGTGAAAATAGTAGCAAGTTAATCCCACTTTCTCGCAAACTTCATCTTGATACGCTTCGCCTCGTTCTTTCCGAGCTTATCCTGGAGCACCATATCAAGCTCGCCATCCTCCTGCCAGAGTGACATATCAAAGTCGAGTCCCCGCTCGAGCTTGAGCTGATAGTCATTGTAGTTTCCGTAACAAAGTGACACCTCTCACTTATCGATGATCCAGAGATGCGTCGCGAGCCTATTTACAAAGTATCGGTCGTGCGAGATAAAGAGTATCGCTCCCGGATATTTTCGTAGTGATCTCTCGAGTGCCTCCCTGGTATCATAGTCGAGATGATTGGTAGGCTCATCGAGGATGAGGAGATTTGCGGGCTTTTGTCCGAGTATCGCAAAAAGGATCTTGCTGATCTGCCCCCCAGAAAAACTCCCAATGAGCTTGTCGAGATCATGGTAGTCAAATCCATAGTATCCAAGTATGCCGGCGAGTCGCTCTCGAGTTGTCCCTCCGACGATTCGCTCATAGTTAGCGTAGAGCGAGAGTGTGTGATCGAGCTCCTCATGCATCTGCGAGTAGTAGGCAATCTCGACTCATTTCCCGAGGACAATCCGCCCCTCAAGAGCAGGTATCTGTCCGAGGAGAGTCTTGAGCCAAGTGGACTTCCCTGCCCCATTTGGTCACACAATACCGATACGATCTCGTCCTGCGAGCGTGAGCTCTGAGACAAAAAAGAGTGGTTCTTCGCGCCCGACAAATACCTCTTTTTGCCATACCACTCGATCAGGAGTATCCTCTCCCTCTGTCCAAGTAAATGATACCTTAAAATCCTCCTCAGGAGACTCGAGAAGCTCGACCTTTCCGAGCGCTCGCTCTCGACTCTTGGCAAATCCAGCGCGTGACCCAGCTCGAAACCGATTTATAAGGTCTTTCTCACTTTTGAGGTGATCTTGTTGCACCTCAAATCTCTTCTTCATTCACTCGAGCTCTTTTCGTCTCGTACGACGGTACTCGGTGTAATTCCCAGTAAAGGTTGTGAGGCGCTTAGAGCGGATCTCATAGGTGAGGAGGGTCGTGCGATCGAGAAATTCTCGGTCATGGGAGATGATCATATATCCTCACTTCCATGTCTCAACCAGGTATTTCTCAAGCCACTCTACTGACTCGAGGTCGATAAAATTCGTCGGCTCATCAAGGAATAAAAAGTCAGGTCGTGAGAGAAGCACCTTCGCGAGTGCTATCTTGGTACGCTGTCCTCCAGAGACTTCTTTGACTGAGCGGTCGAGAAGCTCAAATATCCCAAGCCCTCGACATACGCGATCTATCTCTCGATCATAGTCATACCCTCCACACATATGCATACGATCCAGGAGCTCAGTATAGCGCTCTATCCCTCCCTCTTCATCCATATGAGTCGCTGCCTCATCTACTGCTCGCTCGAGCTCCATGATCTCGCTAAATGCTCCGTGAAGATTTGCTCGAACTCCCTCATCTTCACGATCAAAATGTATTTGCGACAGGTACCCGAGTCGCATGCTCCCAGTATTGAGAATATGAGCCTCAGGGTGACTGAGCTCGCCCGTGATAAACTTCATGAGTGTCGACTTTCCTGCTCCATTTGCCCCTACTACTCCTATTCGATCCGTCACATTGATTACACAATCAGCATCAGCAAGGATGAGTATCCCCCCGACTTCGTAGTTTGCGACATGGCATTGTAGGTGTTGCATGCGAGGATTGTAGATAAGTCGAGCGAGAGTGCAAAAGGTTTTGTAGTCATAGAGATTTTTCCCGAGCAATATAGTTGACAATATAAACTATAAGTTGTGTAATACTGTTACTGGGATTTCCCAGAAATTACGAAAGTAATTACCCCTAACCCTCTGCGTTATTATGATCATCTAAAATAAAAACAACATACAAATGGGGATACATTGAGCACGAGATTGAGGCTCTCGTGCTCCACACTCTCGGGCGATCCTGCTCGGGAGTTTTTATGTTTTTACTCACATACTCTTCCTTGCATTCAAGAGATTTTGACTACACTACGCTTACACTATTTTCGCGTGAAAAAACCCTTCTATCTCCGCTCAGGATTCCTCTCAAAGCTCCCAATTCTCCTGCTTCTCTGCGTGTTCGGGCTGCCAGTGCTCCTCATACAAATTGATTACCAGATTGGCCTCTTTTTTATCGCTCTCTATATATCGTACTGGACGATCAAGGTGTTTGAGTCCTATTTTTATGTACTCAAGTCCTATTTTGAACTTCTCACCTACAACGATCGAGGGTTTCACGATGATGAGATCGTAGCTACTCACGCACCCCTCCTCGAGCATCTCGTAGTAGTGCCGATCTATACTGAGCCATACGACGTAATAGCTGAGAATATCGAGGCGATCATCGCAAACGACTACCCAAATATGGCGGGTATTACAATCCTCCTCGCAACCGAGGCTCGTGCCCCAGAGGCCGAGACTCACGCCAAAAATATTATCGCCAACTTCGCAGCTCGCTCTCCGGTAAAGATCGTGAATATCGTACACCCTGCTGATCTCCCTGGCGAGTGACGAGTCAAGGGGTCAAACATCTCCTACGCGGTCATGCAGTATGAGGCACAAATGAAGTCTCTCGGTCGAGAACTCGATCCACACGCAGTATTTGTCTCTACCATCGATACAGATACCAAGGTCGAGAGTAAGTTTTTTGCTATTGCCACCTACCGATTTGTCACCACCGAGTACCGAGACCAGGCGATCTATCAATATACTCCCATCTACTCCAATAACTGGGTAGAGGGACACTTCTTTGCAAGACTAATCGCCATGGGGACCACTCTCTGGCAGCTTTTTGAATCTCAAAATCCTGAATTTTACCGCAATTTTGCCGTCTACGGTCAATCCCTCCTCTGTCTCCAAAAGTCAGACTATTGGTCACGCACCTCGATAGTGGAGGATGGACTACAGTACTGGAGAAGCTACTTCGCATGGGATGGCATGTTTCGTATCGTCAATGTCCCAGCAGTGTGTCGTATGGATCTCGTTGATGAGACGAGCCTCTGGCGGACAATCGTCTCCCAGTACAAGCAACTCCGGCGTTGGTCATGGGGATGTACGGATATAGAGTTTGTGCTCCCAGCATTTGCAGCGAGTAAAAAGATCCCTCTCTGGGACAAGATTCGCAAGACCGTCTACCTCATCCAAAACCACCTTTTTTGGGCGGGGGGAGCGTTTATGCTCTTTTTCATCGGATATATCCCAGGCATATTTGAGAGTTTTCGTACCTCGATCGCCGTCCTCACGGTCCCACTCGCTAGCTCGATCATATTCACTATACTTTTCGCGACAGTCGTGCTCCCAGGAGTTCTATCGATCCACATCATGCGGCGCTACACCAAGTTTCGCAAACGGGACTATGTATACGCTATGCTCCAGTGGCTCGTGGTGCCTATACTCACCCTCACACTCTTCTCCCTCCCTGCCATCGAGAGTCAGGTACGACTCTTTCTTGGTAAACGCATTGACTCGTTTGATACGACCCAAAAGATGAAACGAAAAAACAGTTAACGCCCTCCCATGCTCGATAGTTTTCACGAAGAAATCAGGCACAAGCGAAGATCCTACCAGATATTCTGGGTGATAGTGATCATATTTGCGACACTTCTCTACATGTTTTTTCAGGGGTATTATTTTTCGATACGACTCGGATTTGAAAAGCTTCTCCAAGCCGGGTGAGTAGTAGTAACTCAGCCAGTAGCACAGTCTGGAGCAATCATACAAAATGACGATTTTCTCCGATCGTTTGGGATCGTGAGTCTACGAGTCGAGCCAACTCCTGGATCTATGACGCTCAATGGTAAGCCATACACAAATGGTGATAAAAAAATCCTCGACTATGGCAAGTACAGTATTGAAGTACGAGAGAGCGGGTATCTCCCTCTTTCGATCAATGTGGAGCTCTCAAAGACCAATCCATTCTACCTCAATAATGTACGACTCCTTGAGCTGCGAAGTCCAATTACTCTAGATCAGGCTCTCACGGACATAGAAGAAAGTAAGGAAAGTCTTTCTGCCAATCTCAGCCCAACAACTGCCATTGGAAAAACTGCATCTGGGGGGTATCTGCGGATCGTTCGTACTGGAGATGGAGTATCTACCTTTGCGATCACTCAAAGTGGTGCTACGAGCCTACGAAATACGTCTGCAGGGGTACCTTGAGCTATTCGTACAAACATTGCAGATGTGAATACTCCTCTCGTTTCACTTGGTGAAGGATTCTTCTCGAGTGGAAATCGTACTTTTGAGCTCGTAAACGGTATGCTCACTCAGCGAGACCTCCTCAAAGGAGCGGCACTATGTGCAGAGGCTCGCATGATCTGAGGAGATATATTTTGTCCTGCGGTCGACAAGCCACGATCTCCAGCGCGTCGAGGAACACTGGTAGCTACTCAAGAACAGACTATCGGGAGATTTATAACTGGTAAGTATCAGGGACTCACTGAGCCAATTCTTGAGGCTCACAACGACTTTTTCCGGACTGCGAGCGCCATCACTCAGCTTGGTGGTGGATTTTTTAATAGCTCTACTCCTATTGTTGGCGCGGTGAGCTTTAGTGGTATTACACAGCTTACCACCTATCGAGACAAGACTGTTATTATCAATAACGGAAAGATGTACGACCTCGGAGGAAGCCTCGGACTCCTGACTATTTCAGGACTAGAGACTGTCGAGGCGACTCATAGATTTGGGGATGAAACACTCTCACTCGGGCTCAAGTGAGGAAAGCCTTGGCTCGTACTCGAAGATGGAAAAAACGCTCCAATACTCATGCCACTCGCCGACCGAAGTATCACTTGAGCGCATATATCCCTCCACAGTGGAGCATACTTTATCGAGCTCTCAAGCGAGGTACTCGCGTACTACAAGGGATCTCCAGGGTTTGAGTCAATCGCTCAGGGAGAGATCCTCGGAGTGATCGGGACTACGATCATCTATAATGCAGATAGGGTGACTAAAAGTATATCGCTCGGGGGAGTTAACTAGTAAATATGATAAAACTTTCAAGTATCCAGAGACTGTGGATCATAGGCGTATGAGTAAGTCTCGCCACTTTTGGAGTTGTCATCAGTCAAGAGCATCTGGGTTCTCCTCCAAATAAACCTACTCCCACTCTAGATACTGTTGTAGTTACTCCAAAAGCGCAATGTTATAGAGAGGCTCGTGTGAGTATCTTTATGTATCACTATATCCGCAAAGTGATCCCGACAGATGCACGTATCATCGTGCAGCTCTCAGTAGACCCAAAGGTATTTAGGTCACATATGGAAATGGTACGAAACCTCACAGAGGCTAAAAAAGTTGCGCTCCTCACGAGCGACGAGCTTATCTCTGCTGAGCAGACTAAGTGTTATCCAAACAAGAATGTTTTTGTATTCAGTGTAGATGATGGGTGGATCGACTCATATACTGAGCTGGCGCCAATTGCTCGAGAGTTCAAGGTCCCATTTACTTTTGGGATTATCACGGATCGACTCGGGACTGATGTATTTATGACTAAATCTCTCGTAAAGGAGCTCTCAAGCGAGCCACTGTTTACTATCGCGTCTCACTCACTCCATCACGATGATCAGGATACCATGCCTGAGCTGACAGAGCGCCGTACGGTATGTGAGTCCAGGAAAATACTTGAGTCAATGACCTGAAAGACGATTCAAACCTATATATTTCCAGCTGGTCGCATGTCGCCTCGATCAGGTGAGATACTGAAGTCATGTGGATACAAACTCGGGCTCTCTACATCGTTTTGAGAGGCGTGGGATAAACGGTCAAGTTTGCTCGGGATTAACCGAGTACGTGTGTTCCCTGAATCAACTCCGAGGTATTTTGAGAGGTTTGTGGAGACAAAACAAAAAGACCCCTCTCAGGGTCATCATATATACTTTGGTGGAGATGACGGGAACCGCCCCCGTGTCCAATAGAGTATCTCAGGTGCATCTACTTTTATAGCCTATTTCTGGTACGCAAGCCTGATAGAGAAAGAGGCAAAAAATGAGACTTGCGAGGCAAGATTATACGACTGACTCAGGACTTACCTATCACCTGAGGAGAAGAGTCTTTTGGTGCCAAGAATCCCCTCAAAGACTAAAAGAGAAAGCTTGGTTTCGCCAGGTCAACCGACCGGTACTCTCCGGAGAGAGGGCGAGACTACTGATGCTTAGGCAAAAGTAGGTGCAGTCGCAAAAGCGTTCTTGAACGCTGCGAGTCCGCGGGCAACACGAGTGTTTGCATTTGTGGTGCTCCTGGTTTTTAACGACGGGCAGGAGCCCCCGACGAAAAGCACACGAGAGAGTACGATTCTACTGTAGAATTCTATATCATCCCCGAGATCGAAGCTCTGCGAAGAACTTGACGACTTACGTAGTGTAGAGAAAAATGAGTGGAATTCAAGAAAACTCCCACAACCAGCCGACCGAGAAATATGGGCAAAGTTTTTTTATAAATCAATTGCACAACGCAGAGGATAGTGTAGGCTTTATAAGTTAGATTTTATTCATACAAATGCCCAAACTCTCGAGTATTTCTCTCGCCCTCCTCTGTAGTATTATTATTGGGGTATTTTGTGGGACGGTACAGGCTGATGAGAGCACTCCAAAGATCATTGTAACAAGCTCTCAGCCAAGTGGGAAATACTCGGGACCCATACGAGTCGAGCTCACGGCAAGCGACCCCCAGGCGCAAATATGGTATACTTGTCGGCGCAATGGGACTCCTGCAGATCTCATAAAGTATGTGAATGTCATTACCCTGGATACATCCTGTGCGCTCGTATATTTTGGATATGTGACAACGCAGCTCGAGAGTCGCATCGAGCGATCTGACTACACTATCCTCTACTCGGACGCGATCGAGCTCGAGACGCGCGGCGACTCTCTCGCACTCGTCAACACGAGTACTGGGACTATTGATATTGGAGGATGGGAGGTGATTTCGGGCTCAGGGTCCAGGAGCATAGCTCCGGGCACAACCATACTCCCGAGCGGTCGGTACGACCTCGGGCGAGTAGACCCTGCGGTCTACGAGCTGCGGAGCCCAGAGGGCTATGCGAAGAGTGTGGCGAGCATCATTAGACCTCCAGCGCCCAAATTAGTAGCTAGTATACCTGTAGTAAAAGTACCTATTCTAGAAATACCTCCTGTCTCTCCACCCAAAATAGAGAGCCCAATTCCTCCAGTTGAGATTTCCCCTATCCCAGAGGTCATTCTTGCCCCCTCTCCTATTCTAAAGACCGACTTCATAAAGGCGTCCTCTCTCGAGGCATCTACTGATCAAAAGTATCTATTTCTCTCTGCACTTCTGGGGATTATTCTCATTTCTCTGATCATACGAGGATACAGATATATCAAAAGTGAGAGATAATCGCAGTTTTTTGCGTCAAGACTGAAGATAGGATATGCTCAGTCTATGTCCGATCAGAAAAGTACACCAAAGACTGCCCCATCTCTCTCAAACTCTCCAAAAGAAGTAAAAAAAGAGGGTGGATTAGCTGATATTATTCGTGATCTTTCAAGTACTGACGAGAGACGTCGTCGGGAAGCCCTCTTTCATGTAAATGTAAACCGCTGATCTGACGGATCAGCAGAGAAAGCTTTTAAGGCTGAAGTTGCAATTAAACTCGCAAGTATACGTAATACTTGTAAAAGTCCTGCAGACTTTGAAAGATTTGTTGACTCAGTGATTACCCTCATAAGTGATACTGATAAATCTTTTGCAGATATTCAAAAAACAACTACTTGAAAAATAGAAAAACTTCGATCAGCGTGCCCAAAACCTCCGAGTACCTACCATCGTATTGCAGATGCTCTTAGAGAAAATACTAATGGATCACTCCGGGGGCCTACCAAAGAGGCGCTCGAAGATATATCAGAACTAACTCAAACAGAAGTACAAAATCTTGCACAAACTCTCCTCAATAATCCAAGGAAGATGTGACTCTTTCTCCATGCCTGGGAATCAGGAGATCCAAAATGGAAAGCACATGTGCAAAAGAACAACCCGAAATCATTTGCAATGCTGGATGCATTTTATGCGAGCTTCTTGGGGACTCTAGGGATAAAAACTGCCGGGAGCCAAGAGAGGATCATGGAAGTAATGGCTGACCGATCGAAGTCTGAAAGCCGTGAAAAAGTATTTAATGAGAAGTTTGAGGTTGAACGAGCTCAACTTCTTAGAAAATTAGAACAAATCGCAAAACTCCAAGCTGGAGCCACTTATTGATTCATAGGGGACTCTTCCAAGGAGAGTATTCTCAAGCATAGAGGCGAGCTTGATAAGCTCTTACAAATAGAAACATCAATGAGTCCACGGAACGATGATAATACTAAAAAATTAGGGGCCCTCCTCATTGCAATTGATCATATTAGCAGGCTTAAGATACGAACACTCACTCTTGCTGCTCAGGAAGATGAGAAAAAACTTATTGAAGCGGCATTTAAAACAGTACAAACAGGGAAGATACATGGTGTTCAGGCGATTAATATTTCTACCTCGGAGATTCACTCAACAAGTGATGCACTCACTGGAGCAGTCAATACTACTGTCATCGAAAAAAATAAGATGTCATCTGCTGTTACTGCCGAGTGAGACCTCCTAAAAACTTTCCAAGATCAGCCAGTAAGTAAGTTTAACTCTGAGAACTTTGCAAATTACCTCTCAATTTTGGATCTTTCTGGAGAACTCAATCTCGCGAGTCTCGTACAAAAACTCTGAAAAAATAAAGCATATGAGGTATCTCTTCTCTGGCTGAAAGGAGATACTAAGGCTCAAATAAAGCTACAGGCTGATAAAAATAGCGGAACTCTGACAAAAACCCGTAATATTTTTAAAGAAATTGTAGGGAAAATGAACGAAGCAGCAGCAAGTAATCCAAAGGAGGTCGAAGCAGTACTCGAAAAGCATGGCCTAAAAAATAGTAAGGAGATACTTGCGAATATAAGTTCTCCTGACTTCCTACCGCAACTCATTGTAGGACTCGCATGAGTCGATCCTAAGGCGGATATACTCAAGATTATTCTCGAGATCACAAGTGTAACAAGTGCTACGAATAAGAGTAAGTCTGCTGAGGCGAGTATTGATGCCCTGGAGGGGGTGTTTAGTCACAAGACTCCCATACGTGATATGGTAAAGCATGTGGCTCACGGCAGTCTCATGAGTCTCCCCTTGGAGTCCAGAAAGATACTCGAGTCTGCAGAGAGCTTTGAAAAACTTCTCACTAAAAGTGATACGAGTCTAGCAGATACGAGAAAAGTATTCGAAGAACTTATAAAAAATAAGCTTCTCAATTCTAATGAAACAAAAGCTTACCGAGTAATTGAAAAGTATATCGATAGTAAACCTGCCGAAAGACAGCAAGCAATTATAAGCAAAGATACGCAAGTACAAAAAAGGCTTGTCACAAGCGTACAGACAACTCAGCAGAGTATAAAAACTCAGGAGAAAAAGACTGGGAAAGCACTAACAAACGAGGAGGCTATAGTCCTCGCAGATAAAGATCTCGCAAAGTCTGGAACAAAAGAAATAATTTTCCTTAAAGGAGCAGCAGACGAATCAAAGCACCAATCGAGCATAAGGGTAAAAGATTTAAAAGAAGCTTGAATCAATCCCCTTCGTGAGCTTATTGGATTTAATTACACCTGGGAACAAGTAATCGAAAACTCAGCTCTCCATACCAAGTTTCGTCTTGCATTTAATGCAGTCTCAGAACCATCTGCCGAGCTCATAAAAATGAATGATACAGTACTCGGACTCATGGAAAATGAGCTACTCCGTCGAGCGAAGGATGGAACAATAAATCAATACCACGAAGATAATCAGAGAGCAGAAGCCATCTGAATATACGAAACTTATAATCCGTACTCCGCATTTTTTACACTAGAGGATCGAAAGGCTGAGCCAATATACAGAGATAGAACTGATCGATTTACTGATAACAACAGAGGGAATGAATGATACCAAGCAGACACCTTTTCTAATAGTACAAGTTACACAGCTGAGTTATCCCGGGCAGAGCATATCCCAAACTGAGCTTCAAGTGGGGAAATCTTTTCTCGACTTACTCCAGAACACCCCATAGTACTTGGGCAGTATCTCATTTGTGAGAGTAAATCAGGCGCAATAACCCTCATACAAGGAGACGCAAAGCCAATTGAAGTCGATCCAAAGCAGTCTGCTGCTGCAATAATTCTCGCAAATATCAGCACAAAGCTCGGACTCGACGGATTTGGACCAGTTCTAAAGGAGATGCTCCCTCTCATTGCTCGAGATGATCTCCTTGCCAAGACTCGCGATGGGAGCTCTGTACGAGAAGAATCCCTCATTATCGCTCGTATCGGGCAAACACTCGGGCTCGATATCAGTGGGGATATGAGTACTCCTGAGGCAGTTTTACGCAACATGGATAACGCTCGCAGAAGTCTCCCCCATACACCAAGCTACACTTGGCTCGCTCGGTCATACGGACTCGCATCAGTTGATGGACAAATGAGCGTATCCGCATTTACCAGTGCATTCAGAAATACAGGATTATCAGAGAGGGCTGCGCTACCTACTACTGAAAAGGTCACAACTCAAATCGCATAATACTTATTCTGAAAAATATCTATTTTCGCTCGAATAGCATTTTTAACGGATTATACTCAGCGAATCCTCATAATACTTTTGCAAAAGAGCTCTCTCCCCCTATACTACTGCTCGTTGCACTCGCGCAAATGATTGTGTACTGGCCGGCGAGGGCCTTTTTATATTATCTTCTCACCCCCGCTCCGGCATGCCAGCAAAGAAAGAACCTACTTCAAAAGCTATCAAAAGTAGCATTGTCTCAAAGTCTTCATCTCTTCCTCGCGGGAGCTTTAATGAGGTATACTCCGTTGAGGGGCGTTACTTTTTTTCAGAGGACAACTCTATTCTCGAGCTTCCAAATCTCATTGAGGTACAACTCGACAGTTACAATGATTTCCTCAAAAACCGTCTCGACCGATCATTTCGAGAAACTTTCCCTATTCAAGACTTCTCAGGAGAAAAAATAGATATCTCCTACAAAGGGCTCATGCTCGAAGAGCCAAAGTACTCTATGGCTGATGCCAAGCGTAAGAATCTCAACTATGAGGCTCCACTCAAAATTCGTCTTGAGATGCTCAACAAAGAGTCGGGTGAGATCAAAGAACAGGATGTTTACATGGGAGGTATTCCCCTCATGACCGACAAGGGAACATTTGTAGTAAATGGTATCGAGCGGGTCATCATCAACCAGATCATCCGATCAACTGGTATGTTTTTTGTACCTGATCAAAAACATGCAGGATACTACGCTATGAAGATTATACCAGCGAAGGGATCATGGTTTGAGATCGAGATCGAAAAACGTGGAGTCATCAATGTAAAGATCGACAAGAAGCGTAAGATCCCTGTAACAGTACTCCTGCGAGCTTTTGGAATTGAATCAGACGCTGAGATCCTTGCAGCATTCAAAGGCAACAAAGAAGCTGTTGCCAATCACATTGGGCCAACAATCGAAAAAGACAAGACAAAATCTCGTATGGAGGCACTTTACGCTATTTATAAGCTTCTAAGACCAGGAGATCTCGGTACAGACGAGCGAGTTCTTGATCTTTTTAATGCAACATTTCTCGATGTAAAGAGATTTGACCTTGGAGAGGTAGCTCGAATCAAGATTAACCGCAAGACTGGACAGAATCTAGAGTATAATGACATCACGAGATTTCTCTCTGGAGAAGATCTTATTATGGGGCTTCAGTACCTCATGGGACTCGTATTTGAAGAGCCAGGTCATAACTGGGACGATATTGATCACCTCGAAAATCGACGTGTTCGATCTGTTGGAGAACTTGTGTACGATAAAGTGAGGGTCGGTCTCGCTCGTACTGAGAAGATCGCCAAGGATCGTATGACGATAGTGGATATTTCTGAGGCAACCCCAGGAACATTCATTAACTCTCGACCGATTGTAGCAGTTCTCAAGGAATTCTTTGGAACTTCACAGCTCTCACAGTTCATGGATCAATCAAATCCACTTTCTGAGCTCGCCCACAAGCGTCGTATTACCGCGCTCGGTACAGGAGGACTCACTCGAGAGAGAGCGAGTTTTGAGGTACGTGACGTACATCCTACTCAGTACGGACGTATTTGTCCGATTGCAACTCCAGAAGGACCAAATATTGGTCTCGTACTCCACCTTGCGAGTTTTGCACGCATAGACCGACACGGATTCATTACGACTCCATTTCGTATCATCTCCCACACAGTTGCAAATGACGGGAAATCTGCAGTCAATCATATAACTCTCGACGATATAATAGACGCAAAGGGGAAAGTTATCGTCCCTGAAAAAACTCTGATCACTGAGGCGTTAGCAGCTGCTATTTCTACTGGCATAGCAGACAAGAATATAGAAGTTCGAGGGTATCTCACAGACAGTTATGAGTATTTTGATGCTTATGAAGAAAGATCACTTGTGATAGCTGAGGCAAATGCTCCAATTGACGAGTTCGGAAACTTTGCAGATACTCGTATCTCCGCTCGAAAGAACTTTGAGCCATCAAGTGAGTATGTTCGAGAGATTACTCATATCGATATGTCCCCAAAGCAGGTCATGTCTGAGTCAACTTCACTCGTCCCATTTATCGAGCATGATGACGCAACACGAGCCGAGATGGGGACAAATATGATGAGACAAGCAGTCCCTCTCGTACGACCAGAGGCTCCAGTAGTCGGTACAGGAGCTGAGCGTATGATCGGTGAAGGATCAGGATATGTTATCAAGGCAGACGAAGCTGGTGAAGTTATCGGAGTTGACGCACGACATATCACTCTCCTCTCGAAATCTGGGAAAAAGGTGACACACGAGCTACGCACCTTTGAGCGATCAAACCATGACATGCTCATCAATCAGAAACCGAAAGTATCTACAGGAGACAAGATCGTTGCAGGGCAAATCCTCGCAGACGGTCAGTCTATCGACAACGGTGAGCTCGCTCTTGGACGCAATCTCGTTGTAGCGTACATGCCATGGGGAGGATACAATTTTGAGGATGCGATCATTATCTCCTCTCGCATCATGCAAGAGGATCACTTCACCTCTGTGCATATCAACGAGTACGTAATGGATGTACGAGAGACCAAGCTCGGCCCTGAGCAAACGACAAATGACATCCCAAATGTCTCAAGCACCAAGCTAAAAGACCTTGACATGGATGGTATCATCCGAGTTGGAGCCTTTGTACAGGGGGGAGATATCCTCGTTGGTAAGGTGACTCCAAAGGGAGAAATCGAGCTCTCACCAGAAGAGCGACTCCTTCGAGCGATCTTTGGAGACAAGTCTAAGGATGTAAAAGACTCTTCACTCGTCATCCCATCAGGATCTGGAGGAAAGGTTATCGCCGTCCACAACCTTCGTCGCGAAGATGGAGATAATCTCGCAACTGGAGTATTTAAACAAGTGAAGGTCTATGTCGCACAAACTCGTAAGATCGAGGTAGGTGACAAGATGGCTGGACGACACGGAAACAAGGGTATTGTCTCTCGTATTGCCGCAATCGAGGATATGCCATTTCTCGCAGACGGAACGCCAGTAGATATTCTTCTCAATCCACTCGGAGTTATCTCTCGTATGAATATCGGGCAAATTCTTGAGGCACACGTTGGTATGGCCGCAAAGAAGCTCGGTATCATGGTAGCAACTCCTATCCTCAACGGTATTTCCACGGAGCAGGTAGGTGATCTCATGAAGCAAGCGGGAATGAATCCAGATGGAAAAGTACAATTGTTTGACGGACGAACAGGTGAGGCATTTAAGGAGAAGACAATGGTGGGAGTCAAGTACATGCTCAAACTCCATCACCTCGTTGAGGACAAAATACACGCTCGATCGGTAGGACCATACTCTATGGTAACGCAACAACCACTTGGAGGGAAGGCACAAAATGGAGGACAACGACTCGGAGAGATGGAGGTATGGGCACTAGAGGGATATGGCGCTGCCAATATCCTCCAAGAGATGCTCACGATCAAGTCTGATGACATCAATGGTCGAGCACAGTCATACGAGGCAATTGTTAAACAAAAGCCTATCCGCCGACCAAATATGCCAGAGTCGTTTAACGTACTCTTGCGAGAGCTACAGGCGCTCAATCTCAAGATTGATCTCATGGATAGTGAGGCACTTGGTATTGAAGAGCGAACACAGTTCGACCGCTACGCTGAACTCGAAAAGCTCGAAGGACAATTTGATGTTGAGGTAGATATCCCAAGCGTCGAGACTGCACCTGATGAAACCGATAAGGTGACCACATCGGTCAGTGAAGACGAAAGAGAGTAATATGAGCCCCTGCTCTAGAAGTATCTAAATATCCTCCAAATTCTTATTCAAAATATGTTTCCAACTGATCAAGCCCTCCAAGACGCGTACTCAAACGAACGCGATACAGACTACAACCTTATCGGTAAGCATGCCGGTAAACAAGACATCACTCAATGAAAAACCCTCGATAACCTCGCAGGTATCTCTATCGGACTCTCCTCAAAAGAGGAAGTTCGAGCTCTCTCATATGGAGAAGTTCTCATCTCTGAAACTATCAACT
>JAYWGH010000057.1:0-16063 GCA_043778375.1 bacterium
GAATCCTACCAGTAAACTCTACGAAGGAGGAAATGATCCAGATGTACTCATCGCCCGTAATAAAGATTTCTTTGGAATCATTACTCGAGCGCAAGATGCGAACTCCAATTATGATCATGGAGTCGTCGGATGAGCCGAGGCTTCAGCTACGAGCTATACATTTCTCTCGAGTGATCGTCCGATCTACCGAGCGGGAGATAGCCTTTCATACAAAGGAATTCTCCGAGAGCTTACGGCTCGTGGATACAAGTTATCAACTGCAAAATATGTGAGAGTGAGGGCTCTCTCGGATCTCGGCGATGAGCTCTTTCGTCAGGATCTTACAGTTGATAAAAACTCAACTTTTACGAGTAGTTTTGTCCTTCCAAAAGAGATGAAGACGGGGCGATATTCGTTTGAGATTACGACCGTAGGTGATAAAGCTTCACTCGGAAATACTGGCGTATACTCGACCAATGACGCCAATTTCTTTGTCGAGCAGTATGTGAAGCCGGTATTCAAGATTAACTTTGCTGACACAAAAAGAGATGTGCTCGCAGGTGATACAGTTACTGCAGAGGCGACCGCTGAGTACTACTTCTGAGGGGTAGTGCCAGGAGCGCGTGCAAACTGGTCAGTGATGGCTCAGTCATACTTCTTTGATGCAAAAGACTACTCGGGCTATACATTTGGAACTGACTCAAGCTACATAGAGTGTCGATACTGGGGAATATGTGCGACTCAAGATCGCAATCTCCTCACTCTCCAAAATACTCTCTCAGCTCTTGGAACTACAAAACAATCTGTCCTTCTTGAAGGAACAGGATCTGAAGAACTCATCACCTATAATCTCGAGGTGACTGACCCAAATACGGCCCGCACAGTCCGTGGGTCGACCACTCGAGTGAAGCATATCACGGATGGATATGTGGGGATCATGAGTCCATACTGGGTGAATAAAAACGACCCAATCAAGTTTGAGGGAGTGCTCCTCGACTACTCAGTAAGTCCTCGAGACGGAGTACGAGCGAGTGTAGAGATAGCTCGAGTGGAGTACAAATCAGCCAAAAAACAAGGAGTCGACTGAGCATTCTATGAGGAGTACGAGCGAGTAGAAACTCTTGAGACCATTATTTCGGTTAAGAGTAGTGGCGACGGGAAATTCTCTGGTGAGTTTGCGCCAAAAACTGGAGGCTCGTTTGTTGTCCGTGCGAAGTATACAGGACCCAATAAGCAGTCGTTTGTATCGGAAACAAATACCTATGTGGAGACAGAATCAAATCCATACTGGAATCTCCCAAATAACTCGACGACAACGATGACCGCCGAGAAGTCAGTGCTGAAGCCTGGAGAGACGGCGAGTCTCACGTTCAAGTCTCCGATCAACTCTGGTCGTATGCTCGTAACGGTTGAAAAAGATAGCACCATTCTTGAGGCATACTCTCAGGAGATCACGAGCTTTACTCCAAGGATAGAAGTAAAGATACAGGATTCATATATCCCAAATATCTATGTGCGAGCGTATATCATTGGTCGAGATGGACAAAATCTCCCGGTTTATAAGCGGGCTCTCGCGGCTCTCAAAGTCCTCCCAGATAGCATGAAGCTCGGAGTTGAAGTGACAACCCCGAAGAATGGGTACCTTCCAGGAGAGTCTCTCAAGGTGAGCGTCATGGTAAAAGACGCGAATGGGAAACCTCTTGCAGGAGGGAATGGATCACTAACGGTTGTGGATGAGTCAGTGCTCGCACTCCTCGGGAATCCACTCAAAAATCCGTTCGCATTTTTCTACGAGATGAAGCGATACCTCGGTACAACTCTCTATCTCTCACTTACGAATCTCGTAGAGAAACTTGAGGTAAAAAATACAGGAAATGGAGAGAAATGAGGAGCTGGAGAAGGGAACAAGTGAGGAGATACCAAGAAAAAACGAGGAATATTCAAGGATACAGCATTCTATCAAGCAAACTTTATGACCGACGCAAATGGTCGAGCTGAGATTGATGTTGGAATTCTTCCTGATAATCTCACAACTTGGGCGATCGAGTCGATCGTCTCCTCTGCGAGTACGCAGATAGGGATTGGGCGCACGAGTATCACGACAGCAAAACGCGTAATGATCAATGATAATATCCCTCGAATACTGCGAACGGGCGATATGCTCAAACTCTCCCCAGTCGTATTCAATCGAACAGGAAAAGACAGTAACATGAGTGTAGAGTTCAGTGGAAATGGAGTCACCGGAGCTACCAAGAAATCAGTATTCCTCAAGAACGGGGAGTCAAAAACAGTGAACTTTGAAGTCCGAGCAAATAGTATCCCAGAGCGAGATCAGGTTGCGTACGCAACGATCAGATTTAAGGCGATAGCGGAGGCAACAAATGAGCAGGATGAGGTGGAGAAAATGCTTCCGGTCACTCGCAGCGAAGGTCGAGAAGTAACTGCGACAATCGGTCGTACAAAAGGGACATCATTTGACGAGCAAGTGAGTCTTGTAGGACTTCCAAAGGATCGTACGACTCTCACAGTGACAACAGCAGCTACACTTATCGGGAACGCCCTCTCAGGGATTGATAGTCTCATGCATTATCCGTATGGTTGTGTCGAGCAGCGAACCTCTGCTGCGCTCCCTATAGCTCTCGGAAAGGGTCTTGCGACAGCGCTTGGTCAACCGTATGACCTCTCGACTCGTCTCCTCCCGATGTATGATCCTGTAGAGCGTATCATGACACAGCGATCAGAACAAAATACTCTCGAGGATTATAGAGCGAGTCTCCTCTCATTTGAGGCACCATCTGGAGGGCTCAAATACTGGAAGGAAGGTAACTCATTTGCAGATTTTGCGATGACGGCATATGTAGTACGAAATAGCCCAGACTTTGCAGCGGCAGGTGTACCTCTCAATGCAGGAATGCTCTCTCGTAATCTCGACTATCTCACTACGAGACTCGCAGCTGGCGACTATGAAGGATGTTATGGACCTTGTCCACTCAGTCTCACGGATAAGCTCAGAGCGATAGCCGCTCTCGGGTATGGTGGTCGGAGTGATCAGGCAATTCGCTTTTGGAGAGCAAATCAGGATACCAAACGAACTCTCTCGGGTGAGGTTGCTGCACTCGATGTGATCGCAGGGATACTCACGAGCAAATGAGTAGTCTGAGCAGAGCGCGAAGCTCTGACAAAGACTGCTCGAGCTATTGCTGAAAAGATTGTAAAGACCGAGCTCGTATATGATCCTCGTGGGGCATATCTCAGTACAGAGTCAGATGGGTCTCGAGTATTTACGACCGCGAGTTTTATATCTCGAGTGACGGATCTCGGACTTGAGAGTGTTGCAGGGGATGAGATACTCGAAAACTTAACACGATTTCTCGCTCGCTCCAAGAAATCTGACGGAAGCTACTGATCGACTCAAGAGACCGTTGCGGTACTGCGAGCACTCACGACCCGAGCCGCCATCGATAAGAAATCTGCAGGAGACAAGCTCACTGTTTGGGCAAATCTCAATGGATCAGAGGTGCTCCGCAACACTTTTGCAGGCACTGGGTTTACTCAGGGGGCTTCAAATATTCTCGATATCAAGGCTCTTGCAGACCGCTCGACCCTCAACTTTGGGCTCATAGGATCAGGTCGGGCATACTATAATATAGAGCTCGCTTACCCTGTTCCAGCTACTGAGATTGTGGCGAGAGATGAAGGGTTCTTTATCTCTACGGAGTACTATGACGCCCGAGAATACGCTCGTACTCGTGGTGAAAAGGCAGATGAGTACGCAGAGTATCAACAAGGTCGTAAAAATCTCCGAGATCTCAAGTATCCAAAGGATATTCGAGAATATCTGAAGGCCGTCAAGACTCCAAAAGTCGGACAACTCCTCACTGTAGAATGCCGTATAATCACTGGCGAGGATCGTGATTACGTCGCACTCGAGTCACTCGTACCGAGTGGGACTGAGGTTGTCAATACGAGACTCGCAACCGAGACCCAGGTCGGAGCAGATAAGGTGTATGACTGGGAGAAACCTTTTGGAAATGAAGACTTTAGAGATGACAGATACTTTGCGTACGCGCAGACTCTGCGAGCGGGAGACTATACTGGATCATTTACTATTCGAGTGACGCATGCAGGTGAGTTCATGATCCCACCAACTCGAGTGTTCGAGTTTAATACTCCAGAAGTATTTGGGCAGACGGCAGGGAAGGAGATGAAGGTGGGGGAGTAGAGGTTTTAGGAGTTAAAGTGGATGAATATTTGCAAAAATCTAAGAGAGAGAGAGTAGTCTATAAAAGCAGGTCGATTTGATCTGGGTTTATAAAGGAGTTTTGCTATGAGAAAGATACACGTAGATGCTATAACATTCGTGCTCGCCACGTTGATTATGATTGTTTTTCAGCTGCCATTTATGGCAGCCAAGAGTTTTGGTTTAGACATTAGTGACCTAAGCCAGTTCGGTACGAAGGTAATCTGGATTCTCTTTTTCGTTTACTTGATTATGGCTCTCTACCATTTAGTCCGCCTTAGCTTTGATCGTAAAGATCTTCCGGATTAATCCAATCTCCCCCGAGTAAACCCTCGGTGGGATCAAGCGCCTGCAAAAAGAAGTCCCGAGCCACAAGCTCGGGACTTTTCATATCTTGACTAGATTCCTGCCTTTCTCCCCGGTTGCAACACCTTCCCCTGTATTTTATCCGTAAAAAGTACCCCATCGAGGTGGTCAATCTCGTGCTGGACGACGCGAGCGTTAAATCCACTCAGGCTCATCTTCTTGAGGAGATAGCGACTATCTCGGTACTCCATCTCGATCTCATGTGCCCGTAATACTTGACCATACATTCCAGGGCGACTAAAGCACCCTTCTTCATCGGACTCGATATTACTCCCTCGTGCGATGATCTTTGGATTGATCATGAGGAGGGTTTTCGTGAGATGGAGCTCACCATCGGACTCCTCCTTGTACATATTGACTACGATCATTCTTTTATTGAGGCCTACCTGAGGCGCTGCGAGTCCTGCCCCGTTACTCTTCGCTCGTAGCCACTTGTGCATAGCCTCTCCAGTTGGGAGATGTGCTGAGAGCTCTTCTCTCGTGATCTCGGTGGAGATAGCTCGGAGGATAGTATTGTCGTCGCCGACTTGGATCGTGAGTTTCATGTTTGGCAATTAGGTCGATATGGGTACACTTTGCGGTAAAATCCAGTATGCTCGACCTTCTTCAAAAATCAATCTCACTCTCAAGCCCAATTCGTGTGGCGTACCATACTCTGCGCGCTGTGGTGGCCCACCTCATATCGGGAGATCCTACGCATCATATGATCGTGATAGGAGTGACGGGGACAAAAGGTAAGTCTACGACTACTAACATCATCGCTCGTGGACTCGAGCAAGCCGGTAAAAAAGTCGCTATGTTTTCAACGGTCAACCTTGATATGGTGGGGGAGTGGAGTGAGAATACCCTCAAAATGACGAGTCCTGATCCTATTGTGCTCGGGAGATTTTTCTCTGAGGCAAAGCGTAAGTGAGCGGAGTACGCAGTCATCGAAGTGTCATCTCATGCGCTCTTTTACAACCGTGTGTACGGTATAGACTTTGATGTTGCAGTGTTTACCAATCTTTCTCAGGATCACCTCGATCTCCATGGGACAATGGAAAATTATGGAGCCACTAAGCTCAAGCTTTTTACTGGCCTCTCGTATGCTCGTCGCAAAAAAGGTATCAAGAAAGTATCAGTTGTAAATATGGATGACGCAGCATCTGGCCCATTTTTACAGGCGACCGTCGACACACTTTTTACTTTTGGGAATTCTCCGAGTGCTCAGATCCGCGCGCTCGATATCACTGGGACAGAATCAGGGATGGAGTTTACGGTAAAAATGCCGTCTACGACTTTTCGGGTTGCAACAGATATGATCGGAAATTTTAATGTGAGTAATATCCTCGCAGCGATCGGAGTGCTCATCTCCCAGAGAGTTGATCCAGAGACGATAGTGCGAGCTATTGCAGAGTTTCCACGGGTGGCGGGTCGTATGGAGGAAATTTCTACCAATCTCCCCCCGCGAATATTTGTGGACTACGCGCATACTGAGGAGTCCCTCAGGCAAGTACTTCTCACTGTAGGTGACCTCCCGCACAAGGGGCAGATTATTACGGTATTTGGAGCGACTTGAGACCGGGATCGAGACAAGCGTCCAAAGATGGGACGAGTGGTGCATGAGCTCTCGGATATGATCCTCCTCACTGAAGATGACAACTATACCGAGGATCAGTTCCAGATCATGAACGAGGTCGCCCAGGGGATCAAGCGAAACGAAGGAGAGAAATTTTGGATTATTTTCCACCGAGAGGATGCTATTCGTACCGCTCTCCTCATGGCTAAAAAAGGAGATATTGTCCTCATAGCAGGGAAGTGAGCAGAAACCTCTATTGTGCGCAACACGGGTACTCAGCCTTGGTCTGATAAGGTGATGATAAAGACGATTGCAGAGGAGATCGAGCGCAACAAAATCTAGGATTTCTGAAAAATGACGAATTTCTGCGTTATCTCCATTTCATTCTCAGTCGCTTACTCCTCGGTAAGCTCCTTGCGAGCAAATGTCTCTACCTTGAACTTCTTGTTTTTGAGAAATCCCAACTTATCGACTTATGTTTGCATCCACAAACACTGTACCCGAGTAAGTTTGTCCATCTATCACGATCTGGATGTGTCGTGAGCTCATTGTACTTTCTTTGCTTGATAGACCGCGTACCGCCAAAAAATCAGGAGTTTTCATGCGTACTTCGCTTGCCTGACTTGACTCAAGGGCACTCGCCTTGAGAAACCCAGGATTATTTTGCCCCCCAATACTCGAGGCAATAATCATGAGAAGCGCGATACAACCAACGAGCGGAGTAGTGTTCATACATTTATATAAACATATACTTACGAGAGAGTCAATATACTTGCATCTTAAATTGAAAAATCCATCTTTTTCACTATCATATCGCCCATGGATTTATTTTTTTACACATCGTGGATACGGGGGGAGATGATTGCATTTCTCTTGTGTGCAGGATTCACTCTCGCCTATACACTCAGCACGATAGTAGTCCGAGTGCGTAGCTTTGTACGCAAGGTGTTTCCTGAGGGTCGTAAGATCCCTGTGAAGGTGCAGGAGTCTATTGCTGCAGTTGCCCGTGAAGTACCTCCCGGCGAGATGACTCCAGAGGTCGTCGAGATACAGAGTGAGAGTCCAGCTGGGATAACAGCGGAGGCGCGAAGTACCCTGAGTGAACTCACTAAGATCATCCGCACGAAGATTGCGAGAGGGGAGATTACTGATGCGCGCGCAAAGATTATTGAGGGACTCTCGATCGACAAGTGGCATAAGGATCTCAACTGTCTCCTGGCGAGTCTGTATGAGCGTGATAACGAGTATCGCAAGGCTGAACTCATTTACAAGGATCTCATACTCGTGCATGACACTGACGCTGAGATATATATGAAGCTCGGGTTTTCACTCTCGATCCAAGGGAAGTTTGAAATCGCATACGAGATCTATAAAAAACTCCTTGAGCAAGGAGATGGTCACATAGAGGCGGCTGAGATGCTTGCAAATATTGCGCATGAGCTCGGGCGGCACGACGCTGTGGTGCTCTACGCAAAAATGTTTCTCAAGAGCTATCCTCGCAACGCCGATATACTCACGGTGCTCGCAGTGTCACAGATCGAGCTCGCTCTCAAGCCTGAGGCACTTGAAACTCTCGAAAAACTCAAAAATCTCGATCCCTACAATCCTCGAGTGAGAGAAATGAAGGATAAGCTCGAGCTCGAGCTCGAGCTCGCTAAGACCTTTGTGCCACCAGTTGCCAAAAATACATCCGTACTAGATCTTGAAGTACCTCCCACCCTCAAATAGCGCATGATCTCTAAAATTCCTCCACATTCGATCGAAGCTGAACAAGGGGTGCTTGGCTCTATCCTCATAGATAAAGATGGAATTATTCAGATATCCTCGCTCATTACTCCAGCAGACTTCTACGATGGTAAGAATGCGCTCGTTTTTGAAGTGATGCTCGACCTCTTCCTCAAAAATCGTCCTATCGATCTCCTCACGGTACGAGAGATGATCGACGACCGGAAAAAACTCGAAGAAATCGGCGGGAACGCATATCTCATAGCACTTACAGAGTCGATTTTTACGAGCGCAAATATCTATCAGTACGGGCAGATCGTAAAGACAAAATCAGTCCTGCGCAAGCTTATCAAGGCAGGGAATGACATCCTTCTCTATGGATATGACGAAGAAGCGGATATCAACAAGCTCCTCGAAAAATCCGAGCAAGCACTCTTTGCAGTGACACAGACCTTCATCCAAAATAAACTTGTCCACATCAAGGATATCATCAATCTTCGGTACGAGGAGTTTGCGGAGATCCACGCGAATCCTGAGCACGCAAATGCGGGACTCACGACCTCGGGGTTTAAGGCTCTTGATAGCAAAATCGGAGGATTTAAAGCGGGAGATATGGTGATACTCGCCGCTCGCCCATCTATGGGAAAGACTGCGATTGCCCTCAATATCGCCCAAAATGTCGCAGAAACTGGCAAGAATGTGGCGATATTCTCACTTGAGATGAGTAAAGAGCAACTCACCGACCGACTCATCTGTGCGACGATGGGTATCGATAGCTGGAAGCTCCAAAAAGGACTTCTTGAGGACGAGGAGTTCGCGCGAATGGGAGACGCTCTTGAGCGACTATCCCGAGCGAACATTTATATCGATGACTCGCCCATGGGAAACCTTATGGAGATCAAATCCAAGGCGCGTCGCCTCAAACTCGAGAGCGGGATAGATTTTCTTGTGATTGACTACTTGCAGCTCATGAGTGGAGGCAATCCTATGAACCGAGTACAGGAGGTATCGGATATCTCTCGTGGTATCAAGGCACTCGCCCGTGAGCTCCAGGTGCCGATACTTGCGCTCTCTCAACTCTCTCGAGCGGTGGAGTCCCGCACCACCAAAGAGCCGATTCTCTCGGATCTGCGTGAGTCAGGATCTATCGAGCAAGATGCCGATGTGGTCATGATGATCTACCGAGAGGATTACTACGATGAGTTTACCGAGAATAAGGGGATAACGAATATCTTTATTCGAAAGAATCGTAACGGGCCAGTCGGACAGATCGATCTCAAGTTTGAAAAGAAATTTCAGAGATTCTATGATCTCGAAAATCATCAGAGTTATCAGGAGGAGTACTAGAATCTATCTATTATCTCCCGGCTTGCACCCACTTCCAGCCTCATTACTTGTCTGGTCCTGAGAGCAGATCTTTTGGGCTACCTTTCGAAATGGCTCGAGGAGTCGTACACTCGAGTTGAGCTCTTGATAAATCCGTCCGAGCTTGCCCTCGTAGGTATCTTTGGTGATCTGCTCATCAGCGATCTGATCTCGTAAGTAGATGTATTTGGCGAGCACCTCTTGTCCTACATCTGTCACAAGCACAGTATTACTACGATATACTGCAAGCCAGTCGTCTGTACTCTTGGTTTCTTCAAGTTTTGGGGCAAAGCTGTAGATAGATTTCATATCCTCAAACGCGTTTGCAACTCGAGATCCAGCGTTCTGGAGCCACCCGGTGATACCATCTCCTCCATTTTTTGGGGTACTTGTGGTATTTACGCGCGCAACAGCGTCTGATGAATTCTCAGTGAGTCCTGCAGCTTTGAGAGCTGGCCCACTCTCTTCATTTTTGCGCTCACGCTCGGATATCTCAGCCTCTGACTCAGTCTTAATATCTGCGGATTGCCAGTTATCCATACTATTCTTAATGCGCTTTGATGTCTGTCCGAGGGTATTGATAGCATCACGCAACTCTCGAAATACGTCGGATTCTTTATTACATGTTTCCTGCGCGCTTGGGCCATAGGATTGGCCAAGAGACTTTGTAAATCCTACTGGAGTGAGGAGAAATTCAGTGACCAGAGGAGGCTTCCCGACCGCGATATCACGATAGGTACACGCAAGTTCTGTGTGACTACGTAGTACTGCTACAGCGAGCTCTCAGACGGTAGTAGGATTCGCGGAACCACCATACGGGAGGATGTCCTTGGTCATTACAGATACATCGTCTCCACAGTTTGCGTAGATATTTTTGATAGAATTATTGATACGATCACTCTGGTTGATAAGACTCCTAAGATCTCGTCTGAGACCTTGAGGAGTCTCGGACTTGAGACCGAGCTCTACTGTAAATGCTACACTCGAGAGATAACAGTCTTGTGAAAGCCCAAGATTGATCCCTTGTTTGATACTCGAGGTTGCTCGTGAGAGATTACTGCTCGTAGTATTCCCTGCAGGACAGCTCCCCTGAGCACTCGCATTTTCGAGCTTTCAGAGAGTAGTTTCGAGGTCGCTGAGGTAGGTTGTGAGCTCTTTACTTGCACTTGACTCGATAGCACAGCTTCCAGCTGCAAAGGTTTCAGCGCTTGCATAGAATGTACTAACGAGAAAAATAAGCGAAAAATAAGCGATTTTCATAATTAACTTTGAGGGATTTCATCTATTTTCTGTACGAGTGACACAAAGTTTCCTATTTGCTCGCTAAAACTTTTGGTAAAAGCTTCAAATCCAATGATATCACCCATAAACGAGTCCGCGTAATTATTTTTAATTTCTGCTTCTTTACGAGGGACATAGTCTGATCTAAATTGTCTCCCTGGCTTGAATTTTGCACTGGCGAAGTCAGTTGTAAGACCATCAAGAAGGGTAGTACCGTAGTCACGTTCGTTACTCGAAACACTCGTAAGGAGATTTACTTTTTTGGCGTCTATACCATAGTCCTTCATAATATTTGTACGCAGTTGAGAGAATTCCTTTTTCGTCTCTGACTCACCGCCACCACCTCGCGGAGTGTCTTTACCTGGGAGATTAAGTATTGGGGCGGGGAGACTTGATACAACAACTCCTATGTGAGACATACCTGGGAGATCGAGATTTTTGAGGAGGAGCTCAAAAAAGTTATTAGTGTGTTTGGCGGGAGTAAAGCTCGAGCCGGCAAAGTTTGTGACGATCTTGAGGTTTTGCTCGAGAATACTCTGTATTGAGTAGGTTTTGCTTCCGCCGAGGAGTGTGGATGAGTAGTTCAAGAGGCTAACGTTGATACAAAAAAATCCCTTGCATGGGAATTTACTCGCGCCACCACCTCCTCCGAGGCCTCCACCTCCTGCTCAGGCGCTCGTAGGTGCGGCACTGCCGCCCATTATCGGATACTGCTCAAGATCGAGACCTCACACCACTGACCCTCCATTACTCCCAAATGCGGCTTGCCCATAGAGGTCATTGAGGAGATTGTTATCGATACCGCCGAGACTGGAGCTCCCACTTGCGCAGGTACTATCGATAAAAGTTGTTCCAGTACCGCTCGTGAGTGTGGGAGACCTCGGGAGTTGCCATCCAGCATCTGCGAGATCGCGCGATAGACGGTCTGTAAGACTCGCTCACTGGGTGAGTCCTTCAAGTACGGATCGCGGTGGATTTGCAAAGAGTGCTCCTACGCTATTTTTGGAGTTATTTGGAGAGCCAGAGTAGGGGAGCTCTTTAGTAAAAATAATATCATGTATTCGCTCAAGGTCCTTCATGAGATCAAAGCTCGAGTTTTCGAGTGATCCATCGCTATAGAGTCCAATGCCGCCTATGCTGGAAAGAGTTTTTTGCTCCCGAGTTACTTCTGCTCGCACATTCGTGTAGTCACGAGTGATGACTTTTTGGGCACAGAGAGTGAGATCAGTTGAGAGGTCAGGAGTTTTTCCATTTGGGCCTGGAGTCATTTTTTTAAATACTGGTCCAACAAACCCATTACTGATCTCTGAAAGCTCAGTCTGGGTGAAGTCTAGCCCAGGTTGCAAAAATTCCTTTTCACTTGCAATCGGACACTCAGCCTTGATCGCAGTATTCATACGAGCGTTTGATCCAGTTATTCGTTTGCTCGCGAGTTTTATCGTGTTTGCACTTATACTTGCATCAACTTTACGATAGAGGTCGGTTCAAATTTCTTCACCAATATAATTCTCTCCATACGTGAGTGGCGTAAGGATGATCAGAGCGCAGAGACTAAGCGCGAGAGCGAGACGGAGTAAGTTTGAATTCACCTTTGAGGATACTGATATGTATTGTATCAGGTTTCTTGGTGCTGATCAATAATTCTGCTATTTTATCCTCTATTTTATCTTGGATAAATCTACGTACTGGTCGGGCTCCGTAAGCGGGATCGTAGGTAGTTTTTTGGATATGAGTAACGACCTTTGGATCATAGGTGAGAGTAACTCCGACTCCTGCAAGTCTACGCACGAGTCCAGCGAGCTGGATCGTGATAATTTTGCCGAGAGATTTTGGGTCGAGTGGCTCAAAAACAAGGATCTTATCGATACGATTAATAAACTCAGGAGCAAAAAACTCATCGAGCTCACTAACTATTCGCTCTTTGATGGCTGCAAAGTCACTCAGTATTTTTTTCTCAGCCTTTTCATCCGTCTGAAACCCTATTTGCACTGCTTTTGCAGTAAATTCATCTGCCCCAAGGTTAGAGGTCATGACGATGATTGTGTTTTTAAAATTGATCTTGCGCCCCTTTCCATCCGTGACAACTCCGTCCTCGAGAATCTGGAGGAGGAGATTGAAGACTTCAAAATTCCCCTTTTCGATCTCATCAAAAAGCACGACCGAGTACGGTTTACGGCGTACTTTCTCCGTGAGCATTCAACCCTCCTCGTAGCCCACATACCCGGCTGTTGTACCTATGAGTTTAGACGCACTCGATCGCTCGTTGAACTCACTCATGTCGATCTTTATGAGCGCTTTGGCGTCTCCATAAAACTCTTGCGCGAGGACTTTTACCAGCTCAGTCTTCCCAACTCCTGTTGGCCCTAAGAATAAAAAGCTCCCTATCGGTCGACCTGAGTCTGAGATCCCGGCACGAGATCGCTTGATCGCACTTACGACTGCATCAACTGCCTCATCTTGATCGATAATTCGCTTTTTGATGACTCCAGCGAGTCAGGAGAGCTTCTCGATATCGGTGCTGTCGAGGTTTTTCTCAGGCACTCCTGTCATCTGTTCGATGATCTTTTGGATATCGAGCGCGGTGATCTTGAGGCGCTTTGCACGAGGGATACTTTTTTTCTTTTTCCCTTCAGCGATACGAGTTTCGAGCTCTTCTCGACGCTCTTTTGCCTTGATCGCCTTATGATATTGCTGAGAAATAATGAATCCTTCCATGTCCTTTGTGATCACTTCGATTTCTTCCTTGAGCTTTTTTGTCTCATCTTCGTCAAAATTATACTTCATAGATTTTGCTGAACATGCCTCGTCGATGAGGTCGATCGCCTTGTCTGGGAGAAATCTATCAGTGATATAGCGAGTAGAGAGATTTACGGCATCTGCTATCGCCTCAGGCTCGATGATGAGATTATGGAACTCCTCAAACACTGGAGCAAGGCCCGTAATGATTTGGGTAGCGATCTCGGGGGTTGGCTCTTCAGCTACTATCTTTTGAAATCGGCGCTCGAGAGCTGAGTCTTTTTCGATATATTTCTGATACTCAGAGAGAGTGGTGGCTCCGATCACGCAGATTTTGCCCCGCCCCATAGCAGGTTTGAGGATATTTGCAGCATCGAGAGTCCCCTCGCCCGATCCAGCTCCGATGATCGTGTGGATTTCATCGATAAAGAGAATAATCTCATTCTCGAGCTTGCTCGCCTCGTCGATAATTTGTTTGATGCGCGCTTCAAACTCCCCACGATATTTTGTGCCAGCAACGAGACTTGAGAGATCAAGTGCTACAACTCGCTTGGACTGCATAGCAAACGGGACTGCTCCATCGACAATACGTCTTGCAAGACCCTCAACGATAGCGGTTTTCCCAACTCCAGGCTCACCGACGAGACAGGGATTATTCTTGGTTTTACGGTTGAGGATGGAGATGAGCCTATCTATTTCGCTATCTCGCCCAATGATTGCATCAATTTTACCTTGCTTGGCTTGCTCGGTGAGGTCGTTCCCAAAGAAATCAAGGGCTGGAGTAGTGCTTTCTTGTTTTTTCCCTTCTTGCTTTTTATTCGCAAAAAATGGATTATTCATGTCTTGCGCCTGACTCATATTACTCTCAAGAGCAGAGAGTATGCCATCAAGCGGTGCAAAAAGACCTGCTTCCTTGGCTTTAGAGGCTTTAGATGAGTGTTTGATGAGCTCTTTTTCAAAGTCTTTTGGACTTACACCTACGAAGTCAAAAAACTGAAATATCCACGCCTCGGTCGGAGTTTTGAGGAGTGCGATGAGAAAATCCTCGATCCCTGCCTTTGGTTTTTCATGACTGGCTGCGATCTTGACTGATGCGACGATGAGCTCTTTGACACGAGCAGAGAGTCCCAGATATGGACCGCTTGCTCCCTTGCGGTAGTCAGCAAATGGGCGCTTAGCGATAACTTCTCGAACGATTTTTTCATTGATACCATAGCTCACAAATATCTCAACCACTGCAGATGGAGTTTTCATCATCTCGAGAAATACATCCTCTGGGAGAATTTCGGGATGATTTCCCGCTTTCGCTGTATTCTCCGTGTCGATCATGAGTTTTTTGTACTCGTCTGAAAAGTTGTTAAACATGCAATTTTTTAAAAATAAAAGAGTATTTTACCATAAACCGTATACACACCAAAGAGTCGAGCTTGCGCAATCGCTGGGTTCTTGTGAGACAGAAAAACTCAGAGTTATACGCGTATTTTTTTGATTACTTCGCGGTACTTTATACAGCTGGAAGTTACCATTTTACCGGTGAGTCCACCAAAAAATGTTCCAAGTCCAATAATGATCCAGAGAGTCGACGCATGTGGGAGAGAGGTGGAGAGACCCTTTGACATACTATACTCTGAGAGTGACACCGTGGTACATGCTGGCGAGCCTGCTAAGCAATTACTCTGGGTATTGCCAGTACTTACAAGGTTGGTAACGCTCGATCCAAGAACTATGAGAAAGAGTCAGAGGAGCATCTGAACTTTCTTCATTGTGGATTTTGTAAATACACAGAGTCCGAGAACTCCAAATACAATTGCGAGGAGTACATAAAATCCAGCGATAGAGTATTTAGCCACCATTTCATACTCTGTATAATAGCTCGCAAAAGGGAGGCTAAACTGGCCGTGAGTTGCGATAATAAGAGCTGCGAGTGATCCCCATCCAATAACTCGGAGGACGCGGATTGTGAGATCTGTAGGGCGCTTTTTGAGAAATTCTACGAGTTTGAACATGGAAAAGAAAAGATTATTTCTCCTGAGCATATTCAAAAAAGGGGTTTTGGCGAGGTTACTTGGATGTTAAATGACTACTTCACCCAGAGAGCTTGCCATACATGATAGTGATTCTGACCACCAAAACCATCAAGATAGTTACCAGATTGGTACCGAATTAGTGGTACAATTTGCATCCACCAGCAGCCATTTGCCTCTGCTGAATCTGCATCGTATAAAAGAGTGTAAGAACTATCAGATTGATATAGTCCATTAAATCCTCCACATGTGGTCGGAGCCTCACCTGATATAAACTGATATCCAGTACCATTTTTTCTCTCAGTGGCTGGATCATTCGTTTGTTTCCAAATAGTCTTTTTCTCTGGAGTTTTATAGTCGGCACTTGAGCCGGATCGCCCTATCTGAAGTCGGAATGTAAATGCTCCACCAACCTTAAACCCAGCGCGCTTATCGAGTATAGAGTAGAGAGTGGTACTATTTGAATCTCCAGTATTCCCCCAATTGCTTGCTGTAAAGAAGTTTGGCATATTTGCGTGCATGAGCTTGGTCTACCCTCCTCCATCCGTCGTCATGTCACAGTAAGCCTGGAAAGCGGGGGCTGTGTCAGGCTTCACCCAGTAGAGTCAGTCAGAGAGAGATGATCCGCCTGCCGAGGAGAGAATATCATTACATGAAGTACCAGGAGTTGTATTCGTGAGACCCTTAGTAGCTCCTCCAGCTCCCCCAGCCACCACCGTACTCGCAGGAGTGATTACTCTTGCGAGTACTCAGGTGGATGAGAGACTCTCAGGTCCTCCAGCACTAGTA
>JAYWGH010000058.1:0-15534 GCA_043778375.1 bacterium
TACCTCCTCGCCTACTGCGTGGGGCTCGGACTAGTGCTCCTCCTCGTCTCAATATTTGGACAAAAACTCATCTCACGGGTCAAGTGGGCAGCCGATCCAAAAGGACTCTTTCGTCGCGGACTCGGCGTAGTATTTATCCTCGTAGGTCTCGCGATCATCACGGGATTTGATAAGAAGATTGAGCAGGGAGTTCTTGACGCTGGATTTCTCGATATCACCAAGATCGAGCAGAGTATCCTCAAGACAGCGATGCCAAAAAAAGTAGGATCATTTGGGAATAGTTCTTCAGTTATGACTCCCGAAACATTGGTTACTCCTACTACTACAGAAGAGGCTATGACTCTCACCGGGACTTCACTCTCACCGGTAGTTAATAGTGGTGCAAGCAATATAGTTTCTACCGAAAAAACTATGACCTGATCTCTGGTTAAGCCAGCCCCTGTTAGTCTCACTCAAACAGGAAGTACAAAATCTGGAGAAACCCCTCCTAAAAATGATACCCCTGCGATAGTGAAGACTCCTACTAAGCCTCCATTTCCACTCGCTTACGATGGAACGGTAAATGCTCCAGAACTCAAGTGACTCACAAATTGGATAAATTCCAATCCACTCACACTCGAAAGTTTAAAAGGAAAGGTAGTACTCATAGATTTCTGGACTTACTCATGTATCAACTGTCAGCGAACCCTCCCATATCTCAAGGCTTGGGACAAAAAATATCGTGACGCTGGACTTGTGATCATCGGAGTGCATGCCCCAGAGTTTGCATTTGAAAAAGATCCAAAAAATGTAGCAAAGGCAGTTGCTGATGCGGGGATAGAATATCCAGTGGTACTTGATAACGGGTTTAAAACCTGGAACGCTTACGAAAATCAGTATTGGCCAGCAAAATACTTTATCGATCGAGAAGGAAAACTCCGTCATTCCCACTTTGGAGAAGGCGAATATAAAGAAAGTGAAGAGGTTATCCAGTACCTTCTCGGAGTAGACGGACCAACTGCTGTTATCAATCCTACCCTGGCTTCGAATCGATCACTTTCTCCTGAGACATATCTCGGTATAGGGCGCGGAAGCAGTATTGTCAATGATAATTACCGAGATGGTATACATGATTTTATGGTTGCTACTTCTCTCGCGAGTAATAAAGTTACTCTCGGTGGAACTTGGAATATAAAATGAGAGCGAATTATCGGTCAAAATGGGAGTGCACTCAGTATGAAAATAATAGGAAAAGACGTGTATCTCATAGTATCAGGAAGTACAAATGGTAAAATTAAGGTTACACTTCCAGATGGAGTAGTAAATCTATCAAACGAAGTAAAAGGCGGACTCATTAGTATTACTGGGGATAAGATGTACCATGTAGCAAAATTTGCTACTCTCCAAAAAGATATCATACTCTCCCTCGAGGCAGACTCAGAAATGTCCCTTCACGCATTTACTTTTGGAGGTTAAAACCCCTTTTTCATGAAAATTCTTATCGTCGATGACAGTACTATTATTGCTCGTAATATTGCTAAATATTTTGAAGATTCTGGATTCATCTGTGTACAAGCATCAGATGGAGAGAGAGCGTATGAGTACCTCCAGAGAGATACTTTTGATTGTATTATTCTCGATCGAATGATGCCAAATCTCGATGGTATGGGACTGACGAGACTCCTAAAATCGAGAGGCAACGCTACCCCTATAATATTTCTCACAGCCCTCGGGAAGACGCTTGATCGTATTGAGTGACTCACTCTCGGGGTAGATGACTACTTGGTAAAACCTTTTGATCTCCAGGAACTCAAGCTTCGAGTTATCAATATCATCGAACGAGCGAATAAAGGGAGTTCTGTGAGTCGGGAATGTGGTCCAAAGTGAGGATCTTCAAGCGGAAGTAGCCTCTCCTATTGATCCATTTATATTGACAAAAAACTTGCAAAGGTGAGTATAGCAAATCGCGTCATTACTCTCTCTCCCAAAGAATATGAAATACTCGTGTATTTTGTAGAGCATCCTGAAGTGATTATCTCTCGTGATGAGCTTTATGAGGGAGTATGGGCAAATGATAGCTCCTCTCAGGACAGTCTCGATACCATAAATGTACATATCGCACATCTGCGAAAAAAACTTGGAATTGAGTGTATTACTACTATTAAACACCAAGGCTATGCGCTCGAACTTTTTTAAATTTACTGCTCGTACTAAAATCACTTTTGCTTTTGTGAGCCTTGTGAGTGTGCTTTTATTTGTGACGAGTTATATACTTTTCTCAATTGCGGAGGATACTTGGCATAGCAAAAAAATGGAGCTTATGCAGGCAGCAATGGCGAGTATGACGATGGAGTCAAATGTGGGAAGTCACTTTATTAATTATCGAGTGATCGACATCGATGGTACTACCAAAAAACAGGGTGGGATATTTAACGAGCTCACCACTGAGCCAAAGGATGGAATCATCGAACATGGAAATAAGTACTTTATTATTTATACAGATTGGCTCGAAAAGTGACCAAGAATCCTCATTGCAGAAGATGTTACTGATGTGGTTGGTACAAAATACGAACAAGCACGAGTATTTATATGGACTTCATGGATTACTTTAGGTTTGGTGATTATTCTCGGATTTAGCTTTACCTACCTAGCCTTTCGGCCTATTCGAGAACTCCAGCGTATCTCTGAGAGTTTTAGTGGAGTTGAGATACCACAGATGGATCATGTACTTTGAGGAAACTCTAAAGATGAATTTGTACAGCTTGCGACAAGTATGGAAGAGCTATTCCGAAGAGTTCGAAAGAATACAGAAACCCTCGAGAATTTTAGTGATCATATTGCTCATGAGATTAAAAATCGACTTTTTGAGATACAAACCACTCTCGAGGTCGGGAGAAGTCGGAGCCCTGAAAATGCTATTGCTGAGAGTCTAGAGCTCATACGCAATCTCAATCAGATGACGAATAGTCTCCTCCTTCTGCATACAGGTATGGGATCATTGAACAAAAAGCCTACTCTACTTTATGCTCTCATGGAGCAGGCTTTTGGTGAATCAAAGGCACGCTTAAAATTTGTTGGGAGCAAAAATATAAAATGGTCTGTTGACCCAACACTTTTTGAGATAGCACTTTTTAATATCGTCCAAAACGCCCTCAAATACTCTAGTGGTCCTATCAAGATAGTAATTGCGAAATCGTCTATCCAAATACAGGACTCGTGAGTAGGGATTTCAGAGGATAATCTGCCATTTATCTTTGATCGACTCTACAAGGGGGACACCTCCCGTACCTATAATACTGGATACGGTCTAGGTCTTGCAATATCCAAGAAAATTGTTGAGGCGCATGATCTAAAAATCACTGCAAAAAGCACTCTCAATGCAGGTACAACAATAGAAATATCTACTTAACTCATACGTTAATCTCGCCTTAATGTTGCAGAGTAATCTATAAAGGTGCAAAACAATTTATTATTTATTTTTCTCTATGAAAAAGATACTTACCGTAACTGTAGTACTCGCAGCTTCACTCACAAGCATCTCATCAGGATTTGCTATGTCTATGGAGGGTGACGCAATGATGATGAAGCACGATACTATGATGATGAAGTCTGACAAAATGGGAGGAATTAATGGAAGAATGAGCGTAAGTGTCATTGCCCGAAAAATGGGATACAACTGGCTCCGAGATCGAAATAAGCTCGCTATGGAAGCTGGGGTAAAGAATTATAGGGGTTCATTCGCACAGAATGTAATGATCAAGAAGTATCTGCTCGGTATGAAAAAGGATCTAATGATGAAGGATGAGGGGGTAATGGTAGGTGGAGCAATGATGATCCAATCTCGAGATATTGTAGATAACGCTGTACTTGCGAGCAATGTAACTACACTTGTTGCTGCAGTGAAGGCAGCAGGTCTCGTTGATACACTCAAGGGTGAAGGGCCATTCACGGTGTTTGCTCCAAATAATGCGGCATTTGCAAAACTTCCTGTAGGGACGGTAGAATCACTTCTAAAACCTGAGTCAAAGACAACTCTTACGAGTATTTTGACCTACCATGTGGTAGCAGGACGATATAAATCTACTGATCTCACTGATGGGCTTGTTCTTACTACTGTTCAAGGAAAAACCCTCAAGTTTACTAAAGTAGCTGGAAAACTCATGATCAATGGATCCGCTATGGTGGAAACTGCAGATGTAATCTCAAAAAATGGAGTTACTCATGTAATTGATGGAGTACTTCTTCCTCCACAATAAATATATTTGCAACGTAAATACCGGGGAAACCCGGTTTTTTGTTGCGAGAAGCACAAAATCCTATAAACTCTTTTGTTTTTTAACTTATTCTATGTACGACCTCATCATTATCGGAGCCTGATCTGCAGGACTCCCAGCTGCCATGTACGCTTCTCGCTACAAACTCACGAACCTTGTTATCGGAGAGCTCCCAGGCGGAGCACTCGCAACCTCACACCAAGTTGAGAACTGGCCAGGAGTACTCAGTGCCAGTGGTAAAGCCATCATGGATACTTTTGCGGAGCATGCACGCCACTTTGGATCGGAGATCCTCCAAGATCGAGTTGCGAGTATATCTGGTGCAGATGGAGCGTTTAGTGTGACGACTCTCTCTGGTAAAGAGTTCACTGCCAAAAAAATCCTCCTCGGAACAGGGAATAAGTATCGCAGACTCGGAGTTGAGGGTGAAGAGCGACTCATTGGGGCTGGAGTATCGTACTGTGCGACCTGTGATGGAAACTTCTTTAAAAATAAGGTAGTTGCCATGGTAGGAGGTGGTGACGCTGCCATCACCGAGGCACTCTACCTCGCGGATCTCTGCGCACATGTGCATATCCTCGTACGAGGAGACAAACTGCGGGCTGAGGATATCTGGGTTGAGCAGATCAAAAAGCGGGACAATGTGACACTTCACTTTAACACACAAGTACGCGAAGTGGTCGGAGAGTGGAATGTGGAGTCTCTCTCACTTATTGACGGGTCATCTCTCCCAGTACAAGGAGTATTTATCGCAGTTGGATCAGATCCTGATACAAAACTCATTGATCACCTAGCTCCTACCAAGGATGCGAGTGGATGTATCGTCGTCGATAAGCGCCAGGCAACCTCTATCTCAGGAGTCTACGCTGCAGGAGATGTGACGACGAACTCCAATAAGTTTAAACAGACGATCATGAGCGCTGCGGAGGGGTGTCTCGCTGCAAACTCTATCCATGAGGATATTTTGAAGGGAGGGCATTAAAAAACCTCCGCGGGGAGTCGGGCATGATTCTGCTTGAAACTGCAATACCTCAGCTCACTGATAGGCTTGGATGTTGCAGTTTTTTAGTTGTTTTGTTGCAAATTGTGCAACAAAAGCCGGAAAATTTGTGCAAATACAGTTATTCTCGCTGTATATGAGCTTAATGATACGAGTCTCATAGGAAAGATATTTTTTGAAAACTATCTCCTGAATATGAAGCGATATATCTAATTTTAAATGAGCTAATTTTCTACTTTTTTGTTCGCGCACTTCTTTCTGGGATCATCTCTAGTACCCAGTTAAACACTGTTTTTGGAAATGCTTCCCATGACTCGAGCATGGATTGTATGTGAGAAGCGTATCCGATGAGCACCTCAATACGCCCAAGAAGGTTATTTATACGCGCCAGGACGATCGTAAGATATACGAGAGTGACTACTCCAGCCAGAGCAAGGAGGATCAAGAGTGTGTCGAGGATGATAGGCATGTATGCAGTCATATCTAGAGTTTAGGAGTAGGGGCTGGAGCTGTAGGAGTTTCGAGGGGGAGGCTCCAGTCTCGTGAGAGGTCAAAAGACTCGAGAAATACTGTGAGCTTGTCCCCAGTGAGTACATGTTTTTGTACTCCTGATCGGTATATGAGCACTGAGGGGATATTCGCTCCCAGTGCGACAACCTGCTCAGGATAATCTGCAGCAAACATGACTTTGAGAGAGGCTGAATACTGCCAAGCCTTGCCAGCGAGGAGAGGAAGTCGCCCGATCATAGATTTTGAGAGAGCATCTTCCTTGGCACCGACCACAAATATCACACTATTTTTGACCTCGAGAGCCGTATCGAGCTCGGCTGTACTCTGGATACAAAGGGGAGTTGTTTTGATCTTGTCATAGGTAAACTCCGCAGTTTTTTCGAGGAGATCTCCGGTGATTTTGCCAGCTTTTTCAAATGCTCCACTACTCGCGGTAATAGCCTGATCTCCGAGTTTTGCGAGTTTGCCTGCGAGTGCTCCAAAGTCCATATTAAAAGTGTGAAAATACTCTCGTGAGAGTCTGAGTTATATTATGACGCATTGTAGCGGATTTTGCGCGGATCGCAAGAACTGCGTCAGTGCGGGACTCTAGGAGTCTCTCAAAGTCTGCAAAAAATCTCCCGTGATGAAAGCTCTCGGCATCCTGTATAAACGATAGCTCGAGCTCCTCGAGGACTGCTCTCGTCTTGCGCCCGTAGGAAATAGCATAAAACGGGATTTCATAGTCGACTGCCAGGATCGCCGCGTGAAGCCGCATACTCACGATCGCAGTGAGTGACGGATAGAGAGCCTCTGTCTCGAGGATATCCTGCGTGACTACGACACCGAGAGACTGGGCAAGTGGGGCGTAGCTCAGGTCGCTCGTACTCGAGTTATCAGGATGCGTCGAGTGCGTCAAAAACACTACCTCAAATCTCCGAGACTCGAGCCCTCGTACGAGCGATATGATCGTTGGCTCATCGAGGTATCAGGGTCGGAGAGCTATTCCGACTCGTCTTCGATCACTATTCGTACCCGTAGCTACTGCAGGAGGAGTGTAGAGAAATACAGGATCTGCAATATATCCTGCTTCGACTCCAATGGTGCTTAGGAGTGACTGGGAGTACGCCTCGCGCACTGTCACGACCGCTCTCGAGTAGGTAAACCACCAGCTCACTGAGCGGAGATTTGGGAGAGTGAGATCTACCCCGATCGACCAGTAGAAGAGTGGTTTTCGGAAGAGCTGGATGATAAAGAGTCGTATACCCCATCCCCACTTTTGAGAGCAAAAATTTTGCCCCTGCTCTGAGTCATAGAAAAGCCCTCCACCTCCTATGACCACGAGATCTGCCTGCCAAGTAGCGCGGATATTTTGAAAGAGGTTTCTGATATTTTGGAGAGGGTGCCGTTGTATGGCGTATGGGAAATATGGTACATACTTTATCTCAGGAGTTACTCCCTTTAGGAGTGATGTGATAGCCCGAGCCGTTTCTGTGGCGTCGTAGGTCGCTATACAGATCTTTGCCTCAGGGTACTTACTCCCGAGATATCGTACTTCCTCGGCGAGAATATGCTCATCCCCGAGATTTTGTGCACCTGTTGCCGTATAGAGGAGAATATTGCGCATACTAGGCTCAGGCGAGTTCTTTGATGGCAAAAATAACTTTCTCCTCTACAGTTGTGAACTCTGTTGGGAGCTTTGCGAGGACTTTTTCAACTGCTTTTTTATCATACCCCATAGAGATGAGGGTATCGCCGATCTCCGTATGATGTGCTGGCGCGAGTGCAATCTGAGCGGGAGTCCCTGTAAGCTGATCGGCAGAGAGCTCTCGTCCGAGCTCGACGATGATCTTGAGGGCAGTTTTCTTACCGACTCCATTGGCACTGGAGAGGATTTTCTCATCTCCGGACTCGATCGCGAGGAGGAGTTGACGCAGGCCAAGTCCGAGAAGCGAGAGAGCAGTCTTCCCTCCGACTCCATCGACCTTGAGGAGCTTACGAAATATCACCCGCTCCTCGAGTGTTGGAAACCCAAAAAGTGTCTGACTCACATCAGTGATATGATGGTGGAGGTAGAGGGTGAGCGACTCTCCGATACGAGCATGGGTGAGCGACGAGAGTGATGCGAGCACCTCGTATCCGAGTCCCATACCATCAGGTGTTATAGTGATACGAGTATCTTCGATCGAAACGACTGGTCCGTGGAGGTATGAGATCATGTCTCTAGGCTAGTGAGTGCAGAGCTTTTGGCAAATAAAAATCCCCGTGAGGGGATAGTATGTGATCTAGTTATTAATTTCCTGCGATGAGAAGGGCGTTACCAGTACTCGCTCAACCAGCTGGACAGAGAGCAGTAGTAGCAAGAACAGTAGAAGTAGCAGGGGTTACTGGAGCTGTACGTGTACATTCTGTAGATTTTGCATTTGTAAGGTTGAGACCGAGCTCTAATCGATTTGTCTCGAGAGTATTTCCTCCATCAGTTTTAGCTTTACTATCTATATTTCCTGAATTTTCAAAAGCAGTAGATATCTTATACTCTCCACGAGCTATACCATTTGCATCTGTAGAAACATTGTAGAGATAATCACAGCCTGTGGCATCTGTGAGGGCTCATTTGTTACATGATTGTCCTGTTTTTGGATCTCTTGGAAGCTTTGGTACGTAAGTAACAACTCCGTGAAATGTAGTATTGTCAGTTGCAGTGTAAGTCGCAGGAGGGTACTCTGACTTATCTTGGTAAAATTGTTCTACACCTGATTGTACAGCTTTTACATCTGTAATCCGTGTCGTATCTCGAGCCTTCTGAATCTGGCTCGTGTAAGTAACAACTCCTCCAGTGGCAAGGATACCGATAATAGTGATAACGACGAGGAGCTCAATGAGCGTAAATCCACGAGTGTTTTTTGTAAGAAACATGGGGTAAGGTTACAAATAAAGTGAGAGTATTATAGACGAAGGGCAGAGCTTTGCGAGTGTAAAGTCCTGACAATAGTTTAAAAATATCTGTGGTAGAATATCCTACTTTATAAGCTTTTCAATATCTTCTCGTATTTCGGCGACGAGCTCCAGGTCTCGGAGGTCTGCGATCTTGAACTCTGGTACTCCACTCTGCCTGACTCCATATACCTCTCCTGGCCCTCGAAGCTCGAGATCTACCTCGGCAAGCACAAAGCCATCGTTGCTATCCTCGAGTGCCTTCAGCCGCTCACCCACATATGACTTGGTGGTAAATAAATAACAGTATGACTGATGCTCTCCTCGTCCAACTCGTCCTCTAAATTGGTGGAGCTGCGAGAGTCCAAATCTCTCCGAAGCCTCGATACACATGACAGTGGCATTTGGATTATTCACTCCGACCTCAACGACCGAGGTAGACGAGAGAATATCGATCTCACCAGCAAAAAATGACTGCATAACGAGGTCTTTTTCGCGGCCTGAGAGTCGTCCATGGACGAGTCCGATACGACGATGTGGAAATATCGCTCGCAGGGTCTCGGCGGTATTGACGGCACTCGCTATATCGAGTGACTCAGACTCCTCGACGAGGGGAGATATCCAAAATACTTGCCTCCCACGCAGGATTTCCTCCTCGATCACTCGGTATATCTGCTCTCGTTGGTGCTCTTTGACGACGGCTGTGTGGATGGGGAGTCTCCCGACTGGATACTCATTGAGTATCGATAAATCCTGATCTCCGTAGAGCGTGAGCGCCAGTGTCCGTGGGATCGGAGTTGCCGTCATATTGAGGGTATGTGGGAAAATCCCCCCAGCAAGGCTAAAATACGCCTCGAGTGCCTTGCGCTGGTTGACCCCAAAACGATGTTGCTCGTCCACGACCACAAACCCGAGGTTTGCAAACTGCACAGTATCCTCGATGAGCGCGTGTGTCCCGATGATGAGATCAGTCTCATGTACTCGGAGTCGCTCTTTTGCTGCTTTCTTTTGACCTGCAGTGAGCGACCCGACGAGGAGATCTACTCGGATACCGAGCTCTCCAAACTGGCGGATAAATCCTTCAAAGTGTTGTCTCGCGAGTATCTCAGTCGGTGCCATTATAGCGACTTGTACTTGCTGAGTCTGGATCGCATGAATAGCTGCTAAAAAAGCTACGATCGTTTTGCCTGTACCGACATCTCCTTGGAGGAGTCTCGCCATAGCATGAGCGCCTCACATATCTCGTAATATCTGGAAAAGGACGATTTTTTGCTTGCCCGTGAGCTCGTATGGAAGTCCATCGACAAGAGACTTCATGAGCTCGGCATTGAGGGGGATCACGGGAGATTTTCCGGCACTTTTTGACGCCTCCGACCGCTTGCGCTCGAGCCCCTGATACTGGATCATGAAGAGCTCTTCGTAGGCAAGTTCCTCCCGGGCTCGTGCCCAGTCTGCCTCGCTTTTTGGGAAGTGGAGCGCCTCGATATTGAGTACTCTTGGGCGAAAGTTTTTGGCATCTCTGATCTCGCGAGGGAGTACCTCGGTGATCTCCGCGAGTGTGTGGCGGATGAGCTCAATCTTGTCTACAAACCAAGTCCCAGGGATATAGAGCACATCTGAGTAAACTGGTACAAAGGCACTCTGATCTGCGTGTGCACTCGAGAGCTCTGGAGACGGGAAAGAGAGCTTACCGTAGTCATACTTTGCTCGTCCAAATATGATTACTGGATCGCCCACTGCAAACTTTGCGAGAAAGTATGGTTTCGTAAACCATACAGCCTCAGCTCTTGAGTCATTGCGATCGAGGAGGATGACTTTTGTAAGGGTTTTCCCGTTACGAGTCCGCTCAGAGGTGATTGCTTCGATCGTGGCACGCAGAGTATTTTTTTCCTGGAGGTTTACATACGCAAAACTCTCAAGAATCTGTGATCTGTTTTCGAGTGCTCTCGGAAAATGTCCCCAGAGATCGAGGGTCGTGAGTATCCCTGCTGTGGTGAGCTTTTTGATATGTGTATCCGTTGTATGGAGGAGTGACTTTGTCAGGAGCATGCGCCCATCATAGGGGGAATTTTGAGGGTCGCAAGCGGTAAAAATCTACTCTTGCAGAGAGTTTTACCTGAGCTCGACTTTTTGCGTTGCGAAATCCGACTCTTTCCATATACTTTGCGGGCTATTTTTGAGACACACCACGGCGGTCGTAGTTCAATTGGTTAGAGCGCCAGACTGTGAATCTGGATGTTGCGAGTTCAAGCCTCGTCGATCGCCCCATTTTAAAATCTCTTCGGAGCTCGTAATGGCAAATACCCCCATGATTTAAACGGCACTATCGCCACTTACTTCATAATCTTTATTTCTTAATTTTTACATATGGCAGCAACAGACTTTGTCGATCTACTCGGCAAATCAGAGCCGATAAATACTCCTGTTTCTGGAACAATTGTTTCAGGAACGGTCATTTCAGCAAATCAGAAAATGATCATCGTCGATATCGGCGAGGGTCAATTCACTGGAGTTATTGCGGGAACGCACATGACTTCTTCTACTGAAGATGCAGGAAATCTCGGTCCTGGTGATAAGGTAGATTCTATTGTTATCGGTGAAGACCGACACTCTGGTATCGTCCACCTCTCACTTCGTAAGGCTTCTCAGATCAAGCTCATCGAAAAACTCCACTCAAATTTTGATACAAAGGAGATTATTACGGTGATCCCAAATGAGGCAAACAAGGGAGGACTTCTCATTGATCTCGATGGTATCAAGGGATTCATCCCAGTTTCGCAGTTGACTCCGGTCAACTATCCTCGTGTGGAAGGAGCAAATCCTGAGCGAATTCTCGAGCATCTCCAGAAGCTCGTTGGAAAACCATTCAAGGTACGAGTTATCAATGTCGACAACGACGGAAAGAAAATCATATTCTCTGAGAAGGCAGCTCTCGACGAGCAGCGCTCTGCAGTGATGTCCACTCTCAAGCCAGGAGATATGGTAGAGGGAGTGGTTTCAGGAATTCTTACTTACGGACTCTTCATCACATTTAATGGTATTGAGGGACTCGTCCACGTATCAGAAATCGACTGGGGACATGTAGCAAATCCATCAAAGTTTGCAAAGATTGGTGATGAGGTAAAAGTGCAAGTTATCGGAGTAGAAGGCGACAAAATCAGCCTCTCTATGAAGAGACTTCGGCCAAATCCATGGGCTGAGCTTGCCGCAAAATACAAGGTTGATGATATCGTTGAGGTACCTATACTCCGAGTATCACAGTTTGGAGTGTTTCTCGCTCTCGATGGTGGGATCTCTGGTCTCATCCACCTCTCAGAGGTAACGGGTGAGGCAACTGAGCTCAATGCTGGAGATGTATGCAAGGCAAAGATCATCACTTTTGATGCTCAAGCAAAGCGTATTGGTCTCTCTATGAAGGCTCTTGATCCAAACTATACTGGACCAAGTGCAGAGGCGATCGCCGCTACTGAGTCAAAGCCAAAACGAGCTCCACGAAAGCCAAAAGCTGAGGGAACTGAGGCAGCAGCTGAGTAGTCACGCAGAGAGTAAAAAGACCCGAAAGGGTCTTTTTTTGTGGTTCTCTCAGGAATCTGGAGGTTTTGGGTCGAGGCTAGAGAATCTCCGTGGGATATCTTTTGATATAGCTACAAATTATGCTACAATAAAAGCATATTATTTGTATACAATATTTTTATGAGATCTGATCAATGTATTTCTATAACCGACCTCAGGCGCAAGACTACTGAGTATATTGGTGCAGGGGTTCCGACTGAGCAATTTGTATTTGTGGGGAGTAGACCCACGAGTGCACTTCTTACTATACAGCGGTATGAGGAGCTCAAAAAAATAGAGTCTGCGCATTATGAGATGAGTATGGACATTGATTTTATCCCATTTGAAGATCTAGATATACCCCAAAAACAAGAATTCACTGACGCAATAGCGCGCAAAAACTCTCAGTTTGTAGATTTTTAGTCTATGAGTCTTAAAATTGAAAAAGTTCTTATAGATGAGAGTCTTGTCCAGTATCTATCTGATCGAAAACTTCTCGCTGCATATAAGAAAGCAAAAGACTATATATTGGAGAGAAACTACCAAAATAGCGCATTGAAGCTCCGAGAGCCTAAAAAGAAAGGTATTTGGTACTTTCGCATAAATCGTCAGTATAGAGCGCATGCGACGTATTTAGATGGAGCACTTCGAATCCATGCAATAGATAATCATCAGAAATAAGGAGTAGAATCTAGAAAATGCAAAGTAACCCGACTACAAGTGCTGTGACGGTAGCTCAAAGTCATACAGAGCCCATACTTCATCCTCCACCTCCTCCAGAGCTTGCTGCTGGCGCCTCATGATGATCATCGTGAGAGTCGTGTCCGTGATCTACTGACATAATGTACAATTACTTTCCATTGCGTTTAAATTATCCAAAAACTGGAGAATGCAAGGAGAAAGTATCTTTTAGCGGTTCGGGAGGTCTTTTTCGAGTACTTCTACGACATAGCGGAGTGAGAACTCATGAAATTTTGTACAATACTCTCCATATCTGAGTGCTACCTCAGGATTGAGGCTTTTGGAGATTGCTCCCGTCTCAAACGCGAGATCAGGATGGAGGCGAATAAACTCTTTTGGGTGCATGCCGGTAGCAATTTCTGCATGTTCCCAACCTTCTTTGTAGTCACTTCCTGACTTTGGTGCTGGGAGCTCAACACACTCTATCGTCCACTCATTATATATGTATGGCGTATTTAAAAGGTAAGTGCGTATCGGTCGCCCAGCAATCATTATTTCTCCGAGACAAGTGGCGAGAGTATCGAGTATTTTGGATACCCTCTCGTAGTCCAGTAGAGTCGGTACTCTGTAGCAAATATGATCGATTATATAGTCACGAAGATCAATACCATCTGCCAGGGTAGAGGCTATGATATGATCAAGGAGAGTATCTGGAGAACTGAGAGCTGTAGTAAGTAATTGCATGTTTATACATTATGTTGAGGAGCTTTCGCGTCAATTTCTTGTTTTGATTTTTAGATTTTTTTGTATATGGTAACCATACCATATGGTCAGGTATAATAAATGCACTATGAGTTCTTATAAAGAAAAACTCCAGACAAATCTCAAAAAAGCACTTTGAACACTCCGTAAAGTAGAAGAGCTCATCGAGTGTGATGCGTACTGTGCGGATATTGCTCATCAGGTAAATGCTACTATGGGACTTCTCCAGAGTCTCAATCGTGAGCTCCTCAAGAATCATCTGGCAAAATGTGGATCAACCAAACTTACAAATAATCATCCAGAAAAAGCCGAATTCATAGAAGAACTCGTTCGTACCTGGGATGTCGCTACTCGTAAATAATACATTTTATGCAATTTTCTCGTAAACACTCGGCCACTCTCCTCAAATATCTCTGAGTGAGCTTCATCACCGGGGCTATCTCCCATGGATTTTTCTCGACTGGTAGGTCACTCGCTACTGCTGGACTCGGAGTAATATTTTTTTCAATCGGACACTTTCTTGAGATATCTGAACACTCAAAAGATCTCTGGCGTAGTATTCTTCTGTCTGCTCTCCTCGCAGTAGCTATAGGCGCTGTGACCTGAGGTTTACAACATTTTCCTGACTCACCAGAGCGGAGTGCGTGGATCCTCCCGCTTGGCTACGCTCTATCCATAGGAGTCCTCGCGTACATAGATCGCGCTAAATTTGCACGACGGGAGTGGATTTATACTGGTATCTCACTCTTACTCGTACTTGCTCTGAGCGCTGGGTTATTTGCATACTATGACACTCATCACCTCAATATAGAAGTTCCTGGATCTCATGCTCATTAATCTATCTTTATATGAACAAATCAATCTTTACTATCTGTAGTCCTTACTTTACTATTGCCTGTGTGATCTCCTCTGCGATCTGTACCGTTGTAATGATCTGGTGAGTCTACGCCATGCGAGCCGATATGCAAACTATGCAAAAATCTATGACTATGAGTCCCGCTCCTGTTGCGAGCTCGGTAGCAAAGAAGCCGCAAGATCCGATGTTCGAGCATTGTCAGTCTATGCCAGGTATGAGCGGCTGTGCCGAGATACTTGCTGCCGGCTCTCACTCAAATATGAGCATGGGGGATCATATGAATATGTCCTCTGATCCTATGGCGATGAGTATGGCGGATATGGGAAAGATGCTTGAGGGGAAGACAGGAGACGCACTCGACCAGGCATTTCTTGAGGGGATGATCCCACATCATCAATGAGCCGTTGATATGGCTCGGGTGCTCACTGGATCAAAGCGACCAGAACTACGCAAGATGGGGGAGGATATTATCCGCAGTCAGACGACTGAGATCGAGCAGATGCGAAAGTGGCAAAAAGAGTGGTATCCTGCTAAGTAATACTCTCAAATCTCTCCCTCAACCGAGAGATTTTTTTGTGTGAATAACGCGCAATTTTAACCATACAAAATTGCTCTCGCACATATATGCCTTATACTTTAAACTTATCTTTTCTTATGGCATCAATTTTTTTTCGGGTACTCGTACTCTCATTAGCTTTTGTTGCATATTGATTACAAGAAGCAAACGCCTTCGATCCCCTGAACTCAACTCCCCCAGTGATCCAGTCTGCGTACGCTCGTACACAGGATACTTACGAGTCAAAGTATCAAGCTCTCCAAAAAAATCTCCTAAACGGAGTATTCTCAGACGCCCAAAAAACCCGGCTTTCCCAGGCGGAGAGTCGGATAAAGAGCGCGTATGAGACCCTCTCTACTGCACAAACCTCAAGAGCTAAAAAAATAGCGCAAAGATCCGTAAATCTTGCGGTGCGGAGGCTCGATACCCTTCTTCTCAGTATGAGTCGGGA
>JAYWGH010000059.1:0-4442 GCA_043778375.1 bacterium
ATTAAAAATATACCTACACATATTAACAGCGTCATTGCTGGGAGATCTATTGAAAAAGTCTTCGTACCCCGTACTAAACCTAAAACTCAAAGTAACTCAATCGTAGCAGAGGCAAAAGAATGGGTAGCAAGAGTATTTGGCAATAATCATGCCGCTACACATACCTCATTATTTGGTCGTAGCACAAACGATGGTACAACCCTGCAAAATACTTCAAGAATGAGTGAATTCAAAAACTCAACTCAATTCGTAACTCGTATCTAAACTCCTCTTCTCCCAAATCCCGAGTCTGCATACTCTCCCGAGTATAGGTCTCGGGATTTTACTGATTTTGAGATATTGAGGAGTATCCCTACCCCTATGAGCAGTGAGAGGAGAGACGATCCACCGTAACTCACAAATGGAAGGGTGACTCCGGTGAGTGGGAGGATATTGAGATTTACCCCGATGTTTACCCCTGCCTGCGTCATGATCCAAAGCCCTACCCCGAGTGCAACATACCGAGCAAAAGGGTCTTCCACTCGAGCAGCTATCATGAACGCTCGATGCCCGATCACTCCAAAAGTGATTATGAGGAGAGTCGCTCCAAAAAAACCAAGCTCCTCTGAGATCACCGAGAATATAAAGTCCCCTTGTACCTCTGGCAAGTACCCAAACTTTTGAACAGATTTACCAAACCCGAGCCCAAACATCCCCCCACTCCCGATCGCTATAAGTCCCTGCTTCGTCTGGAAATTAATTGACTGATTTTGAATAGCACTCTTATTATCGGAGAGAAAGTTGTCTACTCGCTTGGTAATATAAGAGAGCTTTCCTGTTTCTTTACCAGATTTTCAAACCAGATAAATACTTGAAGCCCCAAGTGCTCCTATGAGCACAACAATCATGAGATGTCGTATACTACCACCCCCCACAAACAGCATACCTATCGCTATTGGAGTAATGAGGAGTATAGATCCAAAGTCAGGCTGCAGAGCAAGGAGTACAACGATTACTCAGAGAAGTCCGACGTACGGTATAAATCCTTCGAAAAGACCACCCATTTGATTCTTCTTCTTTTTAAGAAAGCTCGCAAAGTACAGGATCAATCCGAGTTTCATAAACTCTACTGGCTGGAGTGAAAATGGGAGGTATGGGATATTGATCCAGCCAGATGCACCATTGTAGGTCACCCCAACTACCAATGCTGCAACCAAAAATATGAGGCAACCAAAAAATATATGCTTTGAGTACCGCTCAAACCAGGTATATGGAGTCTTCGCTACAAACGCAAAGAGAAAAAGACCTATAACTACGTGGGTAATATTTCGTAAGAGGTAAAAATGATTATTCACCTCATCGAGCTTGCCGCTCGCAACCATCTTAGAAGTTACTTGAAAAGACGGATAGACACTCACTGAGCTAATCATGATCATTCCAAATACTATCAGTCCGAGTACCAAAAAAAATATTGTATAGTCGACTGTCTTTACCTGCATTCTAAAAAAAAGAGAGATTTGGGAGATAAAGCGCTATAACTGGGGAGAGTCCAAGAAGTACAGATTTCACTATTCCTATTGCAATGACAAGCACAACAGGCGAAAAATCAAGTCCCATGAATCTTGTTGGAAGTACTCGAGAGACTGCCTCGAACATTGGTTGTACGATACTACTTACAAAAGGTATAGCCACAAAGATACCTAGGAGCGAAAGAAGTGAAAGAAACACCTCAATATATATGAGCCAAAGGAGGAGCTCTACAAATATGTATATTGGGAAAAATATGAAATCCATACGCAGATCATAGAGAGAAGCCTCTAAGAATCAAAACGAGCACAAAAAAACTCCCCCTAAGGAGAGTTAGTTGAGAAAATTACGCCTTCTTATTTCGGAAGAAGTACACTATCCCCAGTGAAAGAAAAGCCGCGAGCACGAGTAGGAGAGTTTCTTGTGTTCCTGTAGCAGGAAGAGCAGCAGGAGGTGCAGAATTTAGGCCACCTGAGAGACTTACACCGGAGGGGACTACACCAGAGAGAGTAGCACCAGAGAGAGTACCTGGGATACTCGCCGCAACTGCAGCTTTTGAAATCACAGCGGAAGTTGCAAATTCTTTTACTGCATTGAGTCCCTGAGTAATAGGCTTCCCAGATGCATCCTTTGCGGATACAACAACAAGTGCATAACTAGAGGACGTTTCTACCGGAGCTGCTAGGTTTACAATTACTTGGTTTGGGGTTTTTCCTGTTACCACACTCTTTATAAAGAGGGATGATTTATCCATTGACTTCTCGATCTTGAGCGTTACTGGATCCTTTGAAAGAGGAGCACTAAAATCAACCGCAAGAGTCATTATATCTATTATAGAAACTGCTAGAAGCTTAAAATCTGACGCTAGAGCCACATTGTTTGCTCCAGGGGTAACTACACCTGTACCTGCAGCAGCAGGAGCGAGAGAGCTCAGAGTGACAGAAAGCTCTTCAGAATTTGTCATTGATTCATTATTTGTAGCATCAAGAGCCACTACCGCAAAGTAGTAAGTAGTATCAGCTTTAAGATTTTTGATAGTTGTTCCAGTAGCACTTACTTGATCAGACTCATTATCATAAGAGGCACTGGTATTTCCTGTTTTAAAAGCCTGTGCAACAGACATAGTCGAGTACTTTACAATATAGTTTTTTGCTGTTGCTACTTTTGCCCATTCAAGAGTTGCAGTAGTAGCAGTTTTTGAAGTGAGAGTAGGTGCACCTGGGACATTGAGGGCTACTGATGCAGAATTTGCAGAAGTAGGAGCAGACGTACCAGTAGCAGTCATAGTAGCTCCGGTAGCGGCATTCGTATGATTTGCGAGAAGGAGAATTCCGATTGAAAGTACAGAAAGGTATTTTGTGTTAAGCATAAAAATAGGGTTAATACGCGGAAATTGAACGCGCCATGAATTTGAGTATAATAGATGCAGATTTTATTTGCAAATTTTGTTAACTTTGAACACTCATATTGTACATAAAAACTTCAAAACAACAGCTGGCTTTACGCTTGTCGAGTTAGTGGTGACAATCACACTCATAGCTGTCTTAAGTCTTGCCCTTATAAATATAGATTTTGGGACTGTCGGATGAGTACAAAAGGAGGAGCGTCTGACTCAGAGTGTCATAGCACTCATCCGTGATGAGCGTATTCGTATGATCTCATGAAAGGGTATTCTCGCAAGTAACAACACTGCAAATCTCATATTCCCTTCGGAAACCCGTATTACGCTTTCTCAAGATATTATTAAGAGTGAGTACCTATCAGGTAGTATAGTCATCTGAACGGGAAGCATTTTCACTCGTCCATTTTTTGGAGAAAGTGGATACTCGATTGAAGGATTTTCAGGGAGTTTATCGTGAGGAAATCTCTGAATTACAACACCAACTGACAGTATCATAATCAGTTACTATCCAAGTAAAGATATGATCATACAATATACAGGCGCACCAACTACTGGCTGTGTTGCACCACCGTGCAATCTCCTACAAACAGAGTTTACTACTGGATTTAATACTCGAAAAGCGACTATAACTGTAGATAGTAGATCAGGAGTAGTACAAAAGAAATAGATTGAATTTATCTGGTAGTGAGTTAAATTGATAATTATGACTAACTAGTTACTGTGTTTTTGTTATTTTTATGTCACCTCATGAATACACAGTCTCGCCCTAAACATATACACTTTTCGTATGCTGAGGATATTCGGCATACGAGAGACAAAGAGCTCCCTGGAGGGAAGGATTGGGAGCTACCCGATAAAAAATATCGTATAGCTCTTTGGGAGTATGTAAAAGGTTGTATTTACAGACTGTAAATGATTAATAGAGTTCTACAAGAATGTTGAACACAGCTATGATTACTGAGCAATATACACATTTGGCATTATTAGATATATCATCAATACGACGGATGGTTGCGATCATCTTATGAGGATGAGCCTAGATTTATCAGACTTAGAATTTCTCCACATACATACTCCAATGTTTGATAGTAAAGGACAAGAGAATAGTGTGAGGACGAGGTACCTAAACTCATGGCACTTAAAAGCACAAAGTGAGCCATTAAGAGACACCTATGAGCATATTATGAATTGCAAAACTCGTGGAGAGCTTATTAAAAGTCAGGCGTGACACTTAGCCTTTTTATCAGAGGATCAAGCGGTAAAAGTAAGAGCGCAGTTCCAATAAAAATTCGACATACTCGGCGCAGATCCAGCAACAGCTAAGAAATCGCAGACTAAAGTATCTGGCAATATAATTGCCTGCTACATAAAGGCGCGGAAAGATAAATAGAATCTTAAAGCGCAAAAAAGATCCTCATGAACTGGGGATCTTTTATATTTCTCACCTCCTCTATCTTGGCGTTTACCGACTCTTCCACCGTTAAGACGGCAGTACCATAGGCACGACGAAGCTTGACTTCTGTGTTCGGGATGG
>JAYWGH010000060.1:0-4388 GCA_043778375.1 bacterium
AGCGTATTGCTGATATGATCGATCTCGTGATCCCCTACGGCAAGACTCTCATCCCAGAGTTTGAGCTCGACGAGGCTCTCACGATCGAGTACGAGGCGTACCTAGCGAGTCTCACAGCAGATCTCACAAAACTCTCCGCAGAAGAGTGGAATCTCAGGCGTCTCTGTTACACAGGGCTGAATACTCGCTATGAGTTTGGCGCTACTCCTGAGCATTTGACTGAGTACATCCATAAAGTCGCCGTCCCATCGCCTGATAAAAAGCTCTCAGCTATGAGTGCTCCCGAGCTCATTGAACGAGGACTCACATATCAAACACCTGCCAAGAAATCTCTCCTCGACACGCTCCCTCCCGAGCAGCGAACTCGTATTGATCGCCTCGAGTATGAGCTCACGGTTGTGGATCTCATGGGATTTAATGGATATTTTTGTATCGTAGCGGATTTTATCAACTGGGCAAAGGATCAGGGTATCCCCGTGGGGCCTGGACGAGGATCGGCAGCAGGAGCGATACTCGCGTATCTCTCGGGGATTACGGATATTGATCCACTCCCCTACTGACTCCTATTTGAGCGATTTCTCAATCCTGCCCGCGTCTCCATGCCTGATATCGATGTGGACTTTGCGGATGAGGATCGTGACCGAGTGCTCGAGTATGTACGAGGTAAATACGGAGCTGAGCGAGTAGCGCAGATTTGTACCTTTGGGACGATGGCCGCGCGCGCCGCGGTCAAAGACGCTGGAAAAGCGCTCGGGATCCCATTTTCGGAGATGAACGCACTCGCCGCTCTCATCCCTGCCCGACCAGGGACCAAGCTCGCTGATGCTCTGGAGGAGTCCGTAGAGTTTAAGGTGGCATATCAGGGGGACGAGCGCTACCGCAAGATTATTGATCACGCCCTCAGGCTTGAGGGGACAGTACGACAGCTCGGAGTGCATGCCTGTGCTGTTATCATCGCGCCCGAGGCTATGACCAACTACTGTGCGCTCCAGCATCCCCCAAAGGATACTGCTACCACGGTCACGCAGCTCTCACAGTATCCACTCGAGGATCTCGGACTTCTCAAGATGGACTTCCTCGGTCTGCGCAATCTCACGATCATGAAGCGATGTCTGCGGATCATCCGAGAGACTCATGGGGTCGAGATTGACCTCCTCAAACTCAGGTTTGATGACAAAAAAGTATTTAAGGTATTTGCTGAAGGTGATACCACCGGAGTATTCCAGTTTGAGTCGTCAGGGATGCGTAAATATCTCCGAGATCTCGCACCCAATGTGTTTGAGGATATTATCGTGATGGTATCGCTCTATCGGCCAGGTCCACTGGCCTATATACCGACCTATATCGAGCGTAAACATGGTCGCGAAAAGGTCTCGTATCCACATCCCTCTCTCGAGGCTATCCTGCGCCCCACCCAGGGGATCGCGGTCTATCAAGAGCAAATCATGCAGCTCGTACAGGCATTTGCAGGATTTTCCCTCGGTGAGGCGGATATACTGCGGCGGGCGATCGGAAAGAAAAAAATGGACCTCCTCATGGAGCAAAAAGAAAAGTTTATCACTGCCGCCAACGGTGAGGGGCACTCTACCGAGCTCGCGAAGTATATTTTTGAGGATATTATCGAGCCATTTGCAGGGTATGGGTTCAACAAGTCTCACGCTGCCTGCTACTCGATGATCTCCTACCAAACGGCCTATCTCAAGGCGTACTACCCCACGGAGTTTATGACCGCGCTCATGGTATCTGATGAAGACGACACCGAGCGCATCACGATGGAGATCGGCGAATGTGCCGCAAAGGGTATCGAGATACTCCCTCCTGACATCAATGAATCAAAAAAACACTTTACCTACATTGATCGACATCATATCAGGTTTGGGCTCAAGGCGATCAAAGGTCTCGGGAATGGGCCGATAGAGTCGATCCAAAAAGGGCGGGTAGATCTGCCTTACGAGACGGTACTCGATTTTCTCACGCGCACGAGTGGCGAAGTGATCAACAAGAAATCCCTCGAGGCTCTCATTCTCTCGGGAGCACTCGATCGTTTTGGAGAGCGGGCGAGTCTCCTTGAGTCAGTGATCACGATGACCGCCTATAACAAAGAATTTGAGCAAAAAACTCTCTCTGCGCAGACAGGACTCTTTGATCTCGGAGGGAGTGAGAATTTTGCGGATCATGAGTTCAGACTCGCGGTAACCACGCCAATGAATTTTGAGTCTCGCCTCGCAGGAGAGAAATCAAGTATTGGATATTCAGTCTCGGGACATGGACTCGACGGACTTGCTCCTTTTATCACGAGGCGCAGCCAGGGGATCGAGATCGCACAAAAGTTTTTGACCGAGTTTGAGTCGAGCGAGGCGCACCGAGCGATCGCATACGAGGATCACGGGGGCGAGGAGAGTGGAGTATCTGAGACTCCAGCTTTAGTTACTCCGACTATGCCTGTCGAAACGCCTGATATTCCAGTCGACGCCCCCAAAAAAGAGCGAGAAAAGCAGATCAAAGTCCGCTATGTTGGGCTCATCACCTCGGTACGAAAAGTCCAAACCAAGACTGGAAAACTCATGGGGATAGCGGTATGTGAGGGAGTAGGGATTACCTTTAGTATGGTTGTATTTCCAAAGGATTATGAACTCCTCGGTGGACTCCTCATCCCTGATCAGGTCGCGATCGTGGAGGGATATTTTAAGGGAAATCCTCTCTCAGGCGAGATCTCAGTGATCGTCGAGACGCTCAAAACTCACTCCATCACCAAGATGCGAGAGCTCGCGCAGGAGATGCAACTCTTTGACCCTAAACATCGAGTACGTAGTGCACTTATCCGTGAGGCAAACGCAGAAACCTCGCAGACTCCATATCTCCTGGATATCCCAAAAGGAGCATCCCTCCAGGATCTCCTCGATCTCAAGAGTTATATGGGGAGTATCGCCGGAGCCACTCCAGTGCATATCAGGCTCTCAGGCGAAGTGCGCAATACAAAACTCTCCGTGAGTGATCCTGAGCTCATAACCGCGTGGTGAGAGCGCCGATGGAAGAAGCTTATGGAGAAATAAGCTCAAATATTTGCCAAGTGGGGCTGGGAGGAGTAAAGTAAATTGGCAGACTTACTTGCGTAAGTTTGGGTTTGTTTTTAACTTTTTTCAGGAGGGCCTATGGCTCAAGTTCTCGGTTCGAATAATGGTAAAATGACCTTCAGTCATTTGTTGGGCGCATCCAAGTTTGTTTTATGTATTCTGGGATGTATGCTGTTCCTTTTCGCCTATATTGCTCAAGCGGTTTACGTTGGCGGCGGCCTACGGTTGTCTGTCGATGACTTCGGCTTAAATTACCTTGTTTACGGACTGGTGATTGTCGGTAGCATCGGCTCAGTAGCATTTGCGCTCATAGAGTGCAAAAACTCTATTAAACCTTATATGATGGTATTCTTACCATTTTGCATCGTCATGCTTGTTGGCCTTGGTCATCTGAGTACAGATAAGTATGCCGGTATGGACAAATTCTCTGTCCACAGTTCTGTAGCACTGTTCTTCATGTTTGGCATGGTCGTATTAGCAAAATTGAGTCGTGGTCTGTTAAAGAATTAAGCAATAACCCTCACGCCCCCACTTCCGCAGCCTAACAGCAGCAGGAGCGGTGGGCCCAAGAGGTCTGCAAAAATCGCGCTCTTCTGTACTATACAGTCGGGCGCTTTCATACAGAAAGAGCGTTCGCGACAGACCCAACAGATCAGCTAACGCAAAAAATTTGCCACCCACCCACTTTTCTATACTATACGCGCACAACACATACCTGGCGGGGTAGCTCAGTGGTAGAGCAGAGGCCTGAAAAGCCTTGTGTCGGTGGTTCAATTCCACTCCTCGCCACCATAATCCGACTACAACGAGCAAAGCTCACTATACAAAAACAAAATAAAGTGCCTAACCGACACATAGTTATTAGGCAAAACTATTTCTAGATTCAGAACGACAATAGGTCGTTTTTTTGTGTCCCCACACTCGAGACTTCCGCTGTCACAGTTTTGGTATGGGGGGGTACCCGTGAGGGGGTCAGTTCACTGACCACTCAAAGGGGAGTACCATATCCACTAAACTTGACGGGTTATACCGCATACACTCTTGTATAGGGGGAGAGAAAGACCACAGGTCTCTCTCTCCTCTTATATTTAATCTTGAGACTCAACGCATGTTTCCTTTCTCTTCACTGATACGCATGGTCCTCTCTCGGGCCGTGACTATCTTCTACAATTCACTCTTTGGAATATCCATAATTCTTAACATTCTTATGTTTTGGACAATTATTTCCCCCGTTCAAAAAGGGGTCATACCGCCCTACATAGATAATGTAGGGCGATTGGTACAACAAATTTTTGATTCGTCGCACCGTTAAGC
>JAYWGH010000061.1:0-15027 GCA_043778375.1 bacterium
AAAATCATCATCACCTACAACATTATCGCTGTGTGTATCGCGATGCTCTCGTATGGGATCATACAGTTTGTTATTTGGGTTATCGGTGTACCGAGTTAAATATGCGTAAATATACCTCTCTCGTCCTTGCTTCAGTCCTATTTGGGATACTTCTCTCTGTAGACCTGAGCTTTGCGAACAGTTTGCCTCAGCCAGTCAAGATCGGACTCCCATTTGAGAATGCTCCAGTTGCTACCAGTATCGGGCGTATCATCCGACAGATGATCATGTTTGCTGGAGTTTTTGCGATCATCGCACTGACGTATGGAGGGATACTGATGATGCTCTCCTACGGCGATGAGTCCAAGGTCAAACAAGCGAAGTCTATTGTCAGCTACGCGCTCGTAGGAGTAGTACTCGCTGGAGCTGCCTATGCGATCATAGAAGCTATTAATGCACTTAAACTCGTATAGTATGCGATATTTCTTCCTCATCCTCAGTGGACTTCTGACACCAGCTCTGGTACTAGCAAATGCACGAGATAATCTCCTTGTGGGTGGTGGTACAAATAGTGCAACGGGGAATAATACTGCTGTAACATTTCGTGAGAATATTCTCCCTACTATACAGGTATACCTCCTTGCCGCGTACGCAGTAGTTGCTATAGGGATGCTCATTTATGCTGGGTTCAAGCTCTACGCCGCATCGGGAGACGAGGCAGAGTTTAAAAAAGCCTGGATTGCACTCATCTGCATCATTGTCGGTCTCGCAGTGGCCCCGATGGCATATATAGTCGTACGAGTTGTTACTTGATTTAGTTTTTAGTATGAAAAAATTTTCTATCTTCGTACTTGTTTTGAGTTTTGGTTTTTTTGGTGGGGAAGTATGGGCGACAACAGAATGTACTGATCCTCAGGGCTGTACTGACAACACTTCCGCTCAAATGAATGTAGGTAGCTCTCCATCTGCGTGATGATGATCCTCTTCAAACTCCTCTGCCCCCTCTTCTGCCTCTTGTAACTTTGATCCATCTGAGAGTTCATCTCCAGGTGCTATTGCAGCCGCACTCAGAGGGTGTAAGCCAAGAGGTATGATCGAGACAAAGTCAGGGAGCTATGTGTTTGAGACCGATGTGCGCAAACGAGTGATTGATATCGCTAATCAGCTCATCCTCATAGGATCTATCCTCTCCGTTGGGGTGATTGTTTATGCAGGCATACTCTATATTATCGCGGTAGGGGATGATGAGCGTATTAAGTCTGCTAAAAATGCGCTCAAATTTGGGATCATAGGCTTTGCGGTCATGCTCATCTCGTTTGGACTTATTAATGCTATTGTTCGCCTGTTCTATGCGACTGGTGGGTAGATTTCACAGTTTAATTTTTGTTGGATATTTCATCCTTTTTTTTGGACTCCTCTTTGCCTCGATCGAACTCGCAAACTCTGAGCGTCCTGGGGGATTTATCTCTCCAGTGACTATTGCTTCTCGAGTGTATGAGGATATTGAACATGTAGAGGGTGCTTCACCCCCGCGTGCTCTAGCTGTCCCTCGTGCTCCAGTGACTCCACTTCTGATTACGCAAGAGCCGGTAGCCCCACCCGTTGTAGCCCCTATACCTCCGACTCCCTCTACTCAGCCCGTACAAACTGAGACCCCACCAACTCCCGTAGTAGCTCCTCTCACGAGTGCACCACTTCCAGAGGCTACTGCCTCTGTCTCAAGTCGTATCTTTTTTACTTGAGTGGCGGGTAATGCAAATACCCTTGCGAGAAATCTCTCGCAAGTTCTCGAGTCACCGAGACTCCAAAACTTTGCTCCGAGCTTACAGTGCGAAATTACAAATGCTCGGACTGAGCCTCGTGGTCGCATGACCGAGGGGCTTGTGAGTATTGTATCGAGTCTGCCTGAGAGTGAGGGGGTCAAGGTGTTTGTCCATGAGTTTGGGCATGCGGTAGATATCGAGTACCTCATTCCGAGACTTCTGCGATCGGACGCGAGCGAGGAGTTTTACGAGATTTCCTGGCAAGACACCCGGGTTAAGCTCCCAAAACAGACGATCACCAACTTTGTGAGTGGATACGCGATGACCAATAAATACGAGGATTTCGCTGAGTCGTTTGGACTCTATGTGTTTCACAATGAGACCTTTGCAGCTCGTGCCCAACTCGATTCGATTATCGCGCGTAAGTATGCTTTTTTTCAGAATCGTGTGTTTGTGGATGGTGAGTTCATTGGGACGAGTTTTGAGACAGTACCTCTCGAGAAGTACCTGTGGGATACTACCAAGCCCCCAATATCGGTAGCAAAATATTTGCAGTATATTCGCTAAAGGATATACTCTCTTCTTCTAAATCGAGTGAAAGCTCACTTATATGTCTGATTCTGTAGAGTCCCTTTTTGCTGGGTCTCGTAAGTCCAAAAAACACTCCCAAGGGAGGCCTGATGGTCGATATTCGCCACCTTTTAGTCGTGAGAACAATACTCCTACGGCAAAGTCTCGTCCCAATACCCGTGGCCCAAAGCCACAGTATACTCGTGGCACTGAGAGACTCCCTGCGCATGTAGAGGAGCTTCGAGCGCTCATGGCAGATGCTGGAGTCCTCATTGTTTCGTATATCACGGATAGAGACTCACGGACCCTCCTCCATGGAGTGCATCTGGAGAGTCGTGGACTCATGCTTCCACAAAACAGCAAGGCTATCCACGACTCGATCGTGAGTGGGGCACGAGGATTCTATGAGGTAGCGCTCAAGGATATTCCTGACATCGAGATGCGTGACCTCGGTCGCCTGCTCAAGCAAGATATAGAAAAACATTTCCGAGAACTCCTTGATCGCACACCATGCGTCGTTGTTCTCATTCACCAATTATAAAACTTTTATGACTGATACCAATATAACACCAGTAGTTCCAGCACCAGAAGCTTCAGCCTCTACTCCAACTCCAGCTCCAGAGGGTCATTTTGCCGCCAAGGCTGCAAGACCTCCTCGTCCTGCCCAAAAGTATCCACAAGGCCCAAAACCAGCCGGTAAATCAGGATACTTTAACCACGATCGCCGAGCAGAAGTAGTCGGCAAGAAATACGAGGCTGGATCGAGCTTTGTCTCTATCCCAAAATTTAAAAACAAACGAGCTTTCCCATTTGTAACTCCTGCAAATGCACTCAAGAAATATCTCGGATATGAGGAGCTTCGAGCGACTCCTTGCCCACAGGATGTACTTCGTATTATTCCATTTGGTGGGGTAGAGCAGGTAGGTCTCAACTGTACGGCTTTTGAGTACAACGGAGAAGTGCTCATTATCGATATGGGGATCCAGTTTGCTGACCAGTATCAACACGGGATCAACGGAAGTATTCCCGATCTCGATTACCTCAAGGGCAAAAAAGTCGTCGGTATTGTGATCACCCACGGACATATCGATCACATCGGTGCGATCCCATTTATCGTGAAGCAACTCGGGCGAAATATCCCCATGTACGCGACTTCTATGGCGTACGAGCTCATCGCTATGAAGCAGGGAGAAAATGGTGAGCCACTCACCAATCTTGAGCGAATTGTGCGCAATACTCCGATCTCTATCGGGACGCACTTTCAGCTCCAGCCGTTTACAGTTGATCACTCGATTCCTGACTCATGTGGAATGCTCATCGAGACTCCCGTTGGGAGATTTGTACATACGGGAGACTGGAAGTTTGACAACAATCCCCTCCCATACAGACCGAGTACGGACTACAAGCTCCTTGAGTCGATCGGAAATCGTGGGGTGCGCGCACTTCTCTCAGACTCAACAAACGCCCATCTCGCCGGATCATCGATCTCGGAGTCGGATGTTATCGGGTCGATCGAGGAAATATTTAAAATGTCAGAGCACCGTATTATCACGGCGACTTTTAGCTCGATTATTGATCGAGTGATGCTCATCATCGCAACAGCGGAAAAGTTTGATCGCAAGATCGTACTCCTCGGACGCGGGATGAATAATTATATGGATATCGCCTTCAAGCTCGGCTACGCAAAGCCAAAGCCTGGGACGATTATCTCCATGGAAGACGCGAACCGACTTCCAGATAATAAAGTGACTATTTGTTGTACCGGAGCACAGGGAGAGCGCTATGCTGCCCTCATGCGTATCTCAACTGGAGAGTCCAAGGATACTGCTCTCAGGCCGACAGATACGGTTGTGTTCTCAAGCTCGGTAATCCCAGGTAATGAGCGAAATGTACAAGGACTCTTTGATATCATCCTCGCTCAGGGGCCTCGTATTTATCAGTACAAGGAGTCGGATATCCATGCGGGAGGACACGCCAAGGCAGAGGATACCAAAAAGATGATCTCGCTCATTAGACCTGAGGTGTATATGCCAGTCTACGGATATCCACACATGATCTATGGAAATGCGAAAAACGCGTATGAGATGGGGTACACCAAGGATAAGGTAATCATCTCCCGCAATGGACAGATCATCGAGTTTACGAAGGATGACTTTAAGGTGACGGATATGTTTGTATCGCACCGACTCATTACTGTAGACGGGTACATGGTTGGTCTCACGGACGAGCGAGCGATCCATGATCGCGAGCAGATGCGGCAAGGGGGAGTAGTTGCTGTCTCCATCGCCAAAAAGCCAGGAGAGTATATGTTCAAGCTCGATCTTGCGGGGTTTCCTGCGCTCAGTGAGTTCTCAGGACTCGAGGAGGCGATTTACAACTTTTTAGATCATACTCTGCGCAATGAGATAAGTCTCTTTAAGAGTGTGGATGAGTTCAGGGATCACGCCTCACGTAAGGTGGGAGACTTTATATTTGAAGCGTCAGGGAAGGAGCCAATTGTACTCGTACTTGTACACTAAGAGGTATAATCTCCTACGGGAGGTGCTAAAAAAATAATCCCGATAGGGATTATTTTTTGGGAGCTACTATGACAGGAGTCTGAGCCAGTTGTACAATTTTTATCTGTCTCTCGATTGCTCCATTAATAAGAGTCGTTAAATAGTTAATCGTCTGCTTTTCAGAGGGATTTTCTCTTGATACTTTTGGTAGCTCACCCTTTACATAAGGGTCTGATTGAATATGTAAAAGCTCTTTCATTCTTCCGAGATCAAGCTTTACAGATTCTCTATTAAAAAATCTTTTGAGTAGATTCACAGTGCCATCAGCATGTATAGTTTCAGTATATATTTTGCAATCCTCTTTGAGTTTATTGAGCTTATCTCAAGACTCACATTCTATACTAATTTTTCCGGCTATTTTTCTCAGCTCTGCCATAAGTTTTGGGATATTCTCATATCGAATAAATATATTTTCTACCTTGGGGTGTCCCTCTATGAAATAGAGAGTTGTACCTGTTATATTTTTTACTCCTAGAGGAAGACTCGAAGCTGCTTCATTAATATTTCTTAGGAGAATAGTATCTTCATAGACATGAGTGCTCGAAATAGTGTAAGTATCAATTTTTTTATCACGCTGCTGACGGAGTATCCAAACATCAGACTCATTAATAAGTGAATAAAGGTCACCCTCGAGTATATTAAGTTTTCCTGATCTTGTAAGTTCTACTATTGGTCCAGGAAATAAACCGAGTTTTGCCGCGAGATTAACTGCATTTTTAGCTTCTTGAGGGGTAGATCGATTTGCAAAAATATCTGTTAGATTTTTTCTCGTGCTCTCTGGAGCGGCAGGTTGAACTTCTGAAATAGGAGACATAATAGAGGATTACCCTCTCATCCTACTCCACTCTCTATTTCCACGCAAATATCTACGCATGGAGTGCCCCAAGACTTGTAATATAGGCAATTGCGAGCGCATCTGCGGCGTCGTCAGGCCGTATGATATCCTCGAGCTTAAAAAGCATGCGTAGAGCATTCTGTATTTGTACTTTCGGGGCTCGACCGTTCCCGCAAATACCCTTTTTTACCTCCATCGGGTTGAGCTCTCGCAAAGGTACTCCATGACGCATGAGTGTGTGGAGGATCACTCCTCGTCCGTGTGCTACATCGATGGCGGTCGTGATATTTGTCCCAAAAAAGAGCCTTTCAACTCCTGCGATATTGGGCTTATAGGTAGTGATGAGCTCTTCGAGGTCTCGTCCTACATCGAGGAGCTTGAGGGAGAGATCGAGTCGTGGCTCTGTATGTATAACTCCGATCGCTTTGATCGTACGAATATTTGATTGGAGCTCGATTACTGCGTAACCAACGGTCGTTGTACCAGGATCGATACCGAGAATTATTGACATAACTTATTCTGTGTGTTTAAATAATTTTGTTAGCAGTAGAACTGAGATCTCTCAGAGTAACGCCCAGTGAAATACTTTCACTCTATTCAAAAAAACCCAAAAAGCATGCCGAGCACTCAGCAAACCAGCGAAATTCTCATAGAGATCACCCTCGAAAATAAAATCCGTGCCTCTGATATGAGTCAGCACGAGCAGGATCAATTTATGCACATGCTTTCGTATTTGACCCCGAGTGAGCAGGAGGAGTTACGAGGGTTGTTGTAAAACCTAATACCCCACACTATTTTGCTCGAGGAGCTGGTAGAGGAGCCCAGTCTTGCTCGCATAACCTCCGAGGAGTATCTCGCGCACTCGGGTAGTCTCATCAAGCGTAATACGTCCCGTATGGCGCTTGCCTCCGAATACATCATCCCCGATAAGCGCCTCATATGGACGAAAAAACGCATCCGAGATGAGGAGACTTCCGAGCTCTGGATATTTATCGAGATACTTGCGGAACTCATCTGTAAATTCAAACAAACTCCCTCCTGTACGGATGAGCTTGAGGAGTGCGTAGAGCCTACCGGTTGAAAGGGTATATTTCTTAGTGATGACGAGGTGCAGTGCTTTCTCGAGGGGGTCGTTGGCTCGCAGATATACTGGCCCTTTTTTGAGGACAAACTTGCGAAACTGCGCAGTGATGAGTCCCTCGATGAGACTGTCGAGGATTTTAGTAAATGAGCTGATCACGCCTACTCCGTCCCCGTTTGTGATTTTTGAGAGAGAAAAATAGCTAATCTCCGCATCTACGAGATACTCGACTGTACTTTTTGGAGCGTTGAGAAGGAGGAGCTCACCAAAGTATCCGCGAATTCTCGAAGTTATAATCTCTTCTTGGTTTTGTCCTAAAAATTCTTCACGATCTATGAGGGTCATCTTGCTCACGCGCTTGGTCGATATCCGGTGTGCTTGATCTCTGACTTCGCGCTCCATCCAACGACTACAAAATTCGAGCTTTCGAGCGAGCTCAGCATTTTCGAGTCCGAGGCGTACGAGCTCTGAGCGGAGTTCACTATCGGGGATATAGGCAGTTGTCATAAGAGAGAAGGGGATATGTCTACTCTACGCTATTTTTCCGATCATGCCAAAGATCAGAGCTTTTTGGGTTTCGAGAATCTCTTGAGTATCCGCCTCGAGATTGACTCGAATGAGGGGCTCATTAGAGCTCCCACGAATACTCATCCACCAAGTTGGGTAGGTTATTGTGAGTCCGTCTGTGGTATCTTGTATCCCATCCGCGAACTTTTCTGCAAATATGGTGAGAGTGTTAGAGACAGACTTGACCGTAAAGTTTGTTTCGGGGATATTTGCGTAAGTGCTAAATTTTGTGCGAACTGCCTCAGCTGTGAGCTCAAACTGGCTCATATATTCGAGAAATATCACAAAAGCGACCACTCAGGAGTCAAGATTTCCGAGACTCGAAAAAAAATAATGACTTGAGTGCTCTCCCGCAAATATGATACTTGGGTCTTGTTGCATGCGAGCCTTGAGGTAGACATTCCCGACCTTTTCGATGAGAGTTTTACCCCCGAGTTGGCCCACAGTATCTCGTACAATGTGGCTCGTCGGAGTATTCGTGAGGATGGTGCCTCCTGGATGGAGGTGGAGAAAATACTCAGCGATCGCAGCCATAGTGATGGACGGGCTGATAATAGCTCCTGTACTATCACACATCACGGCACGATCTGCATCCCCATCAAACGCGACTCATATATCAGCGCCAGTCTCGCGCACCCGAGCTATGAGAGCCTCCATATTTTTGGGCTCGATTGGCGAGGGGTGATGATTTGGAAAATTTCCGTCTGGCTCAAAAAAGAGTGGGATGAGCTCAAAACCAAGAGTTCGGGCGAGCTCTGGCATGAATACTCCTGCCACTCCATTTCCGGCGTCAGCAACTATTCGCAGATGACTCAGGTCGGACTCCGCAAACCTCGCTACTCGATCTATCCAATCGGGGAGAATATCTCGAGGCTCGCAGGATCCCGCTCCAATAGTAAACTCTTGGGACTCTATAATTCCTTCGAGTACTTTTCCGACTTGAGTGAGATTGATAGGCACAGCGTTTGCGAGACAACACTTAAATCCGTTGTATTCCTTTGGATTGTGGCTTGCGGTGATCATAATCGCGAGAGCACACTCGCTCGCGTAGTGAAGTGATGCAAACTGGAGCATATCACTTGATACAAGTCAGAGATCTACGACTGACCTCCCACTCGAGACAAGGCCATCTATCATTGCGGTCTTGAGCTCTGGAGTTGAGAGTCGCGCATCTCCACCGATAAATACAGTACCTCCTGGAGCCCAGGTTGCAAAGGCTTTCCCGACAAGTGTAAAAAACTCAGCGTTGAGCGGGTTGGGGTATATAGCACGAAAATCATAGGATTTCCCAAGATACAGGAGAGGTGAAAGAATCATACAAAAAAACTTGAGTTTACATGAGTATATGGCAGACTAAATATTGTACAAAACTAACAAAAACACATATGACTGATTTTTGATTTTTATCTTCACTCCCTCGACAAGAAAACCATAACTCTGTAGAGCTCCTTGAGAGCATGCAGAAAGTAGCACTTCTTTTGGATACACCAAAGTATCGTAAAATTGTTGCAGCTCTTTTAGCTGATGTAGGGTGGGGTGATGGTGAGTTAAAAAAGGAAATTCGTTCTTTTCAGTCTGAACTCGTAGAAGCTCAGAGACATTGAACATTTGCGCAAACGTATCAAGGCGAACTTTGAGATAAAACTTCGATTCACTCTCCTGCTAATGAAATTGGAAAAAAGGCATATCATGACTTACAAAAACTCCCAGTAAATAAAAAGAAATTTGCGGATCTTAGAATTAAACCTTTGAGTACATGGGACTCAAAAGATATTGCTTTTGCTCGAAGAATCATGTCCGCAAAAGGGAGAATACATTTTTGAGTTGATTTCCAAGAGTTGGACTATAGAAAGAGAAGTGAAAGATTCACAAGTTTGCTGCGTCAATTCGATCAAACTTCTTGACTCGTTGCCGAGTCAAGAACACTCAGCCTCCGATTTGAATGAGTACCGACTGCAATATCAAGGGTAAATCCAACGGAGAGTGGGGAACAAATACGACAAACAGTTTGAATGGTTCGCAAACTCCTCTGAATGTTCGGACTCGTTAAGAATTAAGCAACATCATCATCTACTCACATATCCTCCTCCACTTCACTCGGTCAAAAAGGTGGAGTGAGCTTACGTAAATATAGTCTCTTAAGCTCAAAATAAGCTTTTCAGTTGTTACTTTGTTTTAGCTCAAACTCTAATTTGATCTCTTTTTCTTTTAATTGAGTAAAATTTCAGCTAAAGATAGCCTTCCAAAGTGAATATTGTTCAGGATCATACAAATACCTTGCCATTCAAACCCTCCCAAGTGATTTTGATGTTGCTTTCAAAATTCCCAAATCATTATCATACAAAAAGTTGAGTATGTAACCTCATCTGAGGAGATATTCTGGTGAATCTGGATTAGCAATAATACTTTCGAGACTCACTACTGAAGACCTAATAAGTGGGATAGTTGGAATATTTGAGAGTATGTTTTGTTTATCCCTTTCTATTTGTGAAGTAAGTACATTGCGACAATTGAGTTTTGCGAGAGCTGCTTGTGTAAGTACTCAAGTCTTTACTACCTCTTGTATAATGCATATACTTTGAGAAATACCACCGTTATTTTCGGCTATTTGGGCAGTGAGTTCAACAGAGAGAGCGTCCATAAACTGATGTCAAAAAATACTGAATAAGCGACTAATAAGGAATTTTTACCCTATATTACTACGTATTAAAGTGTCTTGAATCTCTTGTTCTGGAGAGGGTGACGGTTGAATTTTTCGGAGAGATAATCTTCTAATATCATAGTATGCTTTTTTTTGAGTGTCTTGTTTAAGCTCATACTCGATGACTATTTCTTGGCCTTTTAAAAGATCAAAACTTCTGTTCAGAAGAGCTTTCCAAAACATATACTGCTCGGTATCATGTGAATATCTCGCCATTCCAAGTCTCCCGAGATATGGACTTAGTGCTGTTAAAAACGGTATATCATCAGGATCATTCGGATCTATTAGAGACACTCAGTTTGAGTAAAATTCAGGAGCATCAGGATCTCAGATAATACTCTCAAAACTCTTGACCTGACTCGCAATAAGATGGAGTATGGGGAGATTTACTAGTACGGTCTCACGATCATTATCTAGTTGGCTTACAAGTCCGCGACGACAATTGAGTTTTGCGAGAGATTTTTGAGTGAGAACTCAGGTTTTTACTGCTTCCTGTACGATGCAAACGCTCTCTGAAATACCGCCAGTATGTTCGGCTATTTGGGCAGTGAGTTCGATAGCTAGGGCGTCCATGGATTGTTAGTTTGCTCAAGCTTTCTTCATTCGTTCACTTAATGCAGGGTTGCTCACGTATCAACTTATACCTGCAGTTTTATTTGGCACCTGAGATACGAGATTTGAGAGATTTTTATCAGAAACATTACTAAGGGCAGTAGCACTCGCTAGAATATTTTCACATGCATCCTTGCTATTTGCATTTTTTTCTCTTTCATAACGATAATATGATGGCGTCAAAGCAGTTTTTAGATCATTCTGTTCAGGTCCTCAAAAGCTTAACATACTTGCCTTCAGGGGGAGTTTATCATGACGAATCTTTAGATCAATAGCCGCTCCGGAATATTTTCCTGACTCTGCTGGATTAAAATTTTTATTTCCAGGAGTAGTATCTACAGCCTTGTCTGCACAATCTTTGAGTGCATTAATAGTAGCTTGAGTTTCTGACATATATTAAAAGTTGAGAGTTAAAGCGACTGCTTCATTTTGAGAATTCTTTGTATCTATTATTTCGATTTCTTTCATAGTAGCTCGCTCGAGCACTGAGAGTCTCTCTTTCTCTCGAGCAAAATATTCCTCTGCCAGAGTGCAAGCGTCATTATAAACTATTTGGAGTCACTCATTAGTCATAGATTCTAAAAGCGCAACTTCTAAATCAGGCACACTACTGTTCGTGCCTTTGATAGCAGCATATACTTCGAGGATACTGGCGATGAGGAGGGTATTCATACCAATATGATGCTCTATATTAATTATCTCGTCAAAATTTTCCTACAATTTTCTTTGCACTCACTCACAAAGTATGCGAGACTATTGGTAGTAATTAATTCATCTATGGCTCGCAAGAAGATACATCCCGTACAACTCTCCATTGATTTCGACGCACCAATTGCGTCTACAGTCACCAGATCAGCACAGACGGCCAAGGTCCGTGCACGTACTGCCGCATACCACCCTGAGTCGAGTACTATTGAGTCATCTCGCTATAGCCTCAAGTTCTCTATCTCTGGGCGAAGTTATGAGGTGCGGGGTATTTACCATATCGCTGAGTATTCTGCGAGTATGGATGACTCACTCGCTCGCGCAGTTGATTTTGTGCACATTGATAAGGTACTCACCTACCGCAGTGGTCACTACGCTCATCTGCCCGTCCAAAAGACCGATGAGCTCTATCTCATACATGCTACCAAGGAGACGATCGCTGATGCGTATATCAATCCATTTCTCGCGGTTCTCTCAGCGAGAGAAATGCAGGCATAATCTGGAGTAGACTCAAAATGGGGCAAAAAGCCCCATTTTTTGTTTTTCACAACATGATGCGATAGGATGATTTAAACCTCTCCTATGATTCGCTACGAGATCACCCATTTTATCCACTCAACCCTCCGTAAGAACAAACTCATCCATCTCATTGAGGCACTTCTGGAGGATTCTGTGATGGCAAAGACCTTACTTGAAGCTCTCTGCGACCAATTTAAGACCTTCCTCTCCAAAGAACACAGTGATATTTTTGAGGTGGATCGACTCAAATATGTGATCTATCTTAATGAGTTTAAAAGTCGTATAGCGCCACTTTCTCCTGATAAACAGATACCTGAGACTGATCTCCACCTCCATCTTCTCGAACTGTATGAGATACCAAAAAAGCGGAATAATCTCTTCGCTATCCTTCTCGTCTACTTTGCGTTTTCAAAGTGAGAGTTTCGCAAAAGAAACGCTATTATCGTAGACTTGATTTATCTCTATTTACTCATTATTACCTATCGAAATGGGTTTGGGCAGGAAGTTAGAGAGAGTGTAGTAGATCTCGATACTCTCAAGCTCAGGAGTTTTGGGAGTATCGCGCAGAGTTTTTGGGTGCGCATAACCTTGAAATATCAGTTTTTGAAGTCTGGTACTTTTAAAAAATGAGCTGTTGCCAGTCTGATATCTTTTGCTTTCCTGGGTATATGGGCCTCAGGAATAAGCTCGTTTGTACTCCGCGCGGATGTGCTGAGCGTTCAGACTCCCCATGTAAATATGAGCAAGGTGGTGATTGATTCTCTTCTCCTCGGTCGTATCACCGATACACTCAACGGGACAATCGCTGAAGTAGGAGTACAAAATATTTTGATGATTACTCTTGCGGCTCTCCTCTTCCAGTCTTTGCGTACGGGATTTACTAACTTATTTGTAAACTCTTTTCTCGCTCGGGGTTTTGAGTTTATTGGAGCGACTCTCAAAGGAGTTTCTCGACTTATCTTTGTCCTCTATAACTATGGTATTTACAAGGTAGCAACGAGATTTCTATTTGCGAGTGTTCACGCAAGTGTGAGGGCTCATGTCCGCCCTGAGCCATGGATTCTTGGAGTATTTCTTGCTTTGTATTTCAGCATCTATCTTCTTATCATCGGACTCTATACGACTCTCATTTTTCTCATATTTATTCCTGCTACCGTGTCGCTCTGGTATGGAGTACTCGGAGTAATCATTTTGAGTATTGTTCTTATATTCGCAAATCTTCGTATGGATACTACGAATTTCGGGGTATTTCTCTTTAAGGTGGAGGATATACTCAAACAGCTTTCAAAGAATCCAGAAAAAGTAGCTTGATCTAATGAGTCTGCAGTCGTCGCGAATGCATAACCGGGCTTGCAAATAGGGTACTTTTTAGTACACTGCACTAGTAGTTGATGCCCTGTGACGAGTCGTGGAACACTCTGAGGATACTCCCTACACTAAAAGTTGTTGTCTTCTGACAAAACTTGGGTGGAACCGCCCGATCATGGGTCCCAAGGAATTTTATTTCCTCGGGATTTTTTTGATCGAATTCTCGTGTTACTCTCAAACATATGACTGCTGCTACTGAACTCGGGATGATCGTCGAGCTTGCAAAAACAAAAGGATTTGTCTACCAATGATCAGAGATCTACGGAGGACTTGCAAACTCCTGGGACTACGGACCATACGGAACTGCCCTCAAAGAAAATATCAAAAACGCTTGGATCAAGACTTTTGTGCAGCGCCGTACGGATATGGTGATGCTTGACTCGGCGATCATGATGAATCCTCAGGTGTGGGTTGCGTCGGGGCATGTAGGGTCGTTTAGTGATCCACTGATGGAGTGTCGCGACTGTCATACCAGGCACCGAGCAGATAAGCTCGTGGAGGAGGGGCTCGAGCGAGATGCCGCATTTCTAATACCTGCGAACTGGTCTGGAGACAAGACCCCACTCGATGACTTTAATTTCTACATAAAACTCGGACATATTGCTTGTCCTAACTGCGGCGCTACTAACTGGACCGATATCCAAAAGTTCAATCTCATGCTCTCGACGCATCAGGGGACGACTGAGGATAGTACTTCTCTCGTATATTTGAGGCCAGAGACTGCGCAGGGAATCTTTATCAATTTCGCAAATATCGCGAGATCGAGTCGCAAAAAAGTACCATTTGGAGTGGCGCAGTATGGAAAGGCATTTCGTAATGAGATCACCCCACAAAAATTCATTTTTCGGACTCGAGAGTTTGAGCAGATCGAGATTGAGTATTTTTGTGAGCCGGGGACGGATGAAAAATTCTTTCAGATGTGGCACGACGAAGAATTTAGATTTTTTACCGAGGTTCTCGGGTTTGCACCAGATAAAGTACGATTCGTAGAAATCCCAGCCGAGGGACTTCCACACTACTCAAAGCGTGCAGGAGATTTTGAGTACGAGTTCCCGTTTGGATGGTGAGAGATATCCACTCTCGCAAATCGTACCGACTACGACCTCAAGGCGCACATGAGTCTATCAGGACAGGATCTCTCGTACACAACTCAGGTGCTCGAGGGGACCGAGCAAGTCACCAAAAAATACATCCCGTATGTGATTGAGCCATCCATCGGACTCTCCCGACTCACACTTGCCGCAATGTGCGGAGCATACGACGAGGTCAAAACCGAGGAGGGATCGCGCGTTGTAATGCGATTTGCCCCTGCAATAGCACCAGTCAAGGTGGCCATCCTCCCGATCGTCAAAAAACTCTCAGTAGAGGCCATGGAAATCTATGCTCTCCTCTCGGCACACTTTGCGTGTGAGTATGATGAGACGGGTGCTATCGGTAAACGGTACTTTCGGGCTGATGAGGCAGGAACTCCGTTTGCTATCTGTATTGATGGTGAGCGGTACGCTGCAGGCAAGGTCACAGTGCGGGACCGTGATACTGGAGAGCAGGACGAGATAGCGATCAGTGATCTCGCCCAGTATTTTCGGGATAAGGGGTGTTAGGGAATTTGCCCCAAGATGTGTGGCTCTATGACTCGATTTGCAATTGAAAAAATCATTCATACACTAGAATAATCTCAAGCAGACGCAAGGAAGTGCGAGATATATTATTTTTTATTCTCGCACAATGCAAGGAATTATCAAGAAGCTCGTAGCAGACAAAGGATTTGG
>JAYWGH010000062.1:0-4316 GCA_043778375.1 bacterium
TGCTCGCTCTGTACTCTTGCAGACCTCAGCTCTGCAAGCTCGGGATACTCAGAGATGATATCAGCGGCTTCCATGACGAGCTTGGCGGATCCAGAGCGCATGAGAGCATTCGTGCCTCGTGAGTTATAGCGCCCAATATCTCAGGGCACTGCAAATACATCCCGCCCCGCCTCGATAGCGGCCTGCGCGGTAATGAGAGACCCTGAGCGCTCACGCGCCTCGATCACGAGTGTCCCACGCGATACGAGTGCTATCGTCTGGTTGCGCACCGGAAAGGTATACGGCGCGGCGCGAGTCCCGAGTGGAAACTCAGATACAAGGGCTCCTCCTGACTCGAGGATACGCGCGAATAGTCGCTTGTTTGCACTTGGATAGAGGAGGTCGAGCCCACTCCCGAGTACGGCGATTGTATGCCCTCTTGCACCTACAGCTACCTCGTGGGCCTCGGCATCTGTACCAAGAGCCCCACCTGAGACGATCGTACATCCAGCGCGCACAAGCTCTGGGATGATAGCTCGTACAGCTGATATCCCATATGAGCTGAGCTCTCTCGCTCCTACCACCGCAATCGGAAGCCCCTTGATCTTAATATTTCACTGATAGTACAGGACCTCAGGAGCTGTCTCTGCTATCAGAAGTCCTACAGGATAGAGAGGGTCTCATCGTAGGAGTACACTCACTCCAAGTCGCTGGAGACTCTCGGCAAATGCCTCGAGAGAGAGACTCTCCGCGCGAGTGGCGATACTCTCAAAAGTATTCGCTCGCATGTGTCAGAGTGTGCGGGCGTAACTGATCACTTGCGAGAGACTCGGCGCTCTCGTATCCGCCCTACAAAAATGTTCTCGAAGCTCTCGGAGTACCCTCTGTGAAAACCCAATCGTATGCCAATATGCTAGGAGCGTAGGAGTCGAAATCCTTGGATGAGTCATGTGAGGAGGAAACAAGGATGATAAATAGTGGTAGTGCTCACGAGATCGCCTCGTATATGGGTTGGTGGGATATCGAGTGTACCCGAGATTCGCTCCTGTAGAGTCGTCCAAAGGCGATGTATGAGCCCTCGTTGTACAAAGCTCTCTCAGGGATGCTCAAGGATAAACGCGTGGAGTGTGAGTCCCCGACTACGCAGAGTCTCGCGCAACTCAGGTGAGAGAGCCTCTGCTCCGATACTACACACTTTGGTATCAGCACTCTTACGTAAGTGGCGACTAAGGCGGGTGAGCTCGCTTGGACTGAGTAGGAAAGATTTCTCTACGCTTGGGAGTATTCGTCTCAGCTCACTCATAACCGCACCGAGCGCCCCGGGAGTCCCGAGTGGAAATACTCGAAAGGAATCTTCCACGAGAAGTATGACCTCCCCTCGATGACCTCACTTAGTGAGATCCTCACTCATTATCTGTATTGCCTCGATCACCGTCTCGCTCACCGACCACTCGAGCGTCCCAAATCGCATACTCGCAGTCACAGGAATCATGATCTCGAGGAGGTATTCTCGTGACTCACTCATCCGCCTCGAGTAGAGGTCTCAAGTCTCAAATATTGAGCGTTTCATATCGATCGAGCGCGACTCATCCCCTGCAATATAGGGAGTGATCTCCTCAAACTCTCCTCCAGCGCTCGTACGACGGGTGAGAGTTGCTCCATCTCGACCGCTGAGTTCACGCGGAACAAATCCAAAATCGATAGCCCTACGCGCTCGCATCTGGAGTTGGGTTACGCCCTAGAGTCTCCATGAGGATGCTCGCTCGGGTCACCCCTCTTGACTCCGCAGTATACGAGAGCTCAAGCCTATGGCGCAGGGTAGGTATCCAGAGAGCCTCAATATCCTCAGGGAGCACAAAGTCCCGCCCTCGCAGGAGTGCTCGAGCACGGCCTCCTGCTATGATCGCGAGTCCTGCGCGTACACTCACCCCGCTCGCGAGGTCGTTAGACGCTCGCAGAGATGCGAGGAGTGTTGCTACATAGGTCGTAATCTTGTCCTCTACATGGATCGTGAGGACTTTTTTACGAAGTGCCCCGATATCTGCTCGCTTGATCACTGGCTCGCTCGGGTAGTCCGTATGTGCTCCTGCGAGGATCGCAGACTCTTTCTCGATATTCGGATACTCAAACTCATACGAGTATCCAAACCGATCGTAGGTCGCGAGAGGGAGAGTATAGGTCCCAACTCCATCGTATGGATTCATCGTTGCCATTACGGTAAAATATTCAGGGAGTGCGAGCGCTGCACCTGAGAGAGTTACTTGACCCTCCTGCATCGCCTCGAGTAACGCAGACTGCACCTTAGCCGGAGCGCGGTTGATCTCGTCGGCGAGGAGGATGCTCGTAAATATCGGTCAATTCCTGCGAGTAAAATCCTGGATTTTTGGGTTATACACCTCAGCCCCTACAATGTCACTCGGAAGAAGGTCAGCAGTAAACTGCACTCGCCCAAACTCAAGTCCCACGAGTCCAGCAAATACCCTTGCGGATCTTGTCTTCGCAACTCCAGGAGGCCCCACGAGGAGGAGGTGTCCTCAGGAGATGAGAGAGATGAGCGCGAGCTCAAAGAAAGAGTCTTCGCCAGTAACATACTGAGCTCATGACTGGAGAAGGGACTTGAGGAAGATAGATGGCGTGCTCATAAAAAAAAGATATGCGCTATACTATCCGAAGTCCGCCTGAAAAAAAAGAAAAGGATGAGAAAATTTCTCACCCACACGTTTTGTACATAAAATCTACTCCAACACCCCCTTCACAATCTCCTCAATCCGAGCTGTAAACTCCGACTCATTCCCAGAGTTATCCACCACAAAATGAGCAAGCGCCTTGAGAGACTTAGTGCGAGACTCAGCTTCGCCGAGCTCTTCCTCCAAAAATCCTGCATAGCTCTTTTCACTATCCCCCCCATTCTCCGCTCGCGCCACCACTCGTGCATATCGCACTTCTATATCTGCTTCTACATAGATCAGGAAAAAATTTGGAAGTCCTGTGAGAGCTGAAAGATCATCGGTTCTACGAGCTCCATCATAGATACTAATACGCCCATCAAATGTTGACATATCCCGAGTCGCTATCTGTGCGATCACATCCTGCCCAAAAGACTCGCGGAGTGTCTTAGAGAGTTTTTGCATATTTTCACGAGAGACTTCTTGGTTTAAGATATCCAGAATAATCCGCAGAGGGGCTGAAGACTTAAAGACTCTTGCTCCATATCGACGCTCGAGGTAGCTCGCGGCAGTACCCTTTCCTGCGCCTATCGATCACACGATAGCGACGATGATTTTATTAAATTTTTGCATGTGAGGATTATAGAGCGTGTGAAGAATTTACAAATTTGGTTTTTGGTTTTACCACTGAAATATACAAAACAGGTAAAACTCGTAAATAAAACTCCCAAAAAAACAATTTTCCTGTATGCTCTGGGCATATCGTCAAGACTCACTCCGATGCCCTTCGTCCACCTTCATACTCATACTCACTACTCGTTTTTGCAGGGGCTCGGTAACGCAAAAAAACTCATTGCTCGGGCAAAAGAGCTCGAAATGTCCGCTATCGCCCTCACTGACGCCGGCAATCTCTATGGAGCATTTGAGTTTTATAAATACGCCAAGGATGCAGGTCTCAAGCCCATTATCGGGGTAGAGTTTACCTATACCTCCAAGGGACGAGCCAATAAAGACAAGGATAATGCTACGAGTCAACTCGTCCTGCTTGCTCAAAATATAGATGGCTATCGTAACCTCATCAACCTAGTAACTGCCTCAAATCTCTCAGGATTTTATTTTAAACCTCGCATAGACGCAGAGCTCCTCGCGATACATAGTACTGGGCTTATCGCGCTCTCGGGCAACCATCTTGGCGAGATTGCGCAGCATGTGACAACTGGGAGATCAGACGAGTTTATCTTGGATCGTATCGCATACTATCAAGGACTCTTTGGCACCGACAAGTACTTTCTCGAGATCATTGATCATCCAGGAATAGGCGGGCAGGAGCGTATCAACGACACACTCATCCGCCTCTCGAGAGCTCATGGCATCCCACTCGTGGCGACAAACGATACCTACTACCTCCGCCGCGAGGACGCGGAAACACAGGATCTCCTCTCGTGTATAGGAGATGGGCGCTCGATCGAGGATCCCGATCGTATGACGCGGATAGATGGAGATTATTCTCTGCGCGCGAGTGCTGAGATGGAAGAGCTGTTTGCTCATGTACCTGAAGCGATCGCAAACACAGAGCGTATTGCTGATATGATCGATCTCGTGATCCCCTACGGCAAGACTCTCATCCCAGAGTTTGAGCTCGACGAGGCTCTCACGATCGAGTACGAGGCG
>JAYWGH010000063.1:0-4261 GCA_043778375.1 bacterium
TTTCATTTATCATCTTTAGTTTGAATAGTCGTTTCACCTGGTATTACTGACTCAGTAATCATGCTGTAGGTATTTTTATTATACAGCTCAGTGTCAGAATCATGAATAGTAGCACCAATTACTATTTCGAGATATCGAAAAGTATTTTCAGTGGTACTCGTTCTTTTTAATTGAAGTCGAATACTTCCGTTTTGAGGAGTATACGATACTACTGACCAAGGGACTGGGTGACTCACAATGTTTTCAAATATATAAAGTCAGCTTATACTGTCCCTTCTCTCAGTACGTGACGATACTCTTTGTCTGAGATTTATTATCCGCGGTACTTCGAGTACGAGCGTAGGTATTCAATTTACATCAATCTTGCGTTGCTTGAACTCATGAGACTGTGTTGACTCGGGGTGAGCGTAAAGTGGATCAGTTTTTAATACATCAAATCGTGAATGTATACCTACAGTGAGATCATGAAGTTGCTGTACTGTCTCTGGACTATGGAAGTGAGAGTCAGATACACCGTGAGGTCCTATAGAACGAGCAGATCGAACTCCTCAGTCACTCATGAGAAATACCCGAGCTAATCTGTCATGAATACTCATTTCATTTTTAGCTGATCGAGCAACTGAGTTTGGTAGGGTTGATGGTGTTTGAATTTTGAGTTCTTCCATAAGCAGTTTTTAATAACTGTATATATTACACCATGTATATTTACTACTTGCAAATTATTTTGCAGTATTTTAAATAGAATTTAACTTTGAGAGCATAATGAGTGATCGTACAAAAAATCCCCGTATACAAGGGGATCTAATCAAAGGAACAACTTTAGCTACACATCTCGATGTTCTACTATCCCATCGATGTAGTTACCGCTCGCATCCGCCTTCTGCCAAGAGATCGCATTTACGGGACAGCTCGCTATCGAGTCGTCCACCGCACCCTCATCGTAGTGAGCCGAGTGCTTGACGCAGGAGAGGCCCTGGTCATTGAGCTCGTAGTACTCGCCTCCAGTCACTGCCACACACGCAGAACACCCGATGCAAGTACTGTTTACATGTGGCTTGCGGATGAGGCCCTGAAGGCTTGCGACTTTGGAGAGATCTATATTCATAAGGTTGCGAATTATAAGGGAATTCATATCATACGCAAGTATGTTTTTCCCATCAATTGCTTCACTTCGAGGTCTCGATCACTCACTGAGTGCCTGGTTCAATCGACTCTTCATCCTCCTCCTTGCAGTCCTCCCATTTCATGTACTTCTGAGCGTATTTGCGGAGTACAAGCTCGGTATCCCAGGATTTACCCTCTATAAAGAGCTTATACTCGGGGTAATGGTGGTGATACTCGGCGTGCTCTGGTATCAGAAAAAACTCAGATATACTCCTGATCGACTCGATATTCTCATCGCGCTCTACGCTTGATATCTCACATTTGCAACACTCTGGTATCCGTATCCACTGCAACATTTTTTTTATGGTGGACGGTATAATTTTGAGTTTTTAGCAGCCTTTGTGATCATCCGAGTAGGAGCACAGTGTCTCACTGACGGAGTTGGGAGATACCTCCGAGTATTTCTCGTATCAGCATCTGCCGCTATAGCGCTCGGTATATTTGTGAGGTGGATTGCAGGGGAGGCGGTACTGCTGCATTTTGGATTTTCACCAAATCTCTCAGACTGGGCGTTTGGGGGCTCTATCCCTATCTATCATTGAATAGATGGAGCAAATGTACGGAGATTTCAGGGGATATTTGACGGACCAAATCCCGCAGGATTTTTTATTCTCCTCTATATTTGAGTGCTCGTGTCATATTTTCGGAGTGCTCCAAAATACTACTACCTTCTCTCGCTCTGGGGGATCGTACTTGCGGGAGTGATATTTTATACCTACTCACGCAGTGCAGTGATAGGACTCGTTATGGGGCTTTTCGCTGTAGGCCTTGTACTCTCTCGGACTCTCTGGCTCAAACATCGGACAGCTCTCCTTGCTCTGATACCTGTGCTCTTGATCATCTGAGGCCTCTTTTATATCAAGTTTGAGGATACGATCCACAATATAGTGCTGCGAGAAGGGTCGACAAAGGGGCACTTTGAACGGAGTATGATCGGGATCAAGCGGGCGATCGATAAGCCCCTGGGATCGGGACTCGCCTCTGCGGGCCCTGCGTATCGGTTTGTAAGGCAGCCCGAACAAGGGGAGTCTCTTTTTGAAGGGCAAAATAAGATCACCGAGGATTATTATATTCCAGAGAGTTGGTATATACAGCAAATGGTCGAAGGGGGAGTGGTGGGATTTGTACTCTTTGTACTCATACTTGGCACAATAGCCGTCCGACTCATGCGCAAAAATATATTTATCTTTGGGTCATTTGTAGCCATGGCAATTATGAATCTCTTTCTTCATAGTTATGAGTCCTTGTACATTTCCCTCCTCCTTTTCATGATTGTGGCGCTTGTCCTCGGAGCTCCTAAAAAGTCAGCTGAGCATGGATAGTCTCCCGATATTTCTTTTTAACTCGAGACTCACCCAGGAGAAGGGATTTGATCGTGTGCTCGAGCTGGTACGGCGTATCCGAGATGGAGAGCTGAGGGCTATACTCCATATCTGTAGTGGTGGAGAGATGCGGGCTGATATCGAGGCACTCTACGGGCCTCGTGTTTACGCGGTCGATGCTATGGGTTGAGTAACTCCTACTGGACCCCATGTCGTATACCATGGGCATGTGAGCTGAGCTCGGGTAAATGAGCTCGTGATCCAGGCACATTACTTTTTGATGCCATCGAGATTTGTAGAGACCTTTGGACTCTCAGCTCTTGAGGGCGTGACGGCAGGATGTCCACTCATTGCGCCTGCGAGTGGGGGGCTTGCTCAGTTTGTGCAGGCGGGGTTTACTATACCAGCGGGAGATACTCGACTCTCTCCTCAGGAGCTGATAGAGTGTGAAACCAAAAACTTTTTGGATTTGGTGAGTTGTATTGTGCAAGAATTCTCCCTAGAGAAGTGGACTCTCGAGTCGAAAGTAGCCCGGAGTATCGGAGCTAAGTATAAGCCCGAGAACTGGTATACAACAGTGCAGTCGAGTATCGGGGCTCGAGTTCTCCTTGTGACAGACTATAGCGCTCCACTTGGGGGGATCGAGTCATTTGTGCGTTTTGTAGGGCGGACGCTCGGGGCAAATGGGCACGAGGTTGATGTGATCACGAGTACTACTGGGAAGCACAAAATACTCCGTTACCTCGGGCTCATATTTACCGTGTTCAATGTGGTATTTGCAGTGAGACTTGCTCTCAGGATTCAGCGGTACAAGCCTGATGCCATCTGGCTCCATAGTGTGCTGCGAGCTATCGGCCCGGTAGGACTTCTCCCGCTCCTCTGGTACCCGGGACGGGTACTCATCACCTACCATGATCTGGGATACTTTGTACCGTATCCGAGGAGGATCGAGCGCGAGAGTCAGATCGGGGATCAGAGCTGGGCGAGATTTCGGGCGGATATAGAGGGCCCTCACTCGGCGATAGCGATCACTCTCAAGTATCTCAGTCTCCTCTGTATGCGAGTGATACTGCGAAGAGTAGATACTCACCTCATCCCATCGGAGTTTTTGCGAGAGCCAGTCGCTCGTATTCTCGGGCTAAATAGGGTGAGCACTATCGAGCTTCACTCACATGTTAACCCGCACCTATGACTCAAATAAACGCCATGGATCACATCTATGATGTGCTCACTACTCTCCCCAAAGATGAGCTTATCGAGCACATTATGCAGACCTATACTGATCAGAGTACCTTGTTCGTACATTTTCTCTATTTCGCTGCAGCGGAGATGAGTGGGCTCTACAGAGATGCAGACTCAGCGTATGCCCGGGAGCTTCATACAGTGGACTATCTTTTACCAGATGGTATTGCGCTCAGGCTCCTTCATTTTGCGCGACTTCACCCGGAGCTCCCAGGATGGAAAATCCTCCTTCAGTATCCAAAATACTCAAAGCTCGCCATAGAAAATAAAAATGGGACAGATTTTATACCTGAGGTAATTCAGGCTCTCCCAGAGAATGCTCGTATTGTTTTACATGGTACAGTGCCCGGGAGTATAGGCCCTGCAATAGAATATGCCCGGGCGCAGTTTGGACGCGTGACTACCTGAATGCATGGGTACCAAGAATTCGATAAGAGTGAACTCTCGGGCACGGATCCAGTACTTTTCTTGGTGGGACGATGATCCCCTCGCCAAGAGCTTTGGGTGGCAGAGCACCGAGCATTTCTCATGGC
>JAYWGH010000064.1:0-14353 GCA_043778375.1 bacterium
AGTGAGTATTGAGTGTACTTGGTCTGTGTACGCGACTGTTCGTAAGTTTTTCGCTGAGCGGAGCTATGTGATCATGAGCTCTGGAGGTGAATACATTCCCACAAATACTGTCGAAATTACCGAGTTTGACAAAGCTCTCAAAGTACATACGCTCATCAGTACACTCGAAGAAGACGACGATGTTGAATCTGTATGGCATAACGCTATAATAGCCCCAGAAATCATCACGCAGATTACTACTCACCTCGAGTCTAACCGCTTTCGCACCTAAACATGGCAACTCCTACAGACGACACAACTGATCCAGTCATTGATCCTCAGGATCTTACTCCTACTGGAGATGACACACCGACACCACCTCGCCCACCTCGCATCACTCCACCACGAAAGCCCGAGAATCAGATATTTTATGATCTCGCGTCAATACATCCTCTCTCGGATTTTGATGAGGTATACTTTCTCGATCTCCTCGAGCAGTCCCTCTCCCTCTCGGTTACTGAGAAAAAGCGAGTGGTAGACGCCATCCCGACACTCTCACAATTTCAGGTGGATGAGCTGCATAAGGTATTTGAGGATGAGCGAGAAGAATTCAAAAAGCTCCTCTCAAAAGAAGGAGAAGTCATCCGTGATCTTGTTATCAAGTCTCGTGAAGGATGGGGACAACTCCGCAGTATTTACGAAGACGAGGAGAAAGAGTTTATGCGCCAACACGCTGATCAAACCAAGATGAATGAGCTGAAGAATCTCTTAGATGAGACGGAGTAGGGTACTTTTGTGCGAAATCCTCTTGATACTGAGAGGATTTTTTTACCTCATCACCTCAATATTTTTGTAGTGCTCGAGCTTCCAGCTCTCGCGCCCGCGCTGCAGCGCAATAAAATCATATCGATACGCACCTTCGGGGAGTTTATGGAGGTGCGCCCAAAGACTCCCACTGCGTACAAATCTGAGTATCTTGAGGTGAGAGAGGCTCTCCCGCGCAAGACCTCGAGTATGAGAGGTGCGAGATTTTACCTCGATAAATACTACCTGCCCCGCATCGAGTGCCACGATATCGAGTTCTCCACCTCGCATATACCAGTTTGTTTCCAGGATTTCCCAGCCATATCGTAAGAGATAGTCAGTGGCGACTTTCTCACCATGAGCTCATTTCGTACGAGTATTAGACCGAGTGACTAGGGGGGTTCACATACATTCAGACTAGCGCTGAGATATACGAAAACAAAGAAATTCAATAGAAAAAGTTCTACTTCATAAGTAGTGCTTCGTCAGCTAGGAGTTTTGCACGCAGTCCCTTGAGTCAGCTATCTATTGCTATTTGAATATATTTTAATAGCAGAGGTACTGCTGCTGGATCATTGAGCTCCATATCGATACGCTCAAAAAACTTATCAACGAGCGGCCCTGCCCCATGGCATTTGAAGCTTGCACAAGCGTCCTGATACCCAGGGAGTATATCGCGTTCCGCGTATATGGCACAATTACAGTCTGCTCCGAGATTTTTACAGACTTCTCAAGCGGGTTTTATGACTGTCTCTTTACGCCCTTGATGCGTTACATCAACGATCGCAAATACTTGGCAACATATTCTGCGAGTGCACTGATCACAAGGTTCTACTTGTAGATCTCAATCAGTTGACAGTATTATAGGAAAGATCCTTTTAAAAAGACTATTCATAGCTTAAGTATTACTACATTACGTCCATTGCGGAAGTTAAAACCTTTTAAATAAGAATTCAGTATATCGAGACTCATCTCTCGACAAAATAAAAAGAGTGTGAATCACTCACACTCTGGGACTCATGAGATGCTACTGCACCCCCATCTTGTCTACACTCTCACGGATCTTTTGCTCACCGTTTACTCGTGGATTGTAGTAGTCGTAGAGGAGCTTTACAAGTCCTTCACGGTCGAGCTCTTCGCTCTTGAGTCCTACTTGCTCGAGAGAGCCCTTGATAGTCGTTACTCGTTCACTATTCCCTTTGCGCAGAGCCTCTGCTCGACGCCTGTTTGACCGGATAGAGGCGACCGTCTCCTCGGAGGTAATAGACGACCAAAACGAGCGGAAAAGTCCGACCATCCCCGTTTCGCGTACTGAGGAGTCAGCATCCTGATCAAATGGCACTACGATATAAAACTCCTTTTTCATGATCTGCGCCATGTCGATGAGATTTGTGAGGAAATCAATATACCGATAGGTCTGCTCTTGGAGGAGGGGATTTGCTTGCTTGAGTGCAAGGTTTTTGAGCTTTCCGAGATACCCCTCGATATCGACCTTGAGTGATCGGACAATGATCTGTACCGGAAACCGCAGTGAGTTCAAAAACCGCTGATATCCATAGATAATCGAGTCCTGTTCTTCCTCGCTCTTGAGATTAAAGTTGAGCGCTTGGACTTTGAGTACCATTCGAGAGGATCCATCTTTCATGATCATACAATTCCCTCGAATCTCTGAAAAGGGGAGGTATTTTTGAGTCGTAGAGTCCTTGTGGACAGGGCGTGCCTTTTTGACGGAGTTTACACTGGTGTCGATCGCAGTAGACATGGTTTAGAGTTTAGAGAGATGCTCCTGAGCTGAGTCGCCAGCCTCGTGGTAGCCTCATTTAGAGATATTGAGTGCCTTGGCTCCAGCAGTTGAGGTGACGTAGCCTATCTCAAGACTCGAGTAACTCTCAGTGCCCTTGCTCCAGTAGCGGTATCCGGTCGGGGGTGTATTGAGTTGGAGCCTGAGGGCATTGAGGACAAATGGGAGAAAGGTCATCTCCGAATTTTTAAAAATAGCGACAAATATCCCAATCACGAGGAGGAGAATAGCGGGAATCGCTGCCACATCAGGCCCTACCACACTCTCGATCGAGCGAAATATCGTATATCCAATCCCTCCAAACCCCATAATAATCCCGAGCTGCCTCAGAGAGAGCCCCAAAAATATAGTGTCTTCGTTTTCGATTTGTACCGGAATCTTGTACTGCATGAATAAATTATAGCTGACTCTACGCACTGGCGCAACTTCTTGGGGGGTTTCCTGTTGACTTTAGAGGGTGAATTCTTATAAAGGGTGCCAATTTACTCACTCTTTATGCGCATTAATTACATCAAGAATCGTTTTGCATTTTACGCTGTAGCACTCGTACTTTTTGTACTTTCGCTCGCCTCACCATTTATTTTTAGTCTCAATCTTGGGATTGATATGACGGGAGGGACTCTTGCGGAGTTTAGTTTTAGTGGAGAGTATAACCGTACTGCTATCGATAGCGCTGTCGCCAAGGCAGTTGAAGGCGCAAAGATTGGAGACAAAGATGCTATAAACACTACGAGCACATATCGTATTACTGGAGAAAATAAATTTGTAGTCGAGGCAGGATTTGACCGAAATGGGGCGACTGATGCTGAGTTTGACGCTGTAAAGACGAGATTTAAAGATTCACTCGCAAAAGAGCTTGCTCCTGCAGGAGATGCGAAAATTACTCGCTACGTAAATATCGGAGAGACCTTTGGTGACTACATCAAAAAGACTGCGTATATAACTCTCGTAATGGTTATCATTGCCATTTCTCTCTACATTGCGTGGGCATTTCGAGGGGCAATTGAGGGTTTCTCGAGTTTTTCATTTGGATTTGTAACAGCGATATCTCTCTTCCATGATGTGGTGATCGCATTTGGACTATTTGTAGTCGCCTCTTACTTCTTCCCGGAGTATAAGATCGATACATTCTTTATCACGGCGATGCTCACGGTACTTGGATACTCAATCAATGATACGATCGTTGTTATGGATCGTATTCGTTCGAACCTCATTCTCCCATCTATGAAGCGAGTACCACTTGGTGAAGTGATCAATAACTCTGTCAATGATACGTTTACACGGTCAATATTTACTTCACTCACGATAGTTATCGTACTCGTAGCACTCTACGTATTTGGACCACAGGCGATCCATGGATTTGCACTCGCACTCATATTTGGAACGCTTGTCGGGACGTACTCATCAGTATGTATTGCGGCACCACTTCTCTACGATATAACTCGGGAGAGGAAGTAATTTTCACTCAAAGGGGATAACTCGAGAAGCAGCACTTGCTCAAATATTGGTAGCATATGGAGGATAAATATCAATCGTGATGAGGATTTAGTGATGGTATTCTCTTGGAGATGTAGAGGGAACTCATTTTTGTTTTACAAACGAGCCTGATTGTTTATACTGCCCGCGCTGTTAAAAGCTCATAGGGTCCATAGCTCAACTGGATAGAGCACCGGTCTTCGAAGCCGTAGGTTATAGGTTCGACTCCTATTGGGCCCACCATTTAGGTACCTCAGTCTAAATAATGTAAATGAAACAGTAAGAAGTGATGATAGAAAAGAAGAATTAGCCCAGGTGGTAGGTTGGTGGATGTGCGAGTATTGCGAAGCAATGCGAGCCATACCCCCGAGAAACGAGACTCGCTTGCGAGACGAGTATATCGAGAGGGGTGCACGTACTACATATGAAGCAAAGAAGAATAAGCCCAGGTGGTGGAATGGTAGACACGTACGCTTGAGGTGCGTATGCCGAAAGGTGTGTGGGTTCAAGTCCCATCTTGGGCACCAATCGAAAAAAACATAATCTCAGTCGCAAGACTGGGATTATTTTTTTGCGAAGGATACTAAACGAGGACTTGAACGAGAGGCTTTTGTCCACGAAGTGACAAAAAGAGAGCCAACAACTTGGCTTTCGACCGAGCGCGGACCGACGAACATAGTGAGAAGGGAAGTCCTAACTTTTACAATAAATATATTTCTCTTCGCAGATGAAGTAAACGCTATTACCCCTCGTAAGTGATCTTTTTAATTATAGAAAATATCAACTAAAAATCTGAAGTGTGCTAGTTATATATTTCAGTATAATATTCTTTTAATAAAAATTGATATGCAAGTTCAACAATTGCCTATAAGCAAATTTTTAAAGTCAGCAAACTCTCTTACTGTTCCTGTATATCAGAGAGACTATGCCTGGAAGAGATTGAATTGTGATAAACTATGGACAGACATTAAAGAGCTTATTTCTAATAAACGATCAAGTCATTTTTTAGGTACTATCGTAACTATAAATGATGGGTATGGTAAGTATTTAGTGATAGATGGACAACAAAGATTGACGACAATTACAATATTCTTATTAGCGCTTAGTCATCACTTAAGAGCGAAAAAAAATCCAACAGATGAAGAACAGCAGTTGCAAAAAGTTTTCAAGAGCTATTTAATCGATGAAGAATCGATATGATTAGAGACTAGAATTAAACTTAAACCAAATAAAAGTGATCTTGAATATTTTGAGAGACTTTTTGACGATAAAAATAATTTTCTCGAAAATAATTCTAATATCATTAACAATTATTTATTTTTTAGAGAGGAGTTTGAAAGAGATGAAATATCTGCCCGTAGAATCTTTGAGGATGGTCTACAGAGAATTCAAATTGTATCTATTGATTTATCTAGATGACAAGATGATCCTCAGTTGATTTTTGAGAGTCTAAATTCGACTTGAGTTGACCTTACAGCTTGAGACTTGATTCGCAATTATATTTTAATGGACTTAGACCCTCGAGAACAGGAAATTAAATATAAAAGCTATTGGATAGAAATAGAAAAATTAACTAATGATGTTGCAGAATTTATACGGAACTATCTAATTTTTAAGACAAGATCCGGAGTAAAAAGGGATGATGTATATTTACTTTTTAAGAATTTTGCTATTAACAACTACTCTAATGATAAGGATCTCATCCTGAATGACTTATTAAAGTATGCAAATATTTATGGTTGTTTTATACAAACTCAGAAGCATAGGAGTGAAAAAATTAATATTTGATTAGCGAGATTATCAAGAATTGAATTTACAGTTTGTTATCCATTTTTATTCGATATTTTTTCTGATTTAGATGATCATGCGTTGGATGAAGAAAATATCATACAAATATTATCTATGATAGAAAGTTACTCATTTAGAAAAATTTTAGTCGATGGTACAACACAAGGTTTGAATAAATTATTCATTACTTTGGCAAAAGAAGTAAAAAGAGAATTATCTTCGGAGCAAAAGTATACAAATATACTGAGTTATATATTACTAGGAAAAAGGGTTTCACAAAGATTTCCTAATGATGAAGAATTTGAGAATGCGTTAGTTAATAAAGAGATTTATAAATTTCAATCAAAAAATCGTAATTTCCTTTTAGAATCACTAGAAAATTATAAGACTGCTCTTCCTATTAACCTGGAGGATCTCTCGGTAGAACATATTTTACCTCAAACACTCACTAAGGAATGGAAGAATTCACTTGGTGATAACTGGCAAGAAATACATGAAAGATATCTACATACACTATGAAATTTAAGCCTAACTGCGAAGAATTCAGAACTCTCTAATTATTCTTTTGAGGATAAGAAAAAAATTGATTTCCAAACTAGTAAACTTAAACTTAACTATCATTTAGATAATTCTCTCATTTGGGACGCAGAGCAAATTATTTTAAGAGCCAAATGCCTATCAAAAGACGCAAAAGAGATTTGGAAGTATCCAAAAACTACATTTGAAAAAGATATTCCAGAAGAGCAAATATTCGACTTAATGAATGAGGATAGCTTCAGCGGTAGTAAACCTTCTATATTATATCTAGGGCTGGATAGTAAAGTGCTAGAAGTTAAAACTTGGAGAGATATGTTATCAACTGTTTGTAGATTTCTATATGAATATTCCCCGACAGAGTTTAAAGAAATAGAGAACAAGGTAGAATTTAGATGGTATTTTGACTTGAATAAACCACTAAGAAGCCCATTAGAGTATTTGGATAATAAATTTGTTGAGTGAAACATAAGTGCAAACAGTACCATTTCATTTCTAAGAAAATTGAGCGAAGCATTGGGCTATGATCCTGAAAAAATACAATTTTCTATTAAGAATTTAAAGTAGAAGGTAATTCATACTCTAAATATATCCCCATTACTCACACCTCACAACTTGTAGCAATCAGAATGAGCTATAGAATAACGAGTCTCAGCAATAACATTTTATTTATGCGCTCATTTGTCAAAATCATCAAACTTCTCGCGGTCTACACACTCACAACTTTCCTCGCCTGACAGATAGCATTCGCTGAATTCTCAGATATTAGGTACTCATGGTACCGTGATTCTATCAATTCACTCCAAACATCTTGAGTAGTCGCGGGCTTCGGAGATAACTCATTTGGACCAGACATGTCTATTACGAGAGCAGAGATACTCAAGATTATTCTCTTATCTGCCGAAGTTCCTGTACAAATAAATGCTTGAGATAGGTGTTTTCCAGACGTTGATCCGACCCTCTGGTACAGTACCTATATATGTAGTGCGAGTAAACTCGGTATCGCAAAGGGATTTGATTCTTGAAGATTTGCTCCAAACGATACGGTAACTGAGCTTGAAGCATTGGCTTTTGGATTTCGAGCGTTTGACATTGTTCCGCCCGCTGATCAAGAAGCCTGGTATAAGTCATACCAGACATTCGCTGACACAAATAATATCCTTGCAACTCATGGATACCTCCTTGGTACAAAAATAACGAGAGGGAAGGCAGCTGAGCTCATAGAGCGAATCAAGGCGTATAAGAGTACAAAGACAGCTCTTGATTACAAAAGTAATGGATGTAGAGTCGGATGATGACTCGGTGCTAAAAATACGATGATAATAGATGGAGTAGAGCGAAAATATAATCTCTATATACCAAGTAACTACTCTAAAGATAAAGTATACGGACTAGTAGTCGCCGTACATGGCAGAACGAATAGTAACGAGATGGTGCAAGGGTACATGGGGCTCCAGTGAGGGTATAATGGAGGTGTCGGCACGTTATCAGCCGATGGGAGTCCGAGACAGAGCCAGGATGATTTTATTGTGGCATATCCAGCTGGTCTATCAGTAAGAGGAGGGTATTCATGGGGAGGTGGAAGTATAAAATTTTTTGATGCGATGCTCCAAGAAATCTCAAATAATTACTGCGTGAGTCGAGACGAAGTCTTTGTAGTCTGACACTCTCTCGGAGCCTCTTTTACCCATGAGCTTGCCTGCCGTAGGGGAGATGTTATACGAGGAGTATCTGCCGTTGCAGGTCCAGGATTTAATGGGAATTGTACCGGTCCAGCAGCGAGTCTCGTTTTTCATAGAACTGATGATAAACTTGTATCATTTGCCTCTGGGAAAGCTGCAGAGGTCATACGAAAGACCGTAAATGAATGCTCGAGTACTATGATGAATATAATGATCGGAGGATTTGCTTGTAAACAACGAACTGATTGTTCGACTGGAAATCCCGTTGTATGGTGTGAGTGATATCCTACCTACCAAAACGATGGACATGGATGGCCAGTGAGGGGAGGAGGCGCAATGCTCGGATTTTTTCGGGGATTGTAGAATACAGGGGCTACACTATTGCTGGAGTGAAATCTTTATAAAAGATGTAAGTGAGTATCTGCAATTTTTGACAAATAGTCAATCGTTACTATCATATTTTTGTCCAGTTTATTGACTGGCGAGGTTGCTGTCCCCTTCGGATAGTATTTCCCCGCTAGAGATTACTGGTGGGTTTTTTAGGGAAAAGTATGCAATTTTTTTGGCTTATTGTACATATAACTGTATCTTTTCTGCTTTGGGCTTTTCTACTCTACCCTTGGGTAAAAGATGGGCCAGTGTTTTTCAGGATCGCTCTTTGGTTGGCAATTATTGCCTGTTTCCTAATAGGAGTGGTTCTCTATACCATTTTTGGTGGAGTAGCTATTGCGTTTATTGCCTGGGTACTAGCACTTTTTCTCAAAAGTGCTGCCTACCCGAGTATTGAATACCGTGGGTATTAAGCACGGACCCAAAAGTGTCATCCTCGCGATGACCTTTTTTAATATTTACTCCTCCACTTCAAACCTCACAGACTTCCTCTCCACCTTTCACCCCCCTCATATGAGCTCTATCGTCATCTCGTGTGAGCCGATAGAGAGTTTACTGAGGTCGACTCGCTTCTCCGGGAGCACCTTCCCATCGAGGAGATATCGCGCTGTTACTCATGACCGAGGACTCCAGTATTCGAGACTCAGGGATCCGGTGTTTTTATAGCGAGTTCCTGCGAGTGGACGAGTAATCTCGAGACCTTTTGTAGCTGGAGTATTCGAGAGAGATGCTGGAAGTGGAGCGGGGGGAAAGGCGTCTCCAACTGGATCGATTTCGCGTACTACCTGTGCAAATATTTCACCAGCTCCAGAGGCTCCGGATACTCCCTGCATATTTGAGCCATCTTTGTTGCCAGTCCAAACTCCGATGAGATACTTTGGAGTGATACCGATCGTATAATTATCTCGGAAATTTCTCGAAGTTCCCGTTTTTACAAATATTCGTCTCTCACCAAAATCCAGAGCGCTCCCGAGAGAAAATTCGTGGAGGCGATAGAGAGGATTTGAGAGAGATTCCGTGATCTCACTGACGCTATTGGGAAAAGACTTGAGAGTGCCTCGCTCTGAGCAGGGAAGTGCTGACTCGAGAGAGAGTGGACAGAGGCGACCCTCACTCCCAAATATTGTATACGCCTGGACGAGCTCCCAGAGAGAGATCTCACCAACACCGAGTGTGAGCGCGAGACCGTAGTGATCGGGAGACTCACGCAGGGTAGTGATCCCGAGCTCGCCGAGGTAACTCTGGAGTCGTGGTACTCCTACGAGAGTTGCCACTTTGACAGCTGGAATATTCACACTCCCTGCAAGTGCCTCAGCGAGTGAGATCGGGCCACGATAGCGCAGCGAGTAGTTTTTGGGCTCATACGAAGTCCCCTCAGCGGTCGCGTAACTCACGGGGAGATCGGTGATCGTATCACTCATGTGAGACCCCTTATCTATGAGCGCGAGGAGATAGGTAAATGGCTTGATGGTAGATCCTACCTGGCGAGGAGCAAGTACAGAGTTCACCTGTCAGGCGTCTCGATAGTAGGCGCTTCCTCCTATGAGAACTCGTACTTCAGAGGTACTGCGATCGATGACGAGCACTCCATAATCCCCGACATTTTTACGAGCAAGATCCGACTGGACTTGACGGGCGATACGACTCACTCGGTCGGTGAGGAGGCTATCGATAGTGAGAGAAGTCACTCATGATTGATCTTTGGTATATGCTCCAGATCGCACCATATCTCGTATATAGGGAAGCTCGGGGCGAGTATCTGCGAGCCGGAGTGGAGCCTCGAGCGCAATATCTGCCTCACTGGAGCTCATTACTCCTTGATCTCGCAGGAGTCCGACGATGCGAGAATACCTGATACGAAAAGCCTCGGGCTCACGAGCGAGATCGTAGCGCCCAGGATTTTTAATCATCGTGAGGAGCGCCACTTGCTCGGCAGTGCTTGACTGTTCGAGCGCGACCCCAAAGTATGCACGAGCAGCGCTCGCAACTCCGATCGAGAGCCTGCCAAACTCAATTCGCTCGAGATAGAGTCGCAGTATCTCAGTCTTCGAGTAAGTGAGCTCGAGCCGGATGGCAAGCGCAATTTCCTCGAGCTTTGCCCCGATGCTCCGGTCACGCGTTACCCCGAGGAGATTACGGGCGAGTCCCATGGTGATCGTGCTCGCGCCCTCGGACCTCCCGTCACGCACGCGCGTCCAGAGCGCTCGTAGGATCCCCTGGGGGTCAACCCCCAGGTGGTCGTAGTATCGTCTATCCTCGAGAGTGATGAGCCCTCGCTCGAGGATGGTAGGAATACTCCTCACTCATTCGTGTCGATATCCAGAGCTCGAGAGCGTTTGCGCTATCTCTATGCCATGCAGGTCGAGTACGAGCGAGCCCTCGGGGATGGTGGGTATCTTGGGGGAGATGATGGGGCGAGCGAGTACGAGAACCCCTATTCATATGATCCAAACCGCGAGCCAGATGAGCGCGCTACGACCTAAAAATCTCCGAAATATTTGGAGAGCTGAGAGGAAATTATCAGGAGTTGAAGTCATAATAGGTGATATACTATTCTTCAAACGGATTATCCCAAAAAGAGTGACAAAATTACCTCCTTGCATTTCCCCCCACCTCCCCCATAATCTTTTTGTCACCTTTTCTCGCAGTTCTCGTTGGAGTGAGTATATCCTCAAAACTTTTGTATGAATGTATCGGACAAAATAATTGCTCAGGCACGAGCAGGAGAGAAGGAAGCCTTCGGTACACTCTACGACGCTTTTTCGCGCCCTTTGTATGATTTTCTCTTCTATCAAACTTTTGATCAAAGTTTGGCGGAGGATCTCACAAGCGAAACCTTCTTTAAGGCGATGCGGTCTATCTCACAGCTCAGGGGGTCTACAGTGCAGGACTTTAAGTCTTGGATTTTTACTATCGCATATAATACTCTCATTGACTCGACTCGCAGAGACACTTCGACTGAGGATATTGCTGATCATGAAAATCATACGAGCTCGCAGCATGACTATGCTTGACAGATAGACGCGACTGATCGCCTCGCACAAGTGCTCGGCTACCTCGATACCCTTGGGCCACCTACTCGAGATATCATCCTCATGGCGATCTGGGATGACCTCAAATATAGTGAAATAGCCTTGATCACAGGACTCTCCCTCGCAAATATCAAAAAGATTATCTCTCGAACACTCCCCAAAATCGCCGCCAACGTCACCGCAGTCCTCCCCGTATTTTTCCTCATCACACAATATGTCCAAAATTACTAGTATCTACCAAGATTTGATCAAGATTGATCCTTCCCTTATTCCTCACGAGCAAGAGATTATGAAAGCTCTCAAAGTTCTCCTCTCAGAAAAACCAGATACCAAGTTTGATGCAAAATTTGCAGCAAATCTCAAGGCAAAATTGATGGCTGAGTCTGCCATAGCTCCCGAGCTCACTCGCTCGAAGTGGATTACTCCAATTTTTGAAGCATTTCGGAGTCGTATGCTCAAAGGAGCTCTCGCTGGACTCGTAGTCCTCATGCTCGCAGGAGGTGGAGTCTACTATGGTCGCAGTATATTTACTGCACCGACGGTGATCGCAGGGAACTGGGACTTCAACTACAAAAAAATCCCGTACAATGTACCATCGATTGATATTACGATGAGTACGAGTCTTAAGGCTGAGTCTGTTACTAAAAACAGCGTCAAGATCACTCCATTTGTACCTGGGACTCCTGAGCTCAAGGATGGGAATATTGTTTCCTACAAGCTCGAAAAGCCTCTCGAAATCGGAAAATTCTATACACTCGAGCTCGGGGAATCTATCGAATCACGCATCGGTAAATCTCTCTGAAAATCCGTTCTCTACGAGATTGAAGCAGTCGGTGCAGTGGCGGTATCTCGCATGATCCCGACGAGTACGACCACCGGGCTTTTCAAAAACCCACTCGTTGTATTTAATATTCCGGTCATCCCTCAGTCGAGTCTCGGAGAGCGAGATAAGCTCTCATGTCCGATCGAGTTTACTCCAGCGCTCAAGGGGAGGTGTACTTGGCCGAGTTCAAATATTATGGAATATCGACTTGATGAGCCGATGCAAGCAGCTACGAGATATGACGCAAAAGTACAACTCGCAGGGGCGGGATTTCTCTATCCGATGCAGGCTGCCTACACAGGGAGTATCAGTACAACTCCACTCATCATGATGGTCGGTCAGTCCACCATTTCTCCCGATGCAGCGACGAATACAAAAGATGAGGATGTAACGGTATTTTCACCGAGTAGAGGAGTACTTTTGAGATTTTCAGCGCCAGTTGCTAAGGGTGAGCTCAAGAAGTTTCTAAAGATTTCAAGGTCAACAGAAGCCGTCCCAACAGTTTCTCCAGCAATTGCACCAGTGAGTGGAGCTTCGATTCCCTATAATCTTGTCTCATCTGATAATACTGAGATCGCAACCGAGTTCAGAGTATTTGGCACATCAGAGCCACTCGAATACAGCGCTCAGTATACAATTGATCTCGCCAAGTGACTTTTGCCTGCCTATGGCAATCTCCCACTTGAAAATCCAAAAAGCCTGAGTATTTCGAGTGTAGACCTTCTTGAGTCTATGGCTGTACAGGCTCCAAACTATTCAGCGACTGGAGTTCTCGAGAGCTATAGTGATGTATATGCCTCTGAGATTGCAAATACTCTCCCGAGTCGTGGAGCCAAGATTAATATTAATCTCGCTGAGGAAATCGAGCTCACTCCAGGGTCTATTCGATTTGAGTTTGAGGGATTACCTGCCGTCGCGTGTAATATAAAATACCTTAAAAAAGATACTCCAGAGTCTGACTGAAGTCTCAAAATGGTACCAACTGATGATAAACGTCGCGTTGAGTGTACTCCCGCAGATGAGCTCCCAGTAGGAAAGCGCGGGAATCTTGTATTCCAGAAATCACTCTCAGCTGGCCTCAAGACTGATTATAAAAGAGAGATTTCAGTAGCTCCAAAATTTACGATCGACACTTTTGAGCTCGAAAGTCCTACCCGAGGTTGCTTCTATTCGACTACTCCTATTGGGTCAAATACTCGAGGAATCACCCTCTCAAACAGAGGAAAGATTCTCCATAACTACTCTTCTAACAGTGAGACATGCCCAAGCCGATGAGCATTGTATGGTACGTATTCAGATGTACGATTTACTCCAAATATGAGTTCACAGATCAAGGCTTCTCCCGAGCTTCGAGATATGTTTGGACAGACACTCGAGCGAGCTTTTGAGAAGTCAGTCACTGTCGGCGCAGTTGGGCCGGAGGATAGATATCTCTACACCACTGCCAGTCGTGATATACAGACGATTCCCTCTAATCTCCCTGTTGTTGTCGGGCTTCAGTCAGTCAATACCACTTCTGCAAAGATCGAAATATGTGAGCTCGATGAGCGAGGATATATGGATTATCTTACCCGACAGTATACCTCAAACTATAATCCTATTTGTATCAGTACAACTCCGAAAGATATCACCACAAAAAACCTCAATTGGGATCTCAGTATTACTAAGTTTGATATAGCTGAATTTCTCGGGCGTCCGATTGCGAGTAACTTCGTGCTCGTACGAGGAAGTGCACTCGAAAAATTCAATATCTGATATGAAGGCTCTGTTCAAAGTAATCGAGAATTTAGAACGATGTACCTCCGTCAAAATCTCGCACTTGCGCTCGTTTCAGGAGATAACAGTAAAATGCTTGCAACTTCACTCGACGGGAAAACTCTTCCGAGCGATCTCGTATTTAGTCATCAGGATGCTCGCCCTGGATTTGTATTTACTCCACCAAAATGGAATCCTACCAGTAAACTCTACGAAGGAGGAAATGATCCAGATGTACTCATCGCCCGTAATAAAGATTTCTTTGGAATCATTACTCGAGCGCAAGATG
>JAYWGH010000065.1:0-14353 GCA_043778375.1 bacterium
ACGGCTCGCTAGATATTTTACGGATAGTACATCGATTCTCTCGCCGTATTTGATCTATATTCCAGTTGTAAATCTCCTGTTTTTGGCGAAGTTTTTACGACCAGGCACGAGCCAATATGTTGTGGCTGTAGGGCAGGGAGTTATACTCACTATTTTGTGTATACTCGCTGGATACTTTGTACCGGAGTACCTCCTATTTGCACTTTTTCCGATCGCTATGGGTCTTGCAAATATAAGGACGCGACCGTTTATGCGGATTCCTGTACTCTACGAGCTTTCTGTCCTCCTCTCGACTCTGGGATTTGGACTTATACAAGGGACACGAGCGACTCGCGCGAAGTCCGCAGAGGTGAGGGAAGTGAGATTGACGGTGGATTAAGTGATTGATATTATTATCTTCCTAGTTAGTATATTTGAAACGCAGTTACTAAAATTTAGTTTTTTAGATTAAAAGTATTTTTATATTATGGATAATAAGAATTTATCCCAAAGTCTTCTTCAATATGTATTAATATTTGCAATACTCCTTCTTTCTGTATCAGCCTCGTATTACTTTTTAAAAATACTTCCAGATCAGAATAATAGAAAGATTCAGATTATAGAAGAGGAGGCTAAAATAAAGAAAGAGGCTGAAGAGCAGAAGTTGCAAACTATAAGAGTAGAAACTTTTGAAAAAGAAGAAGCAAATAAATTAAAAGAAGAAGCCAAAGCTATTTGTCTGGCAGAGGCCAGAGTTGAGTATTCCAAGAACTGGAAATTTAGATGTATAAGATGGAAAAAGCATGTTGATAAATCATGGGAAGATTGTATTGCGACTCCTTATTCATGGCAAACATCTCAGCAAAGAAAAGAAGAATGTAAAAGACAAACGCCTGACTATGAAGAAGATGATAGTAACAGTTGTCTATTGCCCTCAAGTTACTCTGAGAAAGTTGAGTCAAGTTTCAAAGCAAGTATCGCAGATTGTAATGTGTAATATCCCTTATTGGTTAGAGTACTTCCCTTGTATTTTTACATAGCTAGTATACAATCACTAGACATCGTATATATGACTACTGTTAACTCTGTTGCATCCCCTAAGAAGATTATTACCACTGTGAGGCTTGATCCCGCTATCAAGTCATGGGCGCAGTCTTTTGCTGCGAGTAGGGGTACTGATCTCTCAACACTGATCAACCTACATTTATTTGATGTTCGACGAAAAGAGGAGTTTTTACAGGCTCCATACATGTCAAATGAGCAGTATGCACTCTACGCAAAACTCGCAGAGGATTCTCTCAAGTCTGATGCTCAAGATTTTATGACTCTTGATGAGTTAAGAGCGAGTTATAATCGCTAGAATGGGAAAAGATCTGGTACGCCCGACGGATAGATTTACAGAAGGGATGAGTCTACTCGGGAAGTCCGAAAAAATACTTGTGCTTGATACACTCGAGCTCTACTTTCTCCACCCAAGCCATCCAAGTCTCGTCAATCACCCCTTGCGTGAACGAGATCCTCGAATCCGCTCTATCACTGTGGATAAAAATTTGCGTATTATTCTCCGAGATATGGGAAGTGGGCGGATTCTCCTCTTGGATGTAGGGAGTCACGATCGTGTTTATGTATGAAAATAAAAGTTTCATGGGTATACTGCCCCCATAACCATATGCTATGCTCAAAATCCTCGTCACAGACTCACTTTTTATCGGACCAGCTCATGTAGCGAGGCTCGAACAAGCAGGCATGAGGGTTACTCGCCTTGACCTCCCAAAGGCTACTGAGGTAGAGCTCATAGAGGCTCTTCAAGGAAAAGATGGCTATATCCTCTGAGGCATAGAAAATATTACTGATACAGTTCTAGTCAAGGCTACAGATCTCAAGGCCATCGTCTTTACTGGAACTGATTGGTGACAGTTTATTCCAGGGCAGGCTACAGCTCTTAAACAATGAATTAAGATCGCAAACTGCCCAAAAATCAATAGTACTGCAGTTGCTGAGTTTACACTTGGATTGATGCTTCTTATGGAGCGTCAATTATATGATCTCGGACCAGAGGGATGAGTACAATTTAAGGATACACGATCTCTTCAGGGGGTCTACAGTTGGCATTATTGGACTTGGTGCTATCGGAAGTCGAATAGCGCATATGCTCCGGACATTCTGAGTTTCTAGAATTCTCTATTCGGGACCACACTCTAAACCTGATTTAGAGGAAGAGCTCGGAGTTGAGTATGTAAGTGAGGCTGAACTCCTTGGTCGCTCAGATATTGTCTCACTCCATCTTCCCTCTGCAGCTGGTATAGGGTATTTGAGTGCTGAAAAACTTGCTCAAATGAAGCATAGTGCACTCCTTGTTAATTGTGCTTATGAAAGAGTATTTGATTTGGAGGCACTTTACCCACTCGTAGCAAGTGGAGCAATCCGAGTAGCTCACGCTAATGCGGTAGTAGATCCAAAATTCTGAAATCTCCCTCGCTCAATTTGGTACAATACGAACTCGAGTACAGCTTTTAATACTATGACAGCAAATACACTAATAAGTGATCAGGCTACCGATTCTCTTATTTCTCTTCTCACCACCTGAGAGGACAAATACCGAGTTCTTTAAGCATTACCCCCCAAACCCCTCGAGCACCCCCTTAATACGCCTGACTCCTGAGCTTGATGACTCTTCTTTTGAGATCTTAAATACTCCCATCTTACTCGAGTCCGTTACATGAGGTCCTCCACAGAGCTCCTCTGAGTACACTGTCCCATCGCCCCCCGACATTTTGTAGACTTTTACAATATCGGGGTACTTTTCCCAAAAGGCTCCTGAGACTCCACGAGCTCGAGCACCAGCTTTATCCTCATCAGCGACCGTAACTATGAGCCCGGATCGGATAGCGGTGTTTACATACTCCTCGACTGCTGATATTTGCTCGGGAGTCATTCGCTCTGGATGAGTGAAGTCAAAACGGAGCCGCTCCTGAGTAATATTTGATCCTGCCTGAGCTACATGATCTCCGAGTACGAGTCTGAGCCCTGCAAGCATGAGGTGGCAAGTGGAGTGCAGAGCGGTAGTCATCTCTGACTGATCAGCGAGACCTCCCTTAAACATCCCTACTGAGGCGGTTCGAGAGAGTTCTTGATGCGCTGCAAACTTCTGATCAAATCCAGCTCGATCTACTGAGAATCCTGCCTCTTTCGCTATTTCGATGGTCATCTCGATCGGAAATCCGTAGGTATCAAAAAGTGTGAATGCCCGCTGCCCTGAGATCGTGTTGATCGTCTGTCCAGTTTTGATAGCCGCCTCGCGCATACCGCGGACTATTTTCTCAAACTCCCGTGTTCCCTCTGCGAGTGTTTTCATAAATCTCTCTTCTTCGCGGACGATCTCCTCGAGGATCTTTTCTCGATCCTCTTTTACCGATGTGTATATGTCTGCAAATGTACGGATCACTATTTCGGCAAGTCCTGAGAGTACCGCGCCACTTACTCCCATTTTTACAAACTCGCGTACTGCTCGGCGGATAAGGCGCCTGAGAATATATCCTTGAGCCACATTTTTTGGTACTACACCATCTGCGATCATGTGTACTGCAGTTCGGATGTGATCGGCGATGATACGAGCTCCGTGGTCGTCGTATTTATCTCCGACTATTGCTCGTATTTCCGTGAGAAGTGGGACAAATACATCTGTCTCAAATACATGAGAAAATCCATTGAGGGTCGCAGTCACGCGCTCGAGCCCCATCCCAGTATCTACACAGGGAGCGGGAAGTGGCGCGAGAGTCCCATCCGGCTGGCGATCATACTGCATAAATACATTGTTCCAGATCTCCATCCAGTCATCCGGATTGGTACCCACATTTCCATGCGGAGCTCCAGGCCCAACATAGTAAAATATCTCTGTATCAGGCCCACATGGTCCAGTCGCTCCTGCTGCCCACCAGTTGTCTACGGCAGGAAGGTAGGAGATGCGATCTTTTGGCATCCCGAGAGTTGCCCAGATAGCTGCACTCTCCTCGTCACGAGGGGCGTCAGAATTCCCCTCAAATACCGTTACTGCGAGTTTATTTTGATCGATCCCGAGCCACTTCTGACTCGTGAGAAACTCATGCGACCAAGTGATGGACTCAGTCTTAAAATAATCTCCGAGCGACCAATTTCCCATCATTTCAAAAAATGTGAGGTGGCGATTATCCCCTACATCATCGATATCCCCGGTGCGTACACATTTTTGTACATCGACAATGCGCTTGCCCATTGGATGAGGCTGCCCGAGGAGATAGGGGACGAGCGGCTGCATCCCAGCAGTATTAAAAAGTACCGATGGGTCATTCTCGGGTACGAGAGGGGCACTTGGGATAATAGCGTGACCCTTGGAGGCAAAAAATGCGAGGTACTTGGAACGGATATCAGCAGAAGGGATGTACATAGTGATTTTTAAAGAGGGGAGTATACCGGAGTTGTGGGAGAAAGCTAGATTTCATCCTCGCTAATTGCGAGATCATAGTCGCGAGATCCACAAAGAGTGATAATGCTAATTTCTGCCGTGTAGTCTGCTTCTCGGAGTTTGAGTGCTATTGCGTTTGGGGTAGCGCCAGTGGTAAATGAGTCGTCAAAGATTACGATATGCTTGTGAGTACTCAGCCCATCGGGAATGGTGACTTGGATGCTATCGAGGGCATTTTTAATACGCTCTGATTTATCTAGGATTACTTTTTGTGGGATGAGAATACGTCCAAGAGATGGGACTTTTTCTGCTTGGATGACTCGGAGTTTGAGTTCGAGTATTTGCTCGAGAATATCTCGGAATTGTACATTACGTCCTTGAGTTGGTGGAGTGAAAATACAGGCATCTACAGACTGCGTTTGGAGATACGATCGGATTGCATCTGACCAAGGCTCAATGGCTTGAGCTATAAGGTGGGCGTTTCCATTTAACTTTCCATAGTAAAGCTCCTGAGCTGGACGAGTTCGTCCAAATCCCCCCTCAAGTACGGAGGGCATACAAAAGTAAAAACGATCGAATCCAACTTCCATATACCCAGAGAGATTTGCTCGAGCGGCTGCTGCTCCGTCGATAAATCCATTTTTATTTCGTAAAAATTCTATCCTACTCGTAATATCGAGATATTCGACTGCTTTTTCTACGATGCGATCACCGAATGCGTGTCGTGGATCAGTGCACCAGAGTATAAATGCCTCAAATCCCGTAACAATTGAATTGTCTGGTGTAATATACATGCAGTAATTCATAAAGACTCTCTCTATCATCTCTTCACTTTCCACTTCGTCATATTTTTGTTCGAGTGCAAAAATAATTTCAGCCTTGAGATTTTGGAAGTCCGAAGGAGTGAACGCACTGGCTCCCCCCCTTACCCAACTGCTATTTTGTAAAAAATACCGAGTTGCCTTTCCCTGGCCGAGTATTCTCACGAGTTGTTCAGTTCGAAGTGTTTGCAATAGACTATACGCGGTCACTCGAGATACTGCGAGGGAGAGTGCGACTTGGGTTGCAGAGAGGCCTGGCTGATCTCCAAGGAGGGAAAGTATTTGTTCTTTTCTCAGGTTTTTTTTACTCATTTGTGTTAAAATTTAACTGAATTGTGTTAAAATTTAACTCAATTAAATAGATCTTTTGAGAAATTACAAATGAAAATATCCCCTTTCAAAACCCGCACTTTTGGATACACTCTGGCGCACGCGTCCCCGTAGTTTAGTGGAAGAACAAGGCACTCCTAAGGCTTAGACACAAGTTCGATCCTTGTCGGGGGCACCATTTTTATACTTTTCAACCCCGAAGCGAGACCCCGAGAGCATTACCCGAGCCATATGACCCAGATAGCGAGAATCACCATTGTAGGACGCCCAAACGTCGGGAAGTCAAGTATTTTTAATGCGCTTACTAAGCATAAGATTGCGATCGTATCTGATATTGAGAACACAACGCGAGATATCGTCGAGTACCAATATCACGACCATGAGCGTGAGATTTGTTATATTATTGCTGACTCAGGGGGGCTCGCCTTCGCCAAAAATAACGAGATCCTCACGGATGTGCGAGTACGAGTTGAGGAGTCGATTCGACGCTCTGATATCATCCTCTTTGCGCTCGAGTATGACCGTGTGACGGATCATGACGACGAGATCGCAAGACTCCTGCGCAAGAGTGGCAAGCCTGTGATAGTGATTGCCAACAAGGCGGACAATCCTGACCGTATGCGAGAGGCGCAGGGACTTTACTCGCTCGGATTTGAGACTCTCATCCCGACGAGTACTCTCCACTCCAAGGGGATCGATACTCTACGGGATACTTTTACGGAGATGCTCACCGCAAAGGGCTATGACTACAACGAGCCTGAGTATGGAGAAGAAGTCCTCAAAATCGCTATCATCGGACGACCAAATGTCGGAAAATCCTCACTCGTTAATGCGATCACCGGAGAAAATCGTGTCATGGTACTCGATATGCCTGGGACGACTCGTGACTCGATCGATACAGTGATCGATCATGGCGAGCAAAAGATCGTCCTCATCGATACGGCAGGTATCCGCAGATCTGGTAAGATCGGTGCTCGTAACATCGAGGACTGGTCGGTGATGCGTAGCGAGCGAGCGATCGAGCGAGCGGATGTGGCGGTGATAGTACTCGACGCAAATGAGGGGATTACGAGCCAAGATCAGGCTATAGTCGGCAAGGCTCTTGAGCTTGCAAAGGGACTCATCCTCGTATTTAACAAGTGGGATCTCGTCCTCGCCCGTAAAGATGTCGAGAGTGAAGGCAAAGAAGAGGGATATCTCAAGTACCTCGCTCGCAAGTTTGAGTTCATCGACTATGTGGAGCCGGTATTTACCTCGACGCTCACAGGGTATCGTATTGATGAGATTCTTGACCTCGCGGTGGTTATCCGAGACGAGCGACGCAAGCGCGTTAAGACGGGAGTGTTCAATAAATTTCTCGAGCAAATCGCTTATAAACACCCTCCAAGTGGAAACCGTAAATCCCACAAACCAAAGATATTTTACGGATCGCAGGTGGGAGTTGAGCCACCAAAATTTTTGATCTCGGTAAATAACGAAAAGCACTTTCACTTCTCGTATCCGCGTTATATTGATAACCAAATTCGTGAGTTTTTTGGATTTCGAGGGACGCCGATCATCATCGAGCTCAAGGGGCGAGAGAGTATTTTTAAGAAATGAGGCGGACTAAAAACAGAGGAGGATGTAGCGGAGATTGCAGAGAGATTTCACTCAGAAAAGGACTACAAACGTAAACGGTTTAGTCGAGGAGTTCGTAAGAAAAAGGCGATATAAGTGAGCATCTATAGGCCAATACTCTTGGCTTGTCGGATGGTTTGATTGTATTGTTCAGTAGACGAAGTGTTGGGTATAAACTCTTCAGGTACTTCATCAATCGGGTACCCATTTATAGTTCTCGCGATATCAAGAGATATATATTTAGAAGTTTTTTGAGCCTCACTTGAATTTCTTGGATCAATGGTAAGATCAGGTGATTGCGGTACACATCTAGGTATATCTCCAGATTCTTTCAAGAGATCTCCACTTATTATTCCTATTACTCTATTCGCTATAGAGCCTTTTTTAATCCAAAAACCCCCCAGCTGTGTGAGTATGTGAAATAACACATCATCACTATATATTTCATCCCTCCTCCTGTATAGACATAGATTTAGAGAAAAATGTTTTGTAAAAGAAGACTGTATGAGTGTAGGATCTCCTTGGATGAACTTTTTAGGTTTGTAAATGCCGTTAAAAATCTTACCATCGCTTCTCGTTTCAGAATGCATAACTCCAGATAATTTCCCGAGCTCTCGTATAAGGTCGTTAAAATCTCAATTATGTTCGTTAGAAAATGTAAATTTGAGAAAGATCGACCTTCTTAATTTTCCACCAAAATTATGCTCATAATCGATAAGCATTGTTCAGTACGGTGAATCTTTCGTCCCAAACGAGAAGGTATGCATACTCGGGAAAGTCTGTATATTTAACAATTCCTCAAGTCCTGAGAGCGCATGAATATCTAGGTACTCAGCATATATTTCTGGATAAGGATATGCCTTGTAACCATGAGGGTCACTCTTAGGAGTATTTTGATACATATTAACTTTTTAGTGCTGCTCTGCCTTGCTCGAGAGTATGGAGAAACTCTTGAATATGACCATCTTCATTGCTGTCTACTTTTAATAATCCAAATCCGCTACCCCTGAGCTCAAATCCGCGATGATGCAGAGCGAGAATCGTTGTAAGGATCATTTCTCGTAAGGTAAAACTTTGGCCTGGACTCAGCATGAGAGAAATATTGAGGTGTGCACTTGCCGCTTCTCTTTCAATACACTCGTCGCGTACTGATACATCTATCTCCTCATAGTCACCGCGCTCTCCCTCGTCTATTCCTTCTATTACCTCGGTATCGAGACTCATTTGCTCAGCGATATCGTCTGTCGTACTCGCGAGGATAAACTCTGCAGCCTCCACGAGACTCTGAGCATGTTCACGATCTGCATAAACTACGAGATCAATTTCTCGCGCCTTGTCCTCATGCCATTCTCCGAGAGTAATACTGATGTGCTCTGCTCCAAAGGCTGTCGTATTGAGGAGGTAGCTGGCTCACTCCTCTGCTCCAATTATTTCTTCGAGTATCTCTGCAGGGAGATATCTGAGTGCAAGCTTCATGAGGAGATAGGCTCGCTCATCATCGGTTTCATCGCCACTAAAGGACTCTTGATCGAGGGTAAGTTGAAGTTTCTGAAGGAGAAGATTAAACTCTGTCTTCACTTTTTTTGTGACCCGAAAAGTCTTAGGGGCGGTCCTTATAATGCTCTGCCCCTGGCTTGTATCTATGACATCAGCAGAAGTGAACTCATCTTCTCCGTATACATCTTTTCCCCAGTACAGATAGTCTGGTTCTATGAGTGTGGGCTCTACAAGTGAGGTTCTACTTCCAAAGTCATACAAACGGAGGGATATCTCCCCATCTGCAGGGGCTCATGCCTCGATCCAAAAGTATCCTATATCGCGAATACTATCGAGGAGTACATCCGTATGATACTGATTACTTCCCTTGCGAGTAAGCTTTCCCTGTATGGTAGATCTCTGAGTATGGTCGAGTAGAGGCACAGACTTACCTAGGAGTCTGTCTCTATCGATAGAAGCTTTACTCAAAGCCTTTGTTACATAAGTAAATTGAGATTGCTTATTACAAAACCCAGTAAACATATCTTGATACTCCGTACTTGGAGTATGATGTACATGTATGGTAAAGTCCCGAGAGTACTCATCCCCAACGAGTGTCTCAGCTCCGAGAGTCAAGCTCGCACAGGAAATACGAGTGGTTCCTAAGCCGAGCACATATACGCCTTTGCGTGGATTTTGAGTTATCTCCTCATAGAGAGGTCCGGACACTTTTAGATCGAGGGCATCCTCATAGACCGCATGATAGTCGACGGTAAGGCAGTAATTTGGATCGTGCTCAAAAGTATTATTCATTTGTGGACTGATTATTCAGGTTTCCCATTTCTGTCTCGAGAGCGTTTCGGGCTCGTAGCTCATTTTGTCGATATTTCTGTATTATTGAGCTTACTTCTCCATCGGAGTTACTCCCCTTTTGAGTATGCCAAAGCTATCTCCAGAAAGACTAAAGCCTGCCTGATGATGTGCGAGAACGACGCTGTAGATGATATCTTGTAGGAGAAATACACTTTTTGAGTCTACACTACAGGTAATTGCTATATTACTTACACTTGCTTTATCGATCGGTATGCGTAGACCTCTGTTTAAAAGGAGTGTGCTTGAATTTTTCTCAGTATGTATTTTAAAGTCTACCTGGTGAGATATTGATTGTATTAATCTGTTTCTGAGTATTGCCTCCACCTCTATGAGCTTTGAAGTGTTCGTACGATCAGTCTCAAAAATAAAGTGGTAGAGTCGCCGAGACTGACTGACTGGGTCGAGAGAACCGCCCACAATATGGAGAGGGCTGAGGCCCCGATTGCAGGTCTGGATTTCAAAGTGCACTCTATGTGGCTCATGAAAATTGAGAATATGGTATCCTACCCAGTAGGGGGTAGCATTTTCGATCTTTTTCTCAAGACTTTTTTCTGGATTGGAGATTTCAAAAGTACTACTCTTTACCCCATCTTGTATACGTCGAATAACTTCACTAGCTTCTGGTAAATGAAATGTACCAGAATTTCAGCTGAGGGTATTGACTATATCGTGAGGTCTGGGTATTTTTTTATTTTCATCCCAAGCGAAAAGAGGCTCCCCTATAGGATATTGCTCTTCATTTTTCAGGAGATTCCCACTCGTAAATCCAAGATGTCCCTGGACAGCGAGGGTCGACCGAAAGAAATATTCTGCGAGCTCAGTGAGCACAATCTCAATGCTCTGGGTATCAAATGATTTACTCCCTCGCGGTTTTGCTAGTTCAAAAAGGAGTTCTGTTTGGTGAGGATACTGACCTCTGAGTTTTACATTATCTCTACCGAGTATTCCAAGTTTTCCATTGCTGCGTGTTATAGAGATTCCAGGGAAGCGCTTTCAATTCGATATCTTTGAGGTTCTAGATATATCACGAGTTTTTTTAAAACACTCAAACATTTCCTCAAGTTTTTTTGAATGGAGCTCAGTATAGCAGAGCCGAACATGGAGGGTTCTCTTTATTTCTTCTGCGCTTTCGTATTCTTCGCTAAGTATCATAAGCCCGCTAGAGAGAGCACTTGTCCCAAGTCCAAACTTGTACACTGCTGGTTCGGGACCTCGCTGTGAAATGTGAGTAATCTCTTTTATAAACCCTTCTCCTAGATTACTCTCCCGTTCTCGCTTATCCGCTGCCACTCCAAGAGCATCATAAAATGCTTCTCTGATTAGAGCGTGTGGATCATTTTGATGTTCCGGGGTATTCATATTATCTGCGAGCACTCGCCCAAGTTACTGCTCTGAGCCTTCCATATGACTGATCAGCATCTCGGAGATTTTGTCGTGCGAGAGCTTGCAGAGCCTTGTTTTCTCTGCGCTCTGAGGCGACAATATTTTTGAAATACTCATTCATATTGTGTGTGAGGTAGCTGAGTTCTCGAGTGAAATCTTGCATCTCATACGCACTCATCTCTCCACTCGCGTATCTGCGAGCGGCTTCACGCTTTACTTGGACGATGAAAGTACGAGTTTTCGCAACCCGAGCGATCTCAATATCAGAGCGCACTTTATAAAACCCGAGGCGAATGTCCTCAAGCATTGCTAGACCTTCAGCCTCGGTGGGAGCAGTGATTTCTGACTCAAAATAACTGGTTCGTGGTGACGGAGTGCTTGCTGATACTGTCTGACTGAGGAGTCATGTGAGAGACAATATACAAATGATGAGAAGGAATTTTTTCATGATTGGGAAAGAGTATATATATCTTTATAACTGCTTATATTTTTCTGTCAAACTTTGTTCGCATTTCCTCACAGGGTCTTCACAAGTTTGCGTTGACCGAGTGATCACATTGTGTACAATGCGGGGTCTTTTGACCTTTTTTCATGAAAACTCCAAAAATACCAAAATCTCGAGCCGATATGCTCTCCCTGATCAAGAAATCCACTAAATCTCCCAAAAAGAAAGCCCCAAATCCTATTCTCATCCTTTTTTTGATCGCGATGGTGGTATCGCTTGGGTATGTGCTTTTTACTGGAACAACTCAGGAAAAAGTTAACGATAAAATCGGTCTCAACGAGGTAGTCGCCAACTATGCGAGCAATACCTACAAGGAGATAGTCGTCGAGGGGAATACCCTGCGAGCCAAGCGCGTCGAGAGACAAGAAGATATCGCAGGTCGTAAAGTGACGGTGGTGGATGTGGATAAGATCCTCCTCCCACCGCGAGACTCTCTTAAGGAGCTCGGGTTTAATGCGGATAAAAATCCTACTAAGATTACGATCAAAGAGGATGTCTGGGGGAAGTTTTTTGCTGATCTATTGCCGACACTTGTTGGGGTGATAATACTCGTAATCCTCTTTGTATTTTTGATGTCCAAGATGGGGGGTGGAGCCTCTGGTCCCATGCAGTTTATCAAGAGTCGTGCCCGCATTTATGAGCCAGGTAAAGACAAAGTCACTTTTGCCCAGGTCGCTGGGTCTGTCGAGGAAAAAGAAGACCTCGCAGAGGTAGTAGACTTCCTCAAAAATCCAAAAAAGTTCCAGGATCTTGGGGCAAAAATCCCACGCGGTATCCTCATGGTAGGGCCTCCAGGAACCGGGAAAACACTCCTCGCACGAGCAGTTGCAGGAGAGTCCAATGTGCCATTTTTCTCAATCAGTGGATCAGAGTTTGTAGAGATGTTTGTGGGAGTTGGAGCGAGCCGAGTACGAGATCTCTTTAAAGAGGCAAAGGAGCGAGCGCCTTCAATTATCTTTATCGATGAGATCGATGCGATCGGAAAAAAACGATCTCCCGGTATTGGCGGGGGGCATGACGAGCGAGAACAGACACTCAACCAGATACTCACCGAAATGGATGGATTCGAGACGGGGACAAATGTGATCATCCTCGCGGCTACCAATCGCGCGGATGTACTTGATAAGGCGCTTCTCAGGCCAGGACGATTTGACCGAAAGGTGACGATCAATCTCCCAAATCTCGAAGATCGTATCAAGATCCTTGAGATCCACGCTGCGTCCAAGCCACTCGCAAAGGATGTAGACTTTCGCAAGATTGCGAGCTCGACTGTAGGATTTGCAGGAGCAGACCTTGGCAATCTCCTCAATGAGTCAGCGATCCTTGCGGGTCGAGAAGGGGCGAAGTCTATCACACAGGCGATGATCCAACAGTCTATCGAAAAAGTTCTTATGGGGAACACTAAGAAATCTTCTCGGATGACAGATCTTGAGAAGAAAATCACTGCGTATCACGAGGTAGGACATGCTCTTGTGGGCAAGATGACACCATTTACTGATCCAGTACACAAGGTGTCTATTATTCCTCGTGGAAATGCGGGAGGAGTGACCTGGTTTTTGCCGAGCAAGGATCGCACCTATGTGACCAAGGCGAGATTTCTCGATGAGCTGGCTACGCTGTATGGTGGTCGGGTAGCGGAGGAAGTGTTTTTTGGGCGGGATATGGTGACGACCGGGGCGAGCTCGGATATCGAGCGAGCTACAGAGATCGCACGAAATATGGTAATGCGATATGGATTTGATGATGAGCTCGGAGCTGAGAATTTTGCGGGGAGCGCCATTGCAGATAACTACCTCGGTGCTGAGGGAGGAGGCAAGACAATCTCGGAGGAAACACATCAAAAGATCGACGCAAAAGTGCGACTCATACTGCGAGCGGCATATGATCGAGCTCGTACGATCATCGAGGAATTCCGTGATCTCCACACTCGTATCGCTGAGGAACTCCTCGTTAAAGAAGAGCTTCTTGCTCGAGAGTTCGATCAGTATTTTGAGGGAGTGAAAGTACCCGAGAAGGCGGTGGTGTAGTTAGAAACCATAAAGTAAAGTAAAGGTGTGAGATTTATTTCCCCCACTTTTCTTTTTTTTCGTACTCGAGATAGCTAGATTGGGCGCATGCACAAATCCCTCTTTCTCTCGAGCCTTGCTTGGCTCGTTGCTTCAACGACCGTCTTCGCGGGCGGAGTCGTCCTCTACAGTATTCTCCCAAATACGGCAGACGATACAAATCTCGAATACATCGAGATCACTAACTCGTCGTGTATCCCCATAAATCTGGCAGGCTACAGCCTCAAGGATGCAACGGGCACTACTTACACGCTCGCGAATGAATCGCTCGCTCCTGGCGCGATAAAACGCTATGGGAGACCTGAGACGCGTATCGCTCTCAATAATACCGATGAGATCGTGTATCTCCTCGATCCTACTGGCGCGACAATTGATACAGAGCGCTACGCTACCTCGGTCAAGGGAGTGCCCATCTCGTTTACTATTGCACAGGATGTGGGGTGTGCGACACAAACAACAGAGGAGACGACTACGACAACCACTACCACAACAACAACTTCTTCGAGTGGGGCAACTGCCTCTGGGAGTTCGGGCTCTGGAGCTACGATTACGCCGATTATAGTAGGCACTGGGACCACAAATACAGGAGCGCTCACGAATACGGGTACTCTCTCAAATATAGGTTCTACCCAAAGCGGTACTACTCAGACAGTGGGTGCCATCTCCAGTTCTTGATCTCTCAGCACTGGTACAGGATCGACGACTTCAACTGGAGCTATATCAGGTACTGGATCTTTGAGTGCATCAGGCTCTACAAATCCGACATCATCGACAGGGGCTACGAGCACTGGCAGTACGAATACAGGTACTTTGAGTACGAACACAGGAAGTACGAACTCAGGTACTATGAGCACGAGTACGG
>JAYWGH010000066.1:0-4234 GCA_043778375.1 bacterium
GAGATCTGACGCGACGACCTCTGTTTTGAAGTATTTGGTGCCATCATCTCGGTCGAGAGCACGAGTCTTGAGGTGACCCTCTATGTAGATGAGTTTTCCTCGTGTCAAAAAGTTTTCAGCCCGCTCAGCGAGCACTCACCATGCGACACAGCTCGAGAACTCACTCTCAGAGTGCATCTCGCCTGCTGCATTTTTAAAAGTATGATTGGTCGCTACGGTAAAGAGGACGACTTTTTTGCCTCCAGCGGTAACCTTTACAAAAGGATCTTTTGTAACATTTCCTATGAGAATGACTTTGTTGACGGTTTTCATACTTAGTCTTCGAGTCTAACGAACATATGACGCCAGATAGCCTTTTTGAGATTAAAAGACTTGATGATATCAAAGAAGTCACCACCTGCTGTCTCGAGAGTATAAAGGACATAGTATCCAGTTGCTGACTTATTGATCTTATAGGCGAGAGTCTTGACTCCCATCTGATCATCCGTCACTACTTTTGTATTTTGATGAGCGAGCTCATCTGTTACCTCCTTGAGGAGATTTTTGCGATCAGCGTCCGAGAGTGTCGGATCAGTGATCATCATAAGTTCGTACTTTCGCATGCCTATGGATTATATCTTGCAGCTCTCCATGAGAGGATTTGCCGGCAAGAAGGAAATAAAGTGAACAGAAGTTCGCGCAGGAGTATATAGAAACGGACCACGATGGCAAAAGAAACTTTGCTCAGATTTTGAGGGAGATCAAGCGTATTATCCTGAGTCTAAAAGCTGTCTCGGCTAGGCAATAATATAGTGTGCCCCAAAATATCCCCCTGACAATGAGTATTTACAGAAACTCCCCTGAGGAAATTGAGTTTTGGACCAAAATGCTCTATACTCATACCATGACACTCAAAGAGATAGCGCATCTTGCTGCGACCAGCGGACTCCATCCCGACGATACCCGTGAGGTAATTCGTATATTTGAGTGCCTGACGGATACACGCAAACTCGCCGTACTCGAAACATGGGGTATTATTTGTACTCGCATCAAACTCCATCGTGAGACAGTCGAAGCTGAGAGACTCATCATGATCGCTGATCCTCTGAATGCTCTCATAGAAGGATATGAGGCGCTCATCAAAAAGGTAAACAACTACTCCACCCGCGCAGACTTACAGGGACTTCAAATACAAACTAATAATTAAATATATGTCTCTCCATACAAATAGTGAGTCTAAGGGCTCCGATCTTATGAGGAATCCTGTGCCTGAGGGATATCAGACTTCTCTAGTTCTTGCAGCTCATTTTGGTGGGGCTCCGAGTGCTGAGAGCCTCACAGCGAGTGTTCGGGCTGAGCTTGAGAAATACTGTACTCCTGGAAATGAATCCGCAATCGAGAAATGTATGCAGGAGTTTTATACAAAAATGTGGGTGCTCAATCAAAAGTTTGAGATCGCAATAGCTGCAATAACTGATGAAAGTGGAGAGCTCATTGCTGAGCTTCGTGGCGAGCGAGATGCTCTTGTGACCACAGCAAATACTCAAGTCGCTCTTGCAAATCTACGAGCTGATGGTAGGGGGCGAGCAGGTACTGCTCGCATCCTGGAGGAAGTGAGTATGGCATAGTGACCACAAAAAATCTCTCAAGTGTATTCGAGAGATTTTTTAAGACTCAGAAATAATTACTTCGTTTCCTTGAGCTTAAAAATTACGTGCTTTCGGAGTTTTTTGTCGTACTTTCGGAGTTCAAGCTTCTCCCCTGCTGCAAAATTCTTTTTTTGTACATTCGTGATGTATCCCATGATCCCTGACTCTGTTGAGATGCAAGACATGTATGTGCGTTTTCCTTTGGCCATATAAATATTTAGTAACGGGCAGAGTATATAGAGAGCTCGCTCTTTGACAAATTGGTTTGAGTTTTTTGCACTTTGCGCTACCCTCTGGGCATGTTGATCGATCATGTAGTTGTAAAGTTTAAGGCAGGAAAAGGTGGTGACTGAGCCGTGTCCTGGCGTCGTGAAAAATATATCCCCAACGGTGGGCCTTTTGGTGGTGACGGTGGCCGCGGTGGAGATATTGTCCTGCGAGCGAGTACCAATCAAAATACGCTCATAGATTTTCGTCACCGAAAGATCATCAAGGCTCCTGATGGGAGCAAAGGTGCAAACAAAGAGATGACTGGCGCGAGCGGAGAGCTCGTGGAAATCCTCCTCCCTGTAGGGACCATGGTGCGAGATGTTGCATCTGGAGAAGTACTCGTCGACCTTGACCGAGATGGGGATACCTTTCTCCTCTGTACCGGAGGAAAATGAGGATTTGGAAATGCACATTTTACCTCAAGTGTGCGACAGGCTCCTGCTTTTGCAGAGATGGGAGATGAGGGCCAGTCTCGTGAAGTCGAGCTCGAGCTCAAGCTCGTAGCAGATGTTGGACTGATCGGACTCCCAAACGCTGGGAAATCTACCCTCATATCCGTGATCACGAGTGTACGACCAAAGATAGCAAATTATCCATTTACTACTCTCATCCCCAATCTCGGAGTCATGGAGCATCAGGGTCGAGGACTTCTCATCGAGGATGTGCCAGGACTCATCGAGGGAGCAGCAGAGGGGAAAGGTCTTGGAATACAATTCCTCAAACACATTGAGCGAACAGCCCTCGTATGTCATCTCCTTGAACTCTCGATGACCGATGAAGAGCTCTTGAGCGCATATTCCACTATTCGTGGTGAGCTCGGTAAACACTCGGACAATCTCGCGAGCAAGCCTGAGATCATCGTATTTTCAAAGCTCGACCTCGTCCCGCCAGATGAGCAAAAGGTTCGTATTAAAAAGCTCTCCAAACACTTTAAGGGTCGAGATATATTTGCACTTTCCGCAGGTACGGGTGACGGAGTAGAAGCTCTCAAGAATCATCTCATCGCCGTAATCCCAGCTGGACAGCGTGAGCTCGCTCTCGAAGAGGCGCGTATCAGTGCACTCTCTGAGGAAATCCCTCAAATGAGTCGTCACTATGACCTCAAGGCAGTATTTAATCCTCGCACCATCCAGATCAAACGTACAGATCATGAGACTTTTGTAGTATCAGGAACTCGTATTGAGGAGCTTGCTCGTATGACGAATATGGCCAATCGTGAAGCAGTAGCTCGTATGCACGATATCCTCACTCGAGAAAAAGTGATCACAAAAGTACAGTCTATGCTCGCAAAGGACGGGATAACTCGTGAGAATAACTATTTTGAGGGATCACCCGATATCGACTTTGAGCCTCGCATCGTCGTAGCTGAAAGAGTTTTTAAGCTCTCAGATATCAGCTTTCTATAGTCTAGGCTGGGGCAACAATCTCGAGCTCTTTACGAACCCCAACGACGAGACCTCCTGTGTTTTGATCTCGAAAATAAAGCTCATCAACGAGGTTTGTCACGAGCTGAAAGAGTCCGCGCCCTCGCTTACCGAGGTACCCCTCAAAACCTTGCACTTCTTTAATACGACGAATTTCCTCCATTTCCTCACTCGTCTTGGCTTCTGGTCATTTGCCAGTATCAGTCACTTCGATAACAATCTTGAGCTTGCTGTCTTCCGTTAAAAACCTTATATAGAGATTATTTTTTTCGAGTGGCTGTGAGCCATACGCAATTGAATTATTCACGAGCTCATCAGAGATGAGAGCAAATCTATTTTTCCAAGGAATGTTAATACTATTTTTTTCAAAAACATAAAGAATTATATCTCGTATCATCTTTGTCTGACCATAGTCAGACTTATAGCGTACACTTAGCTCAAAATTTGAAAAATCTACTATCTTCTCATCACAAAAGGACCGTAAGTCGTCAGGTCCGAGGTCTGAAATGTCGATAGAATGCATGAGGGAGGCAAAATATACATTTATAGTAGTATACTTGCGGTGTGGTGTCAAAAAAAACACCCTTGCGGGTGCTTTTTGAGGGTTCGATTATCGAACTGACTCCTTGAGGGTCTTGCCAGCTCGGAAGACTGGGGACTTCATCGCAGGGATTGTGATCTTTGCGCGAGTCTTTGGGTTAACACCATTTCGCTTTGCTCGGTGTGAGACCTTGAAAGCTCCAAAACCAGTAATGTTTACTTCCTCACCCTTCTTGAGTTGTGAAGTGATAATAGCAATCATAGAGTTGAGTGCCTTTGTAGCTGCATCCTGAGAGAGTTTAGCCTTAGCTGCAATCTCCTTGATGAAATCCTGCTTTTTCATAATGGTTATAGTTAGAAATAATTAACCGA
>JAYWGH010000067.1:0-4220 GCA_043778375.1 bacterium
TCGGGACCTGATATGGAGGGGATATTGCGCGAGTTTACGACGATGATCTGTGAGGATACTCTTGCGGACTCGGTCGTACTCGGGGAGCTCTCGGGCGCTGAGGGTGTACGGAGCGAAGAAGTGGAGGGAGGGGTGGTGCGGGTGGAGGTGAGGAGGGGGTAGAGAAGTATTTGCAATAGTAGTATAATACAATAAGATCATACTACTTATTCTAGCGATCTATGACCTCTACAACTCTTCATAAAGTAAAACAGTCCTTCACCATTGAAGCTACTCTCTTGAAGGAACTCTCGGGATTTAAGAACAAATCTCAAGTGGTAAATACAGCACTTGGTCTGTATTTTGAGAGAGCAAAATATGTAGAAATTGCGGAAGAACAATTTTGGACAGAGAAAATACAACAGTGAATGCTCGATATCCAAAATTGAGATGTTACTGTTGTAAACCCTGGTGGTTGAAAAGTTACTCGGGAGATGTTGAGTAAGGCTCTTTGGTCGTAATGTTTTTTCATGGAACATATTTTCACAAAGACATTCAAGTCGGAACTCAAAAAATATACTCAAAATAAACAGGGCCTCAAAACTCGTGCAGAAGAGTGTATTTCAGATTTTATCGATCATCTTTTTGACTCCCAGTACTATAGAAAACCTCTAAAATGATACCCTAAAGACGATGTTCATGAACTTCAAGTGGGTTGAGATGCGCGTATAATTATTCAGTTTTTTCGAAAAGATGATATGTGCTACTATTTAAACTTTGGTACGCACGCGAGTCTTAACCTTAAGTCTGATAAGAAGTTACGAATTAGGAAGATTAAGGGGTAGGTGAGCTTGGCTTTTCTCCGTAGAGTCCACACCAATCCTTATGGAGTTTATAAAAGTCCTCATCCTTAATATTTTCTGTAGTTTCGATCTCCTCAATCTCTTTTACTAGATATTTGGATATGTCTCTTCATTGAGAAACTATGCAAGTATAGAAACTCAAAATTATTTCGTAGTGCTTTATACTTTCAGTATATTTCCTGACTTCTTGTAATGGAGATGGATTTAAAAACTTATTTTTTAGTTTTCCATCCTTTTTTACCTGTAGTCTTCATCCTAATGGGATACCTTTCTTATTTACTATCAGTACTGAGTGGAGGAGATCATTTCTAAATTCAGCGTATCATTCTATTTTTCTTTGAAGCAAAGATCATAAGTCTTCATTTTTTAGCCTATATACTTTATAAAAGAGTTTAAAGATCTCGGGTACAAGGTCGCTATCGAGTAGATAGTGCAATGAATATTCTGTATTATTCCCACAATTATTGTCTTGATCGTACTCTTCTATAGGCTTTTTGAACTCTGATGATTTCCTTTCCTCTAGTAAATGATCATTCACTATTTTGCGTACTCAAGAATCCTGGCGTGCATACTTTGCTACATCTCAGGCAATACGAAATCTCAGGAGTGAATAAGCGACTATAAATGCACCTATTGCTTCATTAAATTCTTTCTGATTTTTGGTCTCTTCTAACAAAAATTGATCAACCATATAAGTCTCTTATCCCACCATCAAATCAATTCTCCGAGTTTTCAAACTCACTGACTTCAGTACAACCGATACTGGCGCTCCTACTCGACACGCTGACTCACTGAGAGTTCCCGTGAGAAACCCCTCTACAAATGGGAGAATTTCTACAAATACTCATTTCTCCATCACTGAAGTGACTCGTCCTACAAACTTCTCTCCAACGCGAGGGAGGAGCCACTCACAAATGAGCGTATCGCGGTAGGCGTACTCGAGTTTTTCGGCTCGCACCTCAAGCTCTGAGCATTTCTTATATACCGTGCTTGCGAGCCTGATTACCTCGGACTTATGCACTTGGACTCAGGATGGAGTTCCTGACTGAGGAGCAGGTGCTCATCCTCGTGACTGCTTCGCGAGGAGATTTTTGATCGCACGGTGGAGGAGGAGATCCGGGTAACGCCGGATCGGTGAGGTAAAGTGTGAGTAGTAGGCGAGTGCGAGTCCAAAGTGTCCTGTAGGCTTTTCGCTGTAAAACGCCTTTGCCATCGAGGATATCGCCCCTTTGCTCGCGAACCCCTCTGGGTCTGCACTATGCAGCGCCGAGATCGCTCGCGCTATCTCCCGCGATGTTGGCTTCTCTGGGTCGGCGAGTGCGAGTGGTATCCCAAATCCTGCAAGGAGCTCAGTGAGTCGCCCGAGCCCAATAGGCGTCGGAGCTGGATGCACCCGGTAGGGGATCACGAGAGATCGCTCACTCGCCCACTTACTGACTTCTTCGTTAGCGATCACCATGAACGCCTCGATGAGATCGTTGGATGGATACGACGGATACACTCGGAGCTCCGCGAGCTTGCCATCTGGCCCGAGAATACACTTTGCCTCTCGCCCGATGAACTCGATCTTTCCCTCCGTGGCACGCCTCTTATCGATCGCAGCCTTGAGATCCCAAGCAACACTCATCATCTCTTGCACTTGTAAGGAGAGTGGGCTTTTTGTCGGGGGAGTGGTGGTATCTCAGGTGTTCTCTTGTTTAGGGGGTACTCCTAGTCCGCGAGCGATACGATCCTCCTCAATCTCTGCGTAGGTAGCGCGGTAGGTCGTCTCGATGAGTGACTCGTAGACCTCGACGCTCGCGACTTTGCCTGCGAGCGACAGCTCGAGGGAGACACTCAGACAGAGCTTTGCACTGCCAGGCTGGAGTGAGCAGAGATCGTTTGAGAGGGTCTCTGGGAGCATGGGGATGACACTGTCCGCGAGATAAATACTCGTCCCACGACGGGCAGCCTCGAGGTCGAGCACCGACTCACCCGGGACATACGCCGATACATCGGCGATGTGAACTCCGAGGCGGTAGCCGTTTGGAGTTCGCTCGACTTCGATGGCGTCATCGAGGTCTTTTGCGTCTGCTCCATCGATCGTGATGATCGTACGATCTCGGAGATCTCGTCTTTCACCTGCGGTAAACGCTCGCTCTCGTGCAGCTTTTGCATCTGCGAGGACTTCCGGCTTGAACTCTCGGGGGACTCCACTACCAGCGAGCAGGAGCTCTTGGTAGTACCTCCCAACTCCCTCGTGCCCGATCACATGCACAATACGCGCCTCAAAAGTGTTCCCATACCCAGTCACATTTACTCCGATCGTCATCCCGTTTTCGAGGGTGCGAGCCGGTGCTCACTTTACTGGAGCAAACGCGCCAATCACGCGAGGCATCAGGCCTCGATCAAATAATTTTACCACGCGAGAGTTTTTGAGCTCGCTGTAGACCCCAAAGTGGATTTTATTTGAACGTTTTCGGACATGCACGATACGCGCCTCGCTCTGGCCTCCTCGTCCTGGCATCTCGCGGTACATGACGGTGTCGCCGTCGAGTGCGTCGAGAGACTTGCGTGCGTGTACAAATATCCCTTCATTTGCACCCTTGACTCCGACATCTGCAGACTCGATCGGATCAATAAATCCAAAATCCTCACCCACTTGACGGTATATCCCAGTTTTCTCTCCAGTGCGGCGCTCAGGGCCGGTGTAGGTGTACACTTTTTTGTGAATTTTTACTCGCGGGGCGTCAAAGGCTTGTCCTTTTGTAAAGATTTTTGGTTTAGATTGAAAATTCATGCGCAGAGTATAGGCAAAGACCTCAAAAAACGAATTATAACTTTTGTAAAATATACCCTCTCGCTACAATGCGCGCATGCAAAGAATTTACCTCCCAAATCTCCCAGGACCTGAGTATGCGATCACTGATCGCACTGACGGTGAGCGATATCATCAGTTCACTCGAGTCTTACGAGTTAAGGTCGGCGAGAGCTTTCGAGTGTTCACAGACTGAGTAGGGGACTCTGTGTATGAGATCACCTATATCGACAAAGATCAAGTACTCGCAAAACTCACGGGAGAGATACTACTCCCATCTGACGAGTTACTCACGGTGCATCTCTATCAGGCACTCCCAAATCGTCTCGATAAGATCGAGTATCTTCTCCAGAAATGATGCGAAGTTGGGATTTCAAAATTTGTATTTTTTTCGAGTCATCGATCGAATACTCCAGCCTGACTCGATCGTAAAATCGCTCGTCTCCAGGAAATTCTCATCGAAGCGACCGAGCAGTCGTATGGACTTTGTATCCCAGAAATTGAGCTACTCCATACTTTGCCACCTATTCGATCTGGGGCACTCGTGACGCATACGGAGGATATTGGAGTACCACTTTCGG
>JAYWGH010000068.1:0-13897 GCA_043778375.1 bacterium
ACTTTGTATCCCAGAAATTGAGCTACTCCATACTTTGCCACCTATTCGATCTGGGGCACTCGTGACGCATACGGAGGATATTGGAGTACCACTTTCGGGCATACAGCGCTCAAGTGAATATGATCTCTGGGTGGGTCCTGAGGGTGGGTGGAGTGATGGTGAGATCTCACTTTTTAAGTCGGGAGGTGCGCAGTTTGTGCACTTTGGACCTCGAGTTTTGCGCACAGAGACGGCGGGGGTAGTTGGGGGGTTTTGGCTCCGTAACTAAGATTCAGATATTTGAATGCTTGATTTTAGGGTGAGTAAAGATTCCCATTATTTGTAACATTCATAAAGGTGTTACTACTTCCTGGTACTATAGCGTAATTCTGGTAACCATTGCCGTAGCTTATTGTACGTGCAGACAGTTCAAAATCAGCATTTTTAAAAGTGCTGTTACTTCCTGCACAGAGACCTACAGGAAGTCAGAATCCATCTTGAGGTCCGTATTTAAAACTGATTCCATCAATGATGCTATTGTTGCCAGTAGTTACAAAATTGTATCAACATACAGGACTTGCTGATCAGTTTCAAGTAACTGTATAATTTGTAGGATGCCCGCTCCAAATACGAGCTTTCTGACCCGAACTTGAGCTCACTACAGCACTACAAGATGGAATCGATATGTTTGTCCAAATCGCTATTGGATAATCATCTGGAGCTAACTGATATATAGTATTAGGTACCATGTTAACCGGAAAATAGTTCGTATAGTTTGAGGTATTCACCTCTATCACACTTATAGCATTTGGATCACATCCGTTACTCGTCCATCCTGTAGTATAGGTACTCCCACTCCCAAATAACTGTTCCTGCAAACTCATTACGACTGCTCCATTAGTCACAAGTGGACTTGAGAGCGCCGCGAGCATACCAGGAGTAACAACTATATTTGCTCCCGCTGCCAAGGGACTCCCCACAACAGTAGCTCCTGAAGCTGCTAGACTCGCAAGCGTAATAGTTCCACTCATTGTCTCATTGAGAGGGATCATACTCGCTGTATCGAGTGCTACTCCAAGTTTTGTACCGATGGTTACCGGAATAAGATCTTTATTGTCTGTAGCATACGCACTCTCTCCAAATCCTGCATCTGCGAGCTTCTCTTGATACCCAGCCGCCTCAAAAAATCCAAGGAGCTGAATATGCTTTTTATCAGAGAACCGATAATACGTATATGGCTTCCCTGACTGCGGATCTCGTCCTCCGCTCTCAAGATCAATAGTATTTCGCACTCCACTACCTACCACTCCTTGGAGGGCATGGAGTTTTCATGAACCATTGTTGATCTGGAGGGCATTGTCCGGAGTAGGATTTTGTCCCGTCTTTGACTGTACGATCTTGAGAGCTGAGTAAATAGTCTTCATATCCGATACTCTTGCCCCATCCCGAGAGCTCACTGAGTACTGTGAGTACCCAACAAATCCTACAGTCGAGAGGATCACAAGGATCGCTATCACAACGATGAGCTCTACGAGTGTGAAGGCAGAGCGGGAAGAGAGTTTAGGCATGAAAGAGGATAAAACTCTTTTATTTAAGCACACCCTCGCTGAGAATCAAATTTAATTGACTGTTTTCCGCGCGGTTATCATCGCGTCAAAGTACGAGGCCTTACGAGCCGTATCTCCCCAAGGGGCCCAAGTGAGTGCATCTGATCGCCCCTCGTAGTACGCGACTTTGCTCGCACGACCACGACCATCGATCTCCGCTCCGATGATAATGCCGGTATGCTCGCCGATATATCCCGTGCGCTTCTCACCACTCGTCGTCTGCCACTCGATCTTTGCAAATCATTCTTTAGGAGTATCCGAGAGAACAAACCAAAAGAGTACTGGCTCTGAGCGGAGGATATTCCAGAGGACACGAAGCTCTGAAAACTCAGTGACTGTAGCTGAGTATCCAAGTGGCTCTAGCTTTTTTGATAGTGGTCCTACGACTCACTTTGCGTGGATACCATAGCCAGTGAGGCTGCCGGGAGAGATGCTCTGCTTGCCCTCGACTTTGCCGACAAACTCTTTATCAGGGTCCCCCCATACTCGTGTTTGTCGTCCATCTTGACTCTGGTAGGTTGGGAGAGACTCATTTTTTGGGAAAAGTTCAAAAGCTGCCCGCTCAGAGAGAGTTGGGTAGGGGACAAATCCTGGTGTGCGAGCTTTATTGGCGAGAGCGTTCGCACCCTCAGCGTAAAAGTTATAGAAGTGACTCATACTATTTGCCTCACAGGAGAGACTTGCGAACTGCTTTTCGTGTTTGAGAGTATTACGCAGATAGGTCCGAGGCTGGTACGCTCCAGGAGTAAATATCATGCGCGCCGAGAGATATGCCCGAGTATACCTACTCTGCATAGAGAGTCCTTCGCTCACGATAGATCGCCGCATTGCGCGCATATCACCGGTACTCCACGGCATGTACCCGAGCTCATCGAATATCCCTATGAGCTCACTTTCTGGGATGATTTGTGGGAGAGCTTCAGCTCCACTTCCGTACTTGAGGAGTCATTTTTCTGCGAGGACGATCTGTCGCATGGTCGCCTGATCGAGCCCACCAGTACTCGTCCCGCGCCCGCGCTCGATAGCAATGAGTGCCTGAAACACATCAGAGCCTGGATCGATCGGATCTTGAGCGAGTACTTGTGCGCGGAGTTTTTGGGCGTAGGAGTAGCTCATATCTGCTCGGAGATCTGTACGACTGAGTACTTCAAATGCTCTTGCCCCTGACCCTGTGATGTCAGGCTTTTTCGCGAGATTCGAGATGATGGCACCGAGATTTTGTCGATAAAATATCTGGGTACTGCGAGTGAGGCGAGCGTTGATACTCGCTATCTCATCAGGAGTGACACCTGGCCGGCGCATGAGTGCTCGAGTTTCTGCAAGAATACCTGATATATCCTCATCTGAGAGGGGGAGAGGCGCAGGAGTATTTTTGGTTACGCTTGTCTTGAGAATCGGGAGATTACCTGACGCGGCTATCCCAACCCCTGTACATATGAGGAGCGCAAAGATTGCGAGGCTGATTTTTGTGATTTTTTGCATGAGTGGATTGTAGTGAAAAATGAGAAAAAGCGAGGATTTAACTCTCACTTGCTAGGAAGGAGCAGATCCTAAAAATTCTCAAAATCGGAGAGGAAATCTCACACATTTTGAGTATCATCTCGTCATGCAAAATACTGAGCTTCTCACTCTCTCACTCGCGGCCCTCGACTGGAGTACACAGGATATCACTGCCTCTCAGGTGCGAGAGTTGCAGGAGATCATCCGTGCTCATAATACTCTCTACTATATCGACTCGGCGCCGATCATCGATGATGGGCAATGGAGTAAGCTATTTCGACTTCTCGTCGAGAGCGAAGAGCGACTTGGTATCCTCGATCCTCACTCACCCACCAGCCGAGTAGATGTGCTCCTCTCGAGACAATTCACCAAGGCGAGTCATCTCGCAGCGATGATATCACTCGACAATACTTACGACGCGCAGGAGGTACTCGAGTTTGGGAAGCGGATATACAACATCACCTGAGAGCGAGACCTCGCGTGTATCCTCGAGCTCAAGTTTGATGGACTTGGACTCTCGCTCCTCTATGAGGGGGGACTCCTCAAGCGTGCACTCACGAGAGGGAATGGACTCGAAGGGGAGGATGTGACGATCAATAGTCTCGAGATCCCGAGTATTCCTCGCCAGATCGGGTACCTCGGGCAGATCGAGATCCGCGGTGAGGTGGTGATGCCACACAGTGCGTTTGCACGAGTAAATGCCGAGCGCGCAAGTACTGGAGAAAAGCTCTTTGCAAATCCTCGTAATGCCGCATCTGGGAGTCTCAGACAACTCGATCCACTCATCACTCGCTCGCGGGGGCTTGAGTTCTATGGGTACAGTGTGCCTGTTTTTGAGGAAGTCTCTGTACGTAGGGAGCTCGGGATAGAGTCGTACTCGCAGGGGATTGCAAAGCTTGCGGAGTGGGGATTTCTCGTGTCGCCTTTTTATGAACAGTTCGCGACGATAGAGTCTCTTTCGGAGAGAGTGAGCGAACTTGCGAGCGCCCGACCGAGGTACGGGTTTGATATAGATGGGCTCGTGATCAAACTCGAGGATTATAGCCTCTGGAGTGAGCTCGGGACGACGGCGCATCATCCGAGATGTGCGATAGCCTACAAGTTCCCACAGGAGGCGGTGATGACACGAGTCGAATATATCGAGCACTCTGTAGGGCGTACTGGAGCGGTGACTCCAGTCGCGCACATGGAAGCAGTAAACATAGGGGGAGTAGTCGTCAGACGAGCAACTCTGCACAATTATGAGGAGCTCGAGCGCAAAGATATCCGTATAGGAGATCGAGTGTATATCGAGCGAGCAGGGGAGGTGATCCCTGAGATCGTCTCGTTGGTGACCAGTGTACGAGATGGGAGTGAGGCCCCTGTTATGAGGCCAACACACTGCCCGAGTTGTGGTACTCCACTCACTCAAGATGAGGGGAAAGTCGCACTCTACTGTCCAGCGCGCTCGACCTGTCCAGCACAGACAAGCGGTGGGCTCAAGGCATTTGTAAGCAAGCATGCAGCAAATATCGACGGCATGGGGGAAAAGATCGTGGATGGACTCCTCGCGCTCGGATATCTCTCGGACTTTGTCTCGATCTATCATCTCTCAGGGTATCGATCCCAGATACTCGAGCTTGAGGGGTTTGAAGAGCTTCGCACTGACAATCTCCTGCGAGCCATCGAGGCGTCTCGAGGGATGTCACTCGATCGGATGCTTCTCGGGCTCTGTATCCCAGAAGTCGGGCGCAAAACGGCGCGAATTCTCTCGGATCTCGTGAGCGGGCAGGTGACTAAACAGTGAGTGGAACTACCTGTAGTACTCAAGAGTCTTACCTATGAAAGCCTTATAGAAGTGCGAGATATCGGACCAGTAGTAGCGCAGGCAATACTGGATTTTATCGCGGATCACCGTGATCTCATCGAGAGACTCATATACGAAGTGCAACCCACTCTCACTATGGGAGGTGCTCAGGGAATCCTCGGGGGGAAGTCATTTTGTGTGACTGGATCGTTTGAGGGAGTTTCACGCGATGATATTCACGCAGTTATCGAGGCTGCAGGTGGGCTAGTGCGTACCGGAGTCACCGCAAAACTCGACTACCTCGTGGTAGGATCGGACGCAGGATCCAAGCTCGCAAAAGCGACAGAACTCGGGGTATCTGTTGTCTCGTGGGAGGAGGTGCGGGGGATGGTAGAATAATTCAACCACAAGTAAATATATGCTGGAATACTGAAAAAACTCCCTCATAATTGTAGACATGCAACAGGGTTTTGTGCCGAGGAAGGCACTCGCTTTTTATTACATGTATAGAAGAAAGAAATTGATAGAAAATATCTTAAAAAGAGTAGAGGATATAAAAAATACTTGAGGGAATATTGTTTTAGTTTGTTATCCTCCATCTGGTGAAAATATTCCTGAGATTCAAGAGAGTACTCATTGATATATGAGAGTTGTTCAGTTATACAAGCGGACAGACGGCTTACTGGACGACTTATGAGTATATCGAGAAAACAATAGCCAAGTTATGGTGTGAGTGCTTCAATGAAAAAATATTACCTGTGTTTGAGTAAATACTACAGCTTGTGTTGCGAGAACGCTCGTAGGTTTGCTAGTCTTAAAAGATGAGATAGGATCAGATTGTAACCTCAGAGTGCCACTGGATTCGACACTAAATATACTTCAGAGATTTACTTTTTGAATTATGCAGAGGCAGAATAGCCCAGACTATAGAGAGAGGTATGAGCCATTTTCTGATCCTCAGTCTCCAGTAATTGTGGAATAGTAGAGTATTTGTGAGTATAGTTTACCTCATGCTAAAACGCCATCCTTTTTGCGTATGATATGATCATATGATTGGCTCCTATTTTAGGCTGAAGTTTTTCTATTATGAGCTTGAAAGTGGGTTGTAGGAGTAGTTTGCCTCCACGGAAAGCGAGAGTAAATATCTTTGTACAGAGTATAGTGAGTATGATGAGTTTTGCTCACTCCGAGAGTCACTCTGTAAGTTGCTCTCATTTACGAAGTATTTTTCAGTTACTATCTATCCCATTTATCACTCCGACGAATTCTTCTGCATTTACGAGCATCATCATTACTCGTAGGCATACTTTTGCAACATCAGCATCTGTACGAGCACCCTCAAACATTTTCATTGTATAATCTACTGTGATTGCTGGAGGAGCTATTTCGGTAAATATATCACTTTGAGTCGGGAGAAATTCATCCTTTTTACTGTTCGCGATATTTCGAATATTCCCAATCTCTTGCTCAACTCACTGAAATTTACTTACACTTTCTTTATAGCGTAAGATAAGATCTACGACATCTACCCCGTCTCTTGTATCAGTAAAGCCTTTTCTACGAGAATTTTGAGTTATATTCCCATTTTTTACCATTTCCTTGAGCCATGAGCTTTCTGGAGGACTCAGTGTATCTATGAGATGAAGTGCTCCATCTCGAAAGAGATTACGATCTGTTTTGATACTTCAGGGTTTACTCTCTTGTCTCCCGAGAATCCAGTCTTGGATGAGTTTTGGAGTAGGAATATTCCCGGGCTCATCTATGTCAGAGAGTTCTCTATTGAGAGTACTCCAGTTGGCTTTGTCATACTCGAGTGCACGAGGCTGATAAGCGCGATCAAGGAGTCAGAGCTGACGAGTGAGTGTAGACGTAAGTCCTCGTGAAAATAGATCCATTATTACTACTTGATCTACTGAAGACTTTGCCTTTGTTGCTTTCTCCTGCATTTCAGTATTCCACCGAAGCTCTTCGAGATTTCCACGGCGAAACTTGTATGAATCGAACTGAAGGGTATCTAAGAGGCTGAATCTCTCAAGGAAGTCATAAATATGTTTTTGGATAACTTTTTGTAGATTTGGATCTTTTTGTAGATTTAAATTTTTATTTAGCTTTGCTATCTCAGTATCGAGTAAGTCTTTTGCCATTATAGTATCAAATGGAAGTCACTTTGCCCTGAGATTTCCTTCAAGTATACCACAAAGTCTCGCCGACTCGTGATAGAGGGGAGAGGCTTTATTTGTAAGCTCTAAGGGTACATGAGAAGGGTTTTCAGAAGCTCCCATATAAATATATATTTTTTTAAACGTTAGTACGCTCTAGTGTTCCACTAGCTGTTGTACAGTACCTAAGACCCGAAATAGTAATGATTGTACCAACTGGATATATCACTTTCTTTGCAGGAGATAGTCCATTCCACCAGTCTAATGCCTTTGCTTTTGAAGAAAAGCTTGGAACAGTAGCTTTCGTTGCTGTTTCGCTAATACTCTTCGCTGCTAATTCACTAGTGAGTTTAGCCTCTAAATCCTTTACTGGAAGGTTATTGGCCTTATTATAAGCAATATCTTTCTCGATATCAGCTATAAGCGGATCTTTTTTTCGATCGTTATAAGCCTCTGTCCGTTTAGCTTTTTCAGCGACTGTGTCTTGATTTAGATTCTCTCGTCATGATTTTACTCGTTGTTCGAGCTTGATGATTTTAGAGATCTCTGGATTCTGATCAATTTTATCAAATGGTGGATATTTTTTTGATTTAGACAAAATCATATCTCTGCCATTATCATCTACACTCTTTGTAAACGCCCTGTTATTTATAATCTGATCTCCACGTATAGCTTCAGTTTTAAATACATTTAATCATAGATTTTTAATACCTGCTATTTCCTCATTTACTTTTCTTGCTGCTAACTTCTCAGCTATTTCCTTCTCAGCTATCTCTCGTGCCTCCTTTCAAGAAATTTTACCAACTAGATTTCAGATTTGCTTACGTCCTAAGTAGGTAGCACCTACTAATACAGCGGCACCTAGTCCTAGTTTAGCCCCAGTACTCATACCCTCCTCTTTCTGCTTCGCTTCTCCTGGCTTCGCTACCGCTGGTGCTCCCGCTGCACTCGCTCCTACCTCTGGCTTCGCTACCACTGGTGCTCCCGCTGCACTCGCTCCTGCCTCTGGCTTCGCCTTGTATACATTTAGTGCTGCTATTGATCCCCTTCCAAATGCACCATCCACATCCTTACCCGTAAGCCCAATATGTATTTGAAGAGCTTTGATAGCTGTGATAGTCTCTTTCTCTGTATTTTCTTTACTGAATACTCAGAGAATCAATTCCTGAGTATTCTCATCGAAATGGTCCTCATCAATATCTACTAGACTATCTTTAGAATACTTTATCTTCTGTGTATCGATCATTCCTATTTTTTTGTTCTCTACTTTTCCCGCTACTGTAGAGGCTTGCTTATTTTGAGCTCCATCTGTTTTAGATTTAGCTGCAGGAGCACCGGGATTAGCAGCTGCTACTACTGGAGGAGTATTAACTACAGATTTTGTAGGGGCCGCAGCCTCAGTAGTCTTTTCTGCTACTGCGAGAATGGCAGGTGAACCGCTAGTAGTTGACGCCCTAACCTCTCAAAACAACTTTGCGAGCTTCACTTTTGATTCTGCGAGTGTTTTTGTATAGACTTCACTTTTCGATATTGTTATACTCTCTTTTTGCGCAGCAAGCCTTTCAATAGCTGCGAGACGGTCAATCCACTCTTTTCCGGCAGGTTCCTCTAAACCATTTGGGAGCCTAATAGGTGCAAGAAGAGCTGTTCGAGCGATATTCTCTTGGACGAAATCTTGAATTTCCTTTATGCTCGTATCACTTATACGATTGAGCTCAACGAGATCAGCATAGGTTATACCCACTTCTTTATTGAGGGCTTTATTAGAGAAATCTGCAAGTATTTGGCTAGAGAAATTACGTGACATAGGTAAATAGGTTATTACTCTCTTACCCTATCACAGCGTTAAAATACTGTCAAACATCTGAGCTTTTACCTCCCCCCCACCAAACTCACCACCAGGCCTATACTCGAGAGTACCATTCCAATGAGCCAAAATCGCATAACCACCGTCTCCTCGCTCCATCCGATTGCCTCGAGATGATGGTGAAATGGGGCGATACGAAATACCTTTTTGCCATTGCGGAGCTTCTTGGAGATCATCTGGATGATCACTGATACGATCTCGACTACATAGACGAGCGATATGATGAGGAGCACTACGAGTGTGTCCGTCATCATGGCGACGATCGCGAGGTTTGCCCCGAGTGCGAGTGCGCCGACATCCCCCATGTAGAATTTTGCGGGTTTGATATTGTACCAGAGGAATGCGATCAATCCACCAACTATGAGCATACAGAGTGCCCCGAGGAGAAAGAGTCACTTATTGTAGCAGATGAACGCGTACACCGCGTAGTTAAAAAGCAGTAGCCCTCCCGCGAGCCCATCGAGCCCATCGGTGATATTGACGGCGTTTGCCATCGAGACGATCACGAGCATGAACACCGGGATATAGAGCCATCCGAGTCACACTACCCCGATGAAGGGGATACTCACCCCAGTAAATCCGAGCTTATAATAAAACCAGTAGGCTCCGAGTGCTGCAAATAGACAGAGCAAGAACATTTTGAGCTTGGCGGAGAGACCCTTTGTACGACCGTAGCCGATGATATTGAGGTAGTCGTCAATGAGTCCGATCGCGCCAACAGTGAGGAGGGTAAAAAGTGAGAGATAGGTCTCATTGCGGTTGAAAAGCGAGTATTTTACTCCAAATCCGAGCCACTCTATGAGGTGTGGAGAGAGTGCTTGGAGCACGACCGTGAGCCCGACTATGAGAAATATTGATACAAACACTATGGACATCCCCATAGTTGGAGTGCCTTCTTTTTTCTTGTGGAGCTTGGCGAATTCTGTGGCGGCTCACATCAGTGCCTCGGTGCGGATAGTTTTGCCGAGTTTATACCGCCAGAGAAGTCGGATAAACGGGGGAATGAGCGCGAGCGTCACGATAAAAGATACAAAGATGCAAAGCGTGAGAAAGGCGAGATTGGTCATAGCAAGGAGATTGCGAGTTACTATATACAGGACTCGGTGGGTCGCAAAAAAAAGCACCAGATACTGGACCTGGGCTTTGAGCTCGTACGGGCGGGAGGCCTGTACGAAATATTGATGTTCCCACCCAAGTACACTCGTGGGAGGTACAGGGGTGGGAATTGGGTTGGTGGAGGGGCTAGTTGTTGCCTCCACTACCAACGCCGCCGCGATAACCACTTGAGGAGCTGGTTACATACCCTGAGAGGGTTTGTGAGCCGCCACCACTTAGTTGCGACTTTGCAGTCGCACTTGCTGCGATCGTATTGAGGTGACCTTGAGCCCCAGATTGGGCTGCTTGTCCCCATAGACTATAAGTCCCGGGTTCTTGTATTTTTCCACGAACTACTACAGTGCGTGGACAATCTTCTAATTTTGCCATAGTATTTTCTCTTCTTTGGCGTTATTACGCCAGTTTTTATTACAAGCCAGGAGTCAGAAGTCTCCCAGCACCATTACCGAACACACTGTATTTGTGCATACGATAGTCTTGCGCGCCTAATTTTGGGCTTGCTTGACTTCTGTAGTTTGTTCAGTGATCGCCTTTTGTCAAAGAAATTTTGCAAATCATCATCTCTTCTCAAATATCCCCATGTCATACTTTTCATACTTTTCATTGATTTCCTACAATTAACTGTACACTACTGCATATCGTAATAGTCAAATATGCAAACAGAACACTCCTGAGGAGAGCAAACGAGCAGTAACTGTGGGATGAAGATGTACGGCTCGGTCGTCGTCGGTACCAAGGGGCAGATCGTCATCCCGAGCGATGTACGAAGAGATCTCAGTATAGGGGCAGGGGATACACTCTTCGTCATCACCAAGTGAGGTAAGGCAGTCGGACTTATAAAAACGGAGGATCTCGATGAATTTATGGACTATATGAAACAAGAAATGCAGGTACTTCGCGAGATTGGCGCCCGCGCTAATGAGGAGATCGCCTTTATAGAAAACATGAAAAACCTTAAAAAATAATACCCACCTATGAACTCTCATACATCACTCATCGCGCTCGCGCTCACTACCTCCCTCCTGCTATCGAGCTGCGGGAGCGCACCAGTTACACCCGCAGAGCCTCCCAAAATTCCCTTCACGATAGAGACGCGCGAGCTTGGCAGCTTCCCCACCAGCTATACCCTCGAAAAAACAGGTCGTCTCGTCGGGAGCTCGAGTATTAATCTCGCCTCCCAAGGGATCGGTCGGGTAGACGCTGTCCTCGTAAAGGAGTGAGCCTCTGTAAAAAAGTGACAAGTTCTCGTGCGACTGCGAGACACCATTGCTAACTACGATATCCGCCTTGGACAGGCATCCAATGCGCTGGGGTCAGTCCGTAATAGTGCCGCTTCAACTGAGTTGTCACTCGACCGCGCCATCTCGGATACCAAGCTCGCACTCGATCGAGCTGAGTCTGACTTGCAGGCTGCAACAACTGGAGCAGACCTGAGTCTCACGAAGGCACTTCGAGACGCCCAAAAAGCTGAGCTTGGGTCAGCGAGCTCTGATGCTGCGGTAACACTCGCGAGCCTCGAGGCTTCACTCGCCAAGTCTCGCCTCGACTACCAAAATCTCATTTCTTCTAACCAGCAAACTCTTACAAATTTTGGGATCAGTTTTAGTACTTCGGTCAATGATCTCAAAAAATTTGCAAACAAGATCGTGTTTGATGGAGACAAGCTCTATGGAATAACTCCTCTCTATCAAGCGGACTATACGAGCTTGCGCAGAGGGCTCAACTCTGGGAACGCCTATGTGAGGCCAAACCTCGAGTTTGCATACTTTGATATTGCAAATGCGAGCAAAGAAATCGCTCTTCTCTCGACTACTCCACCAGCGGAGTGAGACCTCCTCGCGAGCCTCGATCGACTCTCAAAGTACTATAGCTCACTACGAAAATATCTCGATGTGTCGACCACCTATCTCCAGGGCGCGACAGCAAATGGAGATCTCACGCAGGCACAACTCGATGGACTCATCGCTACAAATAATGGGTATAAAAGCGAGCTCTCAGGACTCGAAAACGGATGGGTAGCATTTCGTAATCAGTCATCTACTTTTCTCGCAAACTACCGCAATAACGAAGCTGCTGCCAAGGCTGGTCTCGTTGTACAAGAGCGGGGAAACGACACCCAAAAACGCAATCTCTCTACCGGAGAATTTGAGTCAAGTACTTCACTTGATCGTACGAGATCTACTACGCAGCAGTCAGTTACCTCGGCTCGTATAGCGAGAGAGAGTGCGCAGATCGCCTATGATAATGCTCGCAAAAATAAAACTCTCACTCTCAGTAAACTCGCTCTCTCAGAGTCTGATGCAGGACTCTCCCTCTCTCAGGCGCGAGAGGAGGCCGACAAGCTCGTGATCCGAGCCCCGATCGATGGATCGATTACTCGGGTGATCGCAAGCGTGGGACAGGATGTAAACGCAGGTACTCCCATCCTCGAGATGGCGAATAAGAGTCCTGAGCTCTCGATCGATATTGAGGCAGCAGTCGTCCCACTTCTCAAGGTTGGGTCTGAGCAAACAATTCTCTATGATGGCGCTGAGCTCACGGCTACAGTGGTCGGAGTTTCGCAGATTGCAACTGAGTCACTCCTCTACACAGCGAGACTTGTACTCGCGACTCCACCAGCACTCCTTGGACAAGTGGCTCGCGTCCAACTCGTCCTTCCGAGCAAGTATCCAGTAATGAGTACGGATATTGTAGAGATTATCTCCGATAAGAAGTGACAGATCGTCACTCTCTCAGGCAGTACCCTAGCACCAGTAGAAATAGATCTCGGTCGTATCGCTGGCTCAAAGGTAGAGGTGATCACGAATATCGACCCAAAGACGCTCATAGTCACAACGAACGTGTCCAACTTTGACGCTAAGAAGTCAGAACTCGTCATCAAAAAATAATTTCTCCTCATGGCACTCCCTACTCCTGAATCGATCGAGCTCCTTCGAGCCAAGCATGAATCCGGATTTCTCGGGTTTTGGGTACGACAGTATCGTATCAGTTACCTCATTATTTTTGCGCTTATCGTCCTCGGAGTTGGTGCGCTTCTCGGTATCCAAAAAGAGTCGAGTCCCAACATCAAGTTTGGGATAGTAAATATTACGACGGTGTATCCTGGGGCGAGTCCAGTCGATGTGGATACCCTTATCACCGACAAGCTCTACAAAGAGATCAAGGATATTGCAGGTGCCAAAAAGATTACCTCTAAATCCTCTCTTGGAGTTTCAAGTCTTTCTATTGAGCTCCAGCCGAGTACTGATACCGCCAAGTTTATCAATGATGTGCGTAATAACATCTCACGAGTGGTGCTGCCGACCGATGCAAAGTCTCCAAATGTCATCGAGATCAAGACGGAGGGGAATACGGTATTTGCCGCAACTCTGTCATCTGCAAACGGGAGCATATCTATCGATAAGCTCCGACTGCTTGGAGCAGATCTGAGAGATCAGCTCACAGGACTCTCAAACATCCAGAAAGTAGAGTACTCCTCAGTCCTCAAATACGATCTGCGAGTGATCGTCGATAAAGAGGCACTCGCCGGTCTTGGTATTACGATCCGTGAAGTCGCGAGTATTCTCTCGGCCTTCAATCGCGATGCTCCGATTGGGAACTTTGCAGTCGGAAATAAAAACTACGATTTCCGTCTTTCGGGCAAACTCACGAGCCCAAGTGATATACTCGAGATACCTCTCACTCTGCCAAAAGGTCGAGTGGTCAAGATTGGTGATATCGCCAAGATTGAGCGGTACTACCCAACAAATACTATTGAGCGTATCGGAACTCCAAACGGAGGACTTCAGAGATCAGTCGCACTGACGGTTATCAAAAATGAGAGCGCCGGAATATTTGCGGCTTCAAAACAGGCAAAGGCAGCTATTACTGAGGCACTCAAAGA
>JAYWGH010000069.1:0-13871 GCA_043778375.1 bacterium
CTAGTATAGGTACTCAGATGCTTGGGTTTGTTTTTTTGGAAAACATTCTCTATGTGACAGGTATTGCTAGTATACACGGAGTCGCAAGTGGTATCTATATAGGTACACTCATCTCACGATCAATTATCTCACTCCTGCTGCATGTTTTCGCAGTACTTATATTTGCTCGGAGCTTTGCAAAGTTCCTCTCGAATATGGATATCTCAAATGGATTGAGGCTTTTTGGAGCATTTCTCTTGGCGACCTGAGTGCATGCGGTATTTAATATCGCACTCACCTACGAGAAAACATGGATCGTATTTATCTACGCGATTGTCATGTACTTTTTTATGACTAAGCTATTTTATGATGAGCGATCTACAGTGAGGACTCTCCAGGCCTAGCGAGGACTATTAATCTGATCTTTCGGACCAAAGTCCCAACTAATCTCACGCCTGAGTGGATCGTCCACTTGTTGGAGAGTGACCCTCCGGGCAAGAGGATAACGATGTTCGAGGATATCTGGCCACTCAATTAGGCTGGTGTAGGCTGGATTATCGAGGATCTCCTGACCTCCTATATTGAGAAATGTTTCATAATCAGGGACTCGATAGAGATCAAAATGTGCAAATTTCCAGCCTTGGTTGCCGGTATAAATCTGATAATATGTATAAGTTGGGCTTTTAATAAGGCTTAGATCTACTCAGTGTCTTGCAAGGAGAGTCTGTACAAGGGTAGTCTTACCGGCTGCGAGATCTCAAGAGAGATATACAATATCCCCAGGAGCGAGATCGAGGGGAATGTTGGCGAGATCGTCAAGATGAATAAGCACAAAGCAATTGTATAGAGGAGTTGTCAGGTGCAAATGATTTTCTCCCTTGTAGGATGAGAGTTTCTGAGTTCAATGGGAGTATGTCTCGTTTTTTGCAGTGTATACTTTGGACAACTTGATTTGTCACACCACTCCTTTTTTCTCATATTCTAAGCCCTTTTTGAGTTATTTTGTGAGATCCAGGATATGAGGGGGTTAAGCGAAGTTTTTTGTGAGTAATGCTCTTGATAGTTCTTTGAGCTCTTGCTCTCAGAGGTAAGTTGACCTTGAGTTGAGGGGCACTCCTTTGTATATGATTCCTTGCGAGTATAATTGCATTCCAAGCTTTTTACACAGGGTCTTTTCAGGAAGTCATGGTAGGAGACTTTTTATTCTGATATGGAGGGTACTATCTGTCTCTTATATTTCTGATATATATTGTCGTTTCTCATCTTGAGCAGGGGGAGCGCCAAGCATTGCAGTCATGAATTCTTCAGTCTTGCATCCTAGTTTATTGATATGCATTCGTACAATTTTTCGGCTGGGACTTTTTGTCGTATGAGAGCTCTTTTGATCAAGGGAGAGTTTTTTCTACTTTAGGAAATCCTGCACTCCTTGCCTCATATGCTCTATTTATTTGTCTTATGATGCGAGCTCGGGGATATGCTTTTTACTTGTCTTACTCACTGGCTTTTATAGTCATTCTTATAACCCAGACTTGGTGGGTATTCGTAGTCCTCATACTCAGTGGAGTGTATGAGTTAAGTCTACTCAAGCGCACAAATATGAAAGTGCTTCTTTTAATAATAATCTGAGCTTTCATAGGACTTGGAGTACTCATTTTTTTCTTAAAACCAGGAACATTTATAGTACGTATTGCTCTTGTTTGGGAGACACTCGCCTTCTATTCACAAATCCCACGAGCTTGGTTTGTTGGTTTTACGCCAAGTGAATTAGATAACTTCTATAAAAATTGACTCCCTTGGGCACACGCTCTGGTAGATCCTCAATACCCAATTGGGCACACACACAATTTTATCCTCGAGATGCTTTTGCGGTTCTGAATTCCACTGACTGCGCTGATAGGCTATCTTGCTTATAAGTCTCGAAAAGATGCACTCTTAACAATCACCATCTTTTGCCTCGTCTCCCTTGTTCATATGCCTGAGATTACACAATTTCTCATGCTCGCAGTTATAATAACTGTTCCAAAGTCGATATATTTACTACACAATCACAATATTTGCCCTCAAAATAAAAACATGTTAGTGTAGAAGAAATAATATTTTACTATGGCTGAAGAAATACCTCAATCTATATCCTCTCGCGACGATACTGCTCCAAAGCTCCAAGAGATACCTCAAAAGAACACTACGAATCTTCCGACTATTCTTGCTTTCACTCTCCTTTTGGGAGTACTAATAATTACTGGATTTTTCTACTTTCGTAGCATGACCCTCGAAAGTGAACGTGCAAATATAGTAAAGGAAATGTCTGAGAAACAAAAGAGTATCGATACTCTCAAAGCAGATCCAAAAGTGAGAGCAGCTGAATTATTCTCTCTCAACAAAGAAACTATTGAGAAGACTATTACTGCCTCTAATGCTGCTAATTTCGTGCGAGAACTTGAACGAATTCATGCTGATGAGAATAATCTTACTTTCAATGGATTTATTTACTCTGCAGGAAAAATCACGAGTTCAGCCACTTCCTTTAAGGGAATTGATGACGACGCGGTACGCAAGATTATCCGACTGATAAAGTGATATCGTGATGGCACTACAAATAGTGCGAGCGGATCACTTGCAAAATTTGAACTCAGTCCAGTAACAAGTGTATCAGGAAAAAACGATAAACGCTCTATCTCTGTAGAATTTAATATTCAATAATATGACTTCTCTCAAATTTAAGTCTGCTGTTCCAAGTAATTACTCGATTTTTGCTGCAATTCTCGCGGTACTTATTGGTATATTTTTTACTTATGACATTTACAATGAGTCCCTTCAGAAATCAGAGGAATTAACCGCTCTACGAGCAACATCGACGAGTCTTACTACAACACTCGACACACTCAATACGCTTAAAAAGTCTGCAGATACCAGTAAGGAGTCAGAAAAGTATATCTGAGTAGCTCGTGATGATTTGCTTTTAGAAAGTATCTTTGCGCTTGCGGGTAATGGGGCTGATATTGGATCGGTATCACTTGATGCAGGAGAAATCCTCACGAGTGGTATGACTCTAGCAGGCATAAACATCACAGTAGATACTGCGAATCTCGATACACTTCTCAAGTTTATTGATCGTGCCACTGGCACTGATGCTAAAAGAAGATTTTTAGTCAAGTCACTAAGCTTTGCATATGAGAGTGCGGTAACTACGTCCCCAATTACTGCGAGTATCCAGCTTGGAGCCTATACCATCAAGTAATATGATCAGAGAAATACAAGAAGTTGAAACTCGCTTTTGGCACTCTATTAGTCTCAAGGAAAAGGCAGTTTTTTACGAGCACATTAGTAATCTCCTCGAAGGAGGAGTTACTCTCGTTGAGGCACTTGAGTCATTTTGTGTAAAGATAAAAAATCCACTCCTCTATCGAGAGATCACCTCTATCCTACGACTCATTGACTCAGGGGACGCTATGAGTACAGCGCTTAAAAAGCACCCACACACCTTTGATAAGTCAGAAGTATCTATTATTGAGGCGGGAGAACAATCAGGAACGATGCAACGATCTTTTGCGAGTCTTGCTGATGATCTGCGTAATCGTGATGATCTACGGCGTAAGCTCGTATCTGCGATGACCTATCCACTTATAATTCTTGGATTTTTGGTGGCGGCTATTGTGATAGTGATGGTATTTGTGATCCCCAAACTCCTCCCACTTTTTGAGACCTCAGGGACTGAGCTCCCACTCTCGACTCGGAGTCTTGTAGCTACCTCAAATTTTCTTTCGAACCACTTCATAGCGATTATATTCGTACTTATACTTCTCGGTGGAGCACTCTATGGATATTTGAGAACTCCAGCGGGAAAAGCTTTACTCGACCGAAGTCTTTTAGCTCTACCACTTGTTGGAACTGTTTATCGTAATTATCTAGTCGTGCGTATTGCGACAACATTTTGACTCCTTCTCGGGGCGGGGATACCAATTATAAAGACTCTGCGACTCACTGGGGAATCAACAAATAATACGATCTATGAAGAACTCATCTCTAAAGTAGTAGGTCTTGTAGAATCTGGAAATAAAATAGCTGAGAGCTTTAGTCGAGTAGATGAAGCGGCAGATTATTTTCCTGCAGACTTCATACAGCTTCTGGGTGCTGCGGAGAAGACTTCTACAATCAACAAGATTTGTGCAAAAATATCTGCACAGTATACTCGTGAAGTCGATAGCTCTGTTGCTACTCTTGTAAAGTTCGTAGAGCCACTCGCTATACTTATTTCTGGGGGATTTGTCGTATGGTTCGCATTTGCTATATTCTCAGCAGTTCTCAAGATCACAGAAACAGTCGGATAATCGCCTTTACGAAGAGAGATTTCCCGAGTACAATCGTAATATGTTTTGTTTGTACGATAAAAAGACTGCTGGATTTACACTCATTGAACTCATAGTGGTTATTTCGATAGCAGCTATTATGATGCTGTTTGCAATCGCTCCGTATAACCTTTACTCGGATAAAGCCCGTGTACGACTTTCAGCTGAACGAATTGAGCAAGCTATTACTAAAGCAAAGCTTTTTGCAAGTACTGGCTATTCAGTTGGTGATAAAAATCAGGACTTAGTAGTATCAATTGAAAAAGGAAGCGAGTATATTGATCTCGAGTACATACCTACTCTATGAAAGGGCTCACCAATTCCAACTTTACGTTCCCCAATTGAACGTGTAGCCCTTGAGAGTACAGTGCGAGTGGCGGGATTTGGGACGGTAGCTCCAATTCTCTGAGTTGATCCAGTACTCGTGACAAGTCTCCCAAATCGAATACTCCTGGTATTTCGAGCGCCACTATGATCTCTTGAGTACTGGAGTGAAACTGCAGGAAATGCGCCTATAGCTCTCGCATCACCTCCAAAGATATGAGTAGTTGGAGTAAAGTGAGTCCAGAGCGGACTACGATCTAAAGTATTTCTCCTCCCCTAATGGTAGTATTTTCTCACCACTCTCGCTCTGCTTTTACCCTCATTGAGGTTCTCATCGCTATTTTAATATTCTCACTCGGGCTGATAGCAGCCTTTGTACTCACGAGTACTGCCACAAGTCTCTCAATGCGATCAAAACAAGAAATTATTGCTACAAATCTCTTGCGAGAGCAGCTCGAAATCGCTAAAAATATCCGAGATACGAATTTTTTGGCATTCCGGAAATATGACTCACTCTGAGGCATACTCTCCACTTGCCCAAGTACTGGTTGCCCTATGGCTCCTGGATACTGGGTACTGTCTTCTCGGTATGAAAATACAGGTGCTCCTGTATCAGCAGTCTCTATTGTCAGTCCGGTACTCCCAAGTACTGCTCCAAACTGGAGTACTCCTGGCGAGAACTCTCATAAGTCAATGGTAATAGTGGAAGCTGCTCTCCCACCTACTGCTACGAGATTTCGATATTGTCTTGATAGCCTCGGGCGCTATCGTCAAGGTATAGTATGTGGCCAAGCTAATATGAAAACGACTCCTTATTACTGATGGACACTCGTACGTCCTCTCATTGCCCCAGATACTACCGGTACTATTACTCCAGTCGTAGGCGGACTGACACTTACAGCGTATCTCGCAACGACCGAAGGCGGATATAGAGAGTTTAATATGTCTACGATTCTTACTGATTTTAAAAAATAGTATGTATATATTTTTAGTACTCTCTCGACTATTTCGTTTTGTGAGACTTTCGTATTCTCAAAAGAGGTTGCCTCGCCTGAGAGCTCAGGCTTTTACACTTATTGAGATTATCGTGGCGATCACTATCCTCTCCATTGTTCTCACGAGTGTATTTCAGATATATTCTCAGATTATTACAACGAGTAAACGACTCGAGCTTGCAAGATGATTGCAAGGGAACACTCGTACGATCACTGAGACGATTGCGAGCGAAGTGCGCAGTAGTGGAATTGCTTTTGAGTGCTACCGAACTTCTCCTCCGCCACTTACTGGTTGTGGAGTTGCGAACTCTCTTGATTACTCAGGATTGGGTACAGATATTCTCATCCTTCGAGGGGAGAGAACTGAGTGCCGAGGTGTATCGCCATGTTTTGTAAAATACTATTTAGCTAAATCTAACATAGCTACTGGACCGAGCGCATGTACAGATGCTGATAAACGAGATCAAAACATTGATTGTTATTTACAGCGGAGTGTGATTATTAATGGGAACCAGGATGGTATAGCTACTCGTCTCTCAGACCCGACTACTCGAGTGAGGGATTTGAGATTTTTTATTAGTGGAGTAGCAGCGCGCGAGTTTAGTACAAGTACTGACACAGAGGGGAAGGTTACTATGGCGTTTATGATCTCACTTGCACCTCGTCAGGGGCTTGACTCAAAGCTTGCTGAGTCACTCGTGATCCCAGTACAGACGACTATTACGGAAAAGCTTTATAAAAATCGATAGTATGAAAAGATTATGATCTCATATATGACTTTCAGAGCAGGAAGTTTTTCCTTTGAGCTTTTCAGCTATAACGCAGAGTGGATTTTCAACTATTCTTGCTCTTTTACTGACTGGATTTTTAGTAACACTGGCGGCGGGGGTACTATTTTTGTTTCTTTCCGAAAACCGTATTAATCAGTCACTTTTTGCAGGGACCGCAGCATACCATGCTGCTGAGGGGTCGATGGAATATGCTATGCTTAAACTCAAAAATCATCGGGAAGGATTTGCCGATGCGCTCGTATTTGGAGGAGGCCCGGGAGGTGATGTTGGAGCTTTTGAGGGGAATCGTATTGGTGCAGGCTTTGGGCTCAAGGCTCCACGAATGGGATATGATATCACTTCGGGAGGAGGTGCTTATACTGGAACTCTCGCACCAGAGAGTTTTGCGATCGTACCGCTTTTTCGAGAGAAAGGGAAAGATATCCTCACACAGGGGGTAAGCACAGGAAAGATTTTTAAAAGTTCAGTATCACGTCCTCTTAATCCTACTGATCTAAATTCTGGATTTTGGAATTATGTACCTACTCCAGATATTTCTCTCCAACTGAGTCAGGGTGATGCTCTCACGTGGAATGTGATTGGGAATAAACTCCCTATAGCAGGTGGATTATCTGATGGAGCGACTCGAGGTATTTCGGGAAGAGTCTCTCGGCTTTCTGCGTCTTCTCTCTCATCCGACACATGTATGACGACGAACTGTGCTGCTATATCTGTAGGCGGAATTACGGGAGCTGTCCTTGGGAACTATCGCGAGTATGATAATTGAACTCTTGCACAAACTACAAAGTCAATTAGTAATTTTTTGGCGGAGAATCGTGAAAACTATCTTGTGCTCTATAATCCTGGTGCTTCTCCAGTTGACTATGCGCTTACCTCAACGGGAGAGTTTACCTTTCCTACTACTCGTATTCGAGCGGTCGGTAAAGTACGTGATTCACTCGTACAACTCGAACTTAATCAGGAGAAGTCGGATGTCTACGATATTCTCAAGTATTCGTTATTTGTGGGACAGTAGACATATAATAAATTTGATCTTTCATATATATTCTATGTATATAGAGTGTATGGAATCTATATTTTCAAAACCGGGCGATAGCTGAGAAATAACTATTTGCAAGCCACACCTCCCAGCATCCCCAATTAATTCACTCATATCTTTAGTAGAGAAGGGAGATGAGCTATTTGATAGCGATTCCCTAGAGTTATTAACTAGTAAGCTCTTAAATTTGCACAACATATACAAGCTCGCCGCAATTGATATAATCACAGTGATATAATTAATATTGGTATTGAGAAAAATCCGATTGCTGCTCACTAGGGATAGGGTGATGGGTATCTTAGGATTCTGAAAAGTATTTGTAGGTGACGCTACAAGATTTAGTACTCAATCTATACCATGGGAAGATGAAAAATCTGGAAAGAGCAAAAAGCTTAATAAAAAAATTATTTCTCTTGCTGATGCTCTTTGAGAACAACCTATTACTTTTCTCTCTAATGAGAGTATTCCCCATCCTTGAGCAACATTTTCTAAATTAAAATGACTTTGACTCGATATTTTAGAGCCGTTCTTTCATAATATTGCTAATCTTCAAGAGCGCTGACTTTTGAGTCCTGACACTCAAATGTTTCCATCTGGAATTAGTATCGCCCGTTTATTTGGAGATGTGGTGAGTATGCCAGATTTACCGAGTATTTGTGAGCAGATAAGACTTCAAACAGCTGATAAACTTTCTCGACTAAGTGCTGATAGAATTTATACATATAAGAAACAAGAATCGACTCCTTTAGAGAATTTTAGATTATGAGTTTCTATTCCTGAAGATCCAAGACTCAGGTGGTGTCGAGTATAGAACGCTCTCACGAAAAAATCCCCCAAGCGGGGGTGAGTCTGACAAAGCGCCTGACTCAAGAGGGTTGATTCCCACAGACATAACAATTGCTATGCACGGGGATATCATGTTGCATGGAGGTGAGAGTACCTTCGAGTATTCCAGGAATACCGCTGATAGAAAACACGATCCAGTTTTGTCCCACGGAGGGGAGCGTCTGTTTTTGTGTTTGTACAAGCACATCGAGTGCCCGCCTAGCTGCGATGTTACAGAGCATCCCCTGATCGACGCCGAGCCCAGGTTGGGCTCGAGTGTCACGAGCGGACACGCAGGTACTTTTGTCGACGGTAGCTTGGTATTGGGTCAAAAATGACTTGCGACTAATATGTTCCGCGAGACAGCCGTAGCAGCCATGATCTGGGAGGACTGTTACTACCTCGCCTCCAGCGCCGCCCTCGAACATTCCCACGAAGATCGCTGGGGTGGTGGCGGCGCGGGCCATTTCATTGAGATAAAAGCGTGAAGCTTCATTGTCGGTCGCAACGATGAGGACATCAGCAGAGCTCATAATTTCTGCTAATTCCTCGACCTCAAAGACGCTTTTGGTATACGTACTCACCTCTAGCCCTGCACCAAAGTGCGAGTGCATGAGATTTGCCACTGCTACCGCTTTGTTTTGTCCGATATAGTCAACCCCGCAGGGATGGCGGATGAGGTTTTCTACACCAAGTACATCGAGATCGATCAATGTGAAGTGGTTAACTCCACACTTTGCGAGCTCGATGGGAATAGGTGCACCACCACCAAGCCCCACTACAACCACATGCTTGCCTGCAAGTGGGGTGAGAAGGCTATCTCGACGAGGGTTTGCCCCTTGGTAGGGACTCACTAGCACTGCTTGCGCCGCCGCCACAGATATCGCCCCGTTAGGGGCGATATCAAAAGAGCTCTCGCCCTCAGACTCTAGTTTTTCATCTGCCATGCTAGTCGGCAAGTTCATGAGACTCGAATGCACAGTAGGGTTGAGGTTGATTTCTCCTGGCAAGAGGGGTTTGCCCCGTTCGTCAAAAGTCACACCTTGACCGTTTTTGTATCTTGCAGTAACATCAGTGATACCCTTTGTATCAACTGGGTTACGAGCACCCGGTATGCCCATTCCTTCAAGACCGGGGATTTTGTATTCAGCTTTGCCCATGATTAACTCCTAAGTTGAGATTATCGACTCGAAAGAGCCGATTATTTGTTTTCTGGAAGGGGCCAGTACCCATTTACCTTTTTGAACTCGTAGCCATGAATCCACATGATGCCGTATTCTAGAAGCGTGACCCCAGATTGCTTTGGAGTCCAGCCCTTGTTTACGTTATCAGTAGCGCCCATGACGCAGAGTCGCATCCCATGAATGGGATCATTTTCGTAGTGATGAAAGTCGTGAGAACCCTTTCCCATGCAAAATTTCACAACATCCTCATCACGTACGTATACCTCAGGCTTTGAGTATGGGTAGTCATTTGGATACACCACACGCAAGAGGTACATATTTTTACTCATACTCAGTACGGGTCCCTCGAGATAGAGGGATGGTCCATGCCGGTATATGCCAATATGAGGAAATTGTTCCATGAGAACTTTTCCTTCATGTTGAAGTCGTGCGAGTCCAGTCGCAGGATTACGCTGGACCCAATCGGGGAGATCTGACATGCTATTTCCTTTCGTTAAATCGTTAAATAAGATGGTCTGGTACTTCGCCACTGTGGAGTTGAGATCTATGACGCCTTTCTCTCGCTCTGTCAGCTTCTCTCGCTTCTCTAAGAAAAGCTACATGTTCAGGATTACTCCAAGAATAACCTCTTGCAATGAGCGTTTCTTCTGACTCATGATCATCACACACATGTAAATATATTAGTTGACTGTGTCCTTGAGGTATTGGTCTCACAGGAACAGTTCCTATCACACTTGCAAGTGATGGGCCTGAGTTCCTGTCCGCAGTTGGTGCAGTTGCTTGTACTCGACTTTGTTGTGCTGCCTCAGCCGCTTTTGCATAGTCAATAAGTATTGCTGACACTATAACAAGTGTAAATAACGCTATTCCACTAATAATTACAAAGATAATTAAACCCCATCCACTCAATCCTCCTAAAAATCGAAATACACTCCATCCAGCAGGCCCAGGAACCGTAGCTTGCCTCAGGAGAGAAGTTCCCCCAATTTCTGCTATTTTCTGTGTGTTTACAGGTGAAGATTGGTAGGTCACAGGTTCGTTAAGCGCGAGAGCGCGACGCTTGAGATCTTGGATCTCAGCAACCGCATCTGACTCACTCATAACTCTTTTTTCATACTGTGACTCAACCCACTCTGCTCGAGATTGGATAGCCTCTTTACTGTCTGCATAAGCAGTCCTGCAACAAAATAGTAAGAAGAGAATAATAAGGTATTTCATTTCTTCTCCAATATCTTATTAAGACTCTTCAGTTCTTTTAACAGGGCTTTTGAAGGAGCTCGAGGAGTATTAACTTCTTGCGGTATCTGCACAGGAATTTGTACAGGCACAACTTTTTCAGGAATTCTTTGTAACATTTTTCCTGTTGAACAAAGGGGGTTAAAGTTTGATGCAAACCTTTCACGCGAACAGGGGATATACCTGTACCCTTCGGGTGGAGGTTCTTCAATTTCAGGAACCGTGGCACATCCACTCAATATTCCAATTACTGCCAGAATGATATATTTCATGATAGTTCCTAGAGAATATTAAGCCGAAGGTGGCTAAAGATAGAGAGAGTATAGAGTCTGTGCATAGCAACTTCATGAGGACAGAACTTTCGTATCTGCTCAAATGAGAGAATACTTGCACTTTGTCCATCTGAGAGGATAATCTCAAGCTGTTCGGTAGAGGTATCTATCCAAATACAAACTTGTAAAATTCCTCTCCGATAGTTTGGATTTTCAAGTATTAAACCCAAAAATCCACTGCGAGAAACATCAATACGACTCGTATCTCCAAATTTTTCTGCGTGCTTTATTACATCACGAAGAGTCCAATTGGTGCGACGAGATTTTGTATGATATAGTATACGCCAGAGAGCTCCGAAGAGACGAAATATCCCCCGAATAATCGCAAAACCCAGGTATAAAAATACGAGAGTTATTGCAATAAATCTCGGAAACTTCCCAGAGAAGAGAATTTTGGAGATCACTTCAACTGTGAACTCCGCGCGAACGTAGGTCCAAAAGTTGCTCATGATTACTCCTTGTTAAGTGTAGATTTTAAGGTGCGTGGACACATTGAAGATATCCGCTCGGGGTGCTTAGCGCAAACGCCCCGGGCGCATATGTCTATGCGAGGTTTCTAGGTGATATGTATTTGGAGCTGTCGTACTATCGGGGTGGCTCACCGCTCTGGGTACTCCATTATGAATGATCTAAACTCATAGTTATCCCTTCATCAGTACTTTGAGCTATTGAGTTTCACGACCGAGATATCAGGGTTCAGAGATTGTCATGTTTGTTTTACAAGAATCGTATAGAGATAGCTGCGGCGACCCGGATACTGTACATTTATATCATTGACAGCTTCGCTTATATCGCCGTTACCTCCACTTGGTCTGAGAGTTCCACTTGGATGTTTATGCCAGTTTTCACTCGTCATTGCCCCTGAGAATGTTACTTTCCCCTCGATATCGAGCCTCCTTTCTCGTTCACTTATCAGGATTTTTGCCTCTTTGGTTGGGAAATATTCTTGTATGAGGACTCTAGGAACTATAAAATTGTATTTTGTTGCTAGGTTTATCTCCCGTAACTTACAATTGCCCCATGTAACTTTCTGCTCATCGAGTCAGGGATTATTTAGGGAGAGTACTGGAAGATTTCAGTCTTGTACGAGATACATACTCGAAAGCCAGTATCCCAGGATTTCAGTATGTCGGACCTCCTCTTGATCTGCGTGATGATACATTTGTGAGAGGAGTCGTACAGGGATAGATACACTTGTTATATGTTGCATATCCTCTTGTTTGAGTGCTTCGCGCATTTCAAGCATTTCAATGTAGAGAGAGTGGAGCTCTTTTTTTAGTATGAGTTCTCCGTCTTCTTCGCACATCAGATGATCGAGATTGGAGTAAGACCTAGATACATGCTTACGAGCTGCATTTCCATCGTACCAAAGGAATGTGAACTCTACTCCAGAGGGGGTGTATTTGGTGTATGACTCAAATGAACCCCCGAACGTATCCCCACTATGAACGCTCACCGCATATTCGGGGTAAGATATACTCTTACTTTCTTCTGCTTGCCATCAGAATACTTCTACAAATATATCATGCGACCTTGTTTGGATAGTAGTCTGTGCTGGAGTAAGAGTATAAGGTGCAGTATTTTCAGAGTTTGAATCATTATCGGGAGAAGTATTCGCCATTTCCGTACTCTCTAATACTACTCTACTGCTATCTGCTATCTGGTTAATAACTGGTGCTTCAATGGGTGGTACTTCGATGCTATTTGGAGTATTTACTTCTTGAATGGTAGGAGAGTCTGCATATGCGGGGGGAGTATTTAGCGAGGGCGATGGTACGATATGTACTGGAGCTTGTGCAGGCGTGCTCTGTTGAGAGACTGCATTCACTACTTGAGGGCTTGAGGCCTTTGTGCCATGAGCTCTCCCGAGGGCGTAGCCAATAGCTCAAGCTCCGATAGCTACACCGAGTGTCGTGAGTCCATGGACAGTACTTGGAGATAGGGGAGTCGTTGTTGGTACGACAACAGGAGAAGATAGAGGAATTGACTGATCTTGGAGGATAGGACTCTGACTTATTGCAGGAGCTTCTGTAACTCCTCATGCTTGAGGAATCGTCTGATTGATATAATCTTGCATCACTGCCTCGATCTCTTCCCGGCTTAGGCCTCGTGCAATTTTGTCGAGTCCGAGCACATTTATCGCATGCCCTCGAGCCTCGAGGATCTGCCGAATGGGACTCTCTTTGTCATAGAGTGCCTCGTGTACAGAGATATTTGCAATTGATGCTGTATTATCGAGTAGTACACCAGCTCGCAGTCCCTCGACCCTTCTCACCATTTGCTCTAGGGTGATATACTGCTGTCCAGGGTGATCTGCGAGAATATCTGCACTGATGTCTGCTGGAGTTAGGGAAACGGGTGTAATGGTGGCTACATCTGCAATGAGAGGAGTTATAGTAGTAGTCGGGATTACTGCAGCAAATCCAGTTTCTGGGAGCGAGAGAATAGCCCCAACGAGTCAACAAGTAGTAAGACCAATTGCAGCGACTCGCAACCTTGAAAGGGATCTTGTATCCCGATACTCGGCTCTGGCGGTATCGATCTGACGACCGAGAGACCTACTCGCAATGTATCCTCTCACTACGATCATGATCGAGAGGAGGGCGACTGATCCTGTGGTAGTAGCTATCACCGATCATCCTATGAGAGCGAGGTTTGTGGGAGTGGCTCACTTTTGGATAATCTGTTTTGAAGTCTCGATAATCCGACTAAGAGACGGTACGCGAGGAGTGAGAAGTAGGGAGAGTGTGGACATGGAGAGTTGATGCCACACAGTTGTACTCACTAGAGTTACGAAAAAAAAGAAAACCTCACGAAATT
>JAYWGH010000070.1:0-13453 GCA_043778375.1 bacterium
GTACTACATCGGCCAGGTATACTTCCTGGGAAGTTAAAGCTTTAACCTCTGTAAGTTTCCTTAACGAGAGGACATCTCCTACAAAATATTGTAAGAAAAATCCTCTCGTCTTGTAGCGAGAGAGGGCTTTGAGTGGCGTGTTCAACTTTTACGCTCGTAACGCGCTCTCCACATCGAACAGATGCAGAGATTTTGAGTGTTAACGAACATGAAAGGGTGACACACCTTTTCGTGCCTCGAATTATAGAGAGAATCAGGTGAAGTCAAACGAGTATTCGGTCTCTTCACACACTTTTCACAATATAACAGGGGCTTTTGCTAATGAAAAGCAAGCGCGATACGCGCTACCGGAGTTCTCGAGAATTTGCAAAAACTGTACGCTCAAGGAGTTTTTCTCGCTCTGGAGCTGAAAGTCTCTGGTATCCACCTTCAGTGAGATTTCCGATTTCAATGTTCTCAATACGAATTCTCTTGAGCTTTTTTACATCATGACCTACCACCTCCACCATACGACGGATTTGGCGATTTTTCCCTTCCCGAAGAATAATAGTAAAAGATCCAGACGCAGCTCTTTTTACCTCTGCCGGCAATACTCGCTCACCGAGTACCTCAAGCGATCCACTCGAAAGTCGGCCGAGAGTCGCATCGTCAATCTTACCGTATACCTCAACGAGGTACTCCTTCTCATGCCCATACTTCGGATGCATGAGATAATTTGAGAGTCGTCCGTCGTTTGTGAGGATGATGAGGCCTGTAGAGTCCTTATCGAGTCGTCCTATTGGAAATACCCGCTCTGGAATATCCACAATATCGAGTATTCCAGTATCAAGGTGGCTCGCACATGTCGTCACAATTCCTCGGGGCTTATACATCTTATAGTAAACAAAAGCGGCAGTCTCGAGCTTTGCCGCATCCCCTACCTTGATCTCATCCACCTCAGGATCGATCACCTGTCCGATGTGTGCTGTCTCTCCATTTACCGTCACGAGTCCTCGCGCTATAAACTCCTCGGACTTACGACGAGAGGCAAATCCTGAGAGGGCGAGATATTTTTGCAGTTTCATAGAGAAAGTGTACGAGTGGTGGAAGTTATCGCAAATCGGGCGCACAAATAATGCGCACCTCTTCTTCGAGGGCGAGTCCAGTCCGAGCAAACACTCGAGACTTTGCCTCCTCGGCAAGGGCGAGAACATCTTGGTAGGTCGCTCCTCCGATATTTATAAAAAAGTTCGCGTGATGCTCAGAAATCTGCATTCCACCGATTTTGAGCCCCTTGAGTCCAGCTTCATCTATGAGTTTACCCGCACTCGTACCGGTAGGATTTTTAAAATATGATCCACACGATGGACCAGGCGGCTGCTTGGTACGCCTGAGAGCTTGCATCTCCTCGATAGAAAGACGTGTGTACTGGTTATCCGCCTGTATGAGTGCTGCGTTCCAGAGAGCACTGAGAACAACAATATCGGTTTGTCACTTGAGGCGAGACTCACGATACGAAAACTCAAGATCTGTGGGTGTAAATTGAGAAATTTCACCCGTTGTAAGGGAGAGAACCTCTACAGATACGAGTATGTCTGATGTCGAGAGTCCAAAGCATCCCGCATTGCCAGTCACCGCACCTCCCACTGTCCCTGGAAGCCCAACCCAAGGAACCAGCGCTCTCGATCCAAACTCTAACAGACACTGAGTCGCGAGTGGAGAGACGAGCTCACCTGACGCGCTCCAAAGGGTATTTCATCGAGGCTCTACTCACTTGAGCCTGTGGCGTACGATGAGTCCTGGGAAATGATCAAACGCAAATAGGCAATTGGTCCCTCCTCCGATATGAAGCATAGGGAGTCAATGATTTAGGACGATTTTTGTGATGCGTAGGAACTCGGGGATTTGCTCACGCTCCTTAAAGTCAAAAAACACCTCACTCGTAGCGGGAGTCTTAAATGCTGAGTACGCGATGACAGGTACTGGAGCCATATTTTAAGCCTTTGGATGACGAGCGAGGTGCGTGCGGAGTGCTGCGGCAGTATAGGAAGTTGGGTGCTTTGCGAGCTCCTGAGGAGTACCAGTCGAGATAAGCTCACCTCCGAGGTATCCACCCTCTGGACCAATATCTATGAGATAGTCTGCAGCTGCGATAATATCAATATTATGCTCAATGATGAGGACAGTATTGCCCTTGTGGGTGAGCTTTTCGAGAATTTCGAGGAGCTTTTGAACATCACTAAAGTGGAGTCCAGTCGTTGGCTCATCGAGAATGTAGAGAGTTTTTGAGGTTGAACGCTTTGAGAGATCAAATGCAAGTTTGATACGCTGCGCCTCACCACCAGAGAGAGTTGGTGCCGACTGCCCGAGAGTAATATATCCAAGTCCTACCTCTACGAGGACACTTAGGATGCGGGCGATACGGGGGAAAGCTCCAAAAAACTCAAGTGCATCCTCACAGGTCATCGCGAGCACATCGGCGATCGTCTTCCCCTTAAACCTGATCTCGAGCGTCTCACGATTGTACCTCGATCCTCCACAGGTCTCACAGGGTGCGAATACATCGGGGAGAAAGTGCATTTCAATCTTTTTCACTCAAGATCCCTCACAGGTCTCACATCGACCACCTCGAGTATTAAAACTAAATCTCCCTGGTCCAAACCCTCGCCTCTGAGCATCGAGGGTGCTCGCGTATACTTCTCGCACAAACGTAAATAGTCCAGTATAGGTCGCAATATTTGAGTGCGGGGTCTTCCCGATCGGAGACTGGTCAATGATGATGGTCTTGTCAAGCTGGTCGAGTCCAGTAATCGTCTTATATTTTCCTGGCTCTGGTGCTTGATTTCCAAAAAATCGTACTGTTGCATTAGCGAGGATATCCATAACAAGAGAGGACTTCCCTGATCCTGACACTCCCGTCACCCCAGTCATCTGCCCGAGTGGGATAGTAACTGAAATATTTTTGAGATTATTCTCGCTCGCGCCCTTGATCACGATTTCTCAAGTCTTTGGGGCAGTACTGAGCGTTCGGGCCACTCGCTTTCGCCCTGCGAGATAGTCACCTGTCTCACTCCCCTTGAACGCTAAAAGCTCAGGATAGGTCCCCGCAAATACGAGAGAGCCCCCGTGCACTCCGGCTCGTGGACCAATATCAATGATATAATCCGCCTGTGCCATAACCTCCTCATCGTGCTCTACCACTATCACCGTGTTCCCGATATCCACGAGACGACGCATATTTTTGATGAGCATATCGTTGTCGCGCGGATGGAGTCCGATCGATGGCTCATCGAGAACATAGATGATCCCCTCGAGGCGTGATCATATTTGGGTGGCAAGCCTAATGCGCTGAGACTCTCCTCCTGAGAGCGTATTGGCTCTCCGAGAGAGGGACATGTACGCAAGACCCACCCCCTCCAAAAATTCGAGGCGCTCAGAAATATTTTTGAGGATTGCCGCGGCCACCTTTTTTTGGCTCTCAGAAAACTCAAGTGCATTAAAAAATACTCGCGCCTCTTGCACCGAGAGATCAGAGAGTTCGCCGATATGTTTGTCCCCGATCGTAATACTCAAGTACTCAGGTTTTAGTCGATATCCACTACAGCTCGGGCAGGGCATCTCTGTCACATACTGCGAAATACGCTTCATGAATGGATCAGCCGCATCTGTCTCTCGGTAGCGCCTGGTGAGCGTCGGGATAACTCCCTCATACTTTGAGCGGTAGGTACGACTTGGATCGCTGTACTTACTCTCAGGACTCACCTCATAGGTCTCGCCAGGGGTTCCTTCGAGTACGATCTTACGGTGCTTGGGGCTCAAGTCCTTGTACATAACATCCATCGGGAGTCCGTGGCGCTTTGCGACTTCCTCAAGTACTTTTGAATAGTACGGATGGGCTGCCCAAGGGAGAATCGCTCCTTCTCCGAGGGTGAGAGAGGGATTGATGACTTTTTCCTCGAGAAACGCCACTTGCGTCCCGAGTCCATGACAAGTCTCACACGCTCCATGATGAGAGTTAAAAGAAAAGTTTGAGATGGTGAGATCGGAGAGCTCGTGGTCACACAGAGGACAGGCAGCTGATTCTCGGTAGAGGGTTATTTTCTGTGTACCCAGCTCATATATCGCGAGTTTTCACTCTCAAGCCTTGTATCCTGCGGCTATCGAGTCTCGCAGTCGTGTCGCCCACTCGGTTGTAGGAGCTACCACGAGTCGATCGAGTACCACATATGCTTGTGTATTGGCTGGCGTTCTGCCTGCTAGTGCTGCATCACCAATACTATAGACCTCGGCCCCGATCTGGTAACGTACGAACCCACGATCGAGAACGCTTTTTTGGATAAAGCCATACTCCTCACCTCCGAGGGCACTCCCAACAGGGAAGAGTATGTGAAATTTAGCACCCTCTGTGAGTGCGAGGATTGCTCGCTCAATCTTCTCAGGAGTATCTTTGGCGAGGATCACCTCTGGATGATTTGGACAATGCTGTACCCCGAGAACTGTGTAGAGCAGTCGAAAATAATCATATATCTCCGTAATCGTCCCTACTGTCGAGCGAGGGTTGGTGGATACCGTTTTCTGATGGATCGCAATCGTAGGTGAAAGTCCCCTAATCTCATCCACCTTGGTGTCGTCATTGATCGAGCTGATGATCATGCGAGCATAGGTCGAGAGGCTCTCGAGATATCGCCTCTGTCCCTCAGCGTAAATAGTGTCAAATGCAAGTGAGGACTTCCCGGATCCTGAGACCCCTGTGAGTACCACCAGAGCATTCTTAGGAATTTCAAGATTTATACCCTTGAGATTGTGGGTGCGTGCGCCGAGTATTGATATTGAATCTGACATAGCGCGCTAGTATAGGGGATTCTAACCGAGGGACAAATTTAGTTATATTTTCTCTCCTGATTGGGATTTACGGGCCAGAATAAGCGCGTATATCTGCGTATATCCAAGCGCCCTGAGAACCCCACTGTACGCCGCGAGAGTGGCGCCAGTGGAAATCACATCATCAATGATAATCACGCTCCCGGATATCACCTCTTTCGCCCAGGGCTTTTTGTAAAAGATTGGTTGACTAAGTTTGCGTGCCTCTTTGGTCTTATGAGCCTGATGTCCCGAGCTCCACGGACACCAAAAATTCTGAGTTACCCTGAGTCCCCGTGTCTTCTCGAGTATTCGCGCGAGAACATGTGTTTGATTAAATCCGCGAGAAATATATCTATTTATCCCCATAGGAATGAATGTGATATCGGGTTGTACGCCTCATGGGATAGCTGACAGTAGGAGTATGAGTCCCTCCTGAAGACTCGGCTCAAAGACCGCGAGAGCGCGATGATCCCCTGTATACTTTGCGCGCTCGAGTTGGTCAGCGAGTGCAAAAGAATACTCGCTACATACCACTATTACCGAGATACCCTGGAGGTCACCTACACTATGATAGAGGTCTGTGAGGTTTTGTGGAGCGGGTACACACTCATATCGGGCGTGAGGTTCTATCCCGGTAACCTCTCGGAGAATCGCAGTGATCCAAGCCCTGAGATTAGTTGAAACCAAGGAGCCCAATAGCTATATTTGTACCAAATCCTGTAGCATTTTCTGGATATACCCCTCGAGCCTTGGGGAGGTATGCAGGCCCTGCGATATCCAGATGTGCATACTGCGTATGCTCTGGTACAAAATTTTGGATGAATGCCGCCCCAAGGCTCGCCCCTGCCATATAGGACTTAGTGTGATTTTTGAAGTCAGCATACGTGGCCTTAGTCGCCTCAATCATGTGATCATCGAGTGGGAGTCTCCAAACCTGCTCTTGATCTCGCGTTGCAAGAGTAGTGATCTCAGTGGCAAGGCTCTCGCTTTTGCTCATGAGTCCAGCGTAGTTATAGCCGAGAGCCGACATACATGCACCAGTAAGAGTTGCAAATGTGACAATACTCTTTGGAGTATACTCCGCTCATACATACGATACAAGGTCCCCAAGTACAAGCCTCCCTTCCGCGTCTGTATGATGCACTTCGACTGTTTTTCCTGAGTGGGAAGTGAGGATATCGAGAGGTTTAAATGCACTCCCTCAGAGCATATTTTCAACCAAACCAATAGCTCCAACAAATCCATCCTGAATATCACAGATGCCATCTGCATACCAAAAGGCACCCACTACTGTGGCAGCCCCCGCCATATCCATCTTCATATCGTGCATGCCGGTATCAGGCTTTATCTGGACACCTCCAGCATCAAAGGTAACCCCCTTGCCAACGAGTGCCCGCTTATATCCAGGGGTGCTCCCGCGTCGCTCAAAAGTCATCACCCTCGGAAATATATCAGAGCCCGCACCCACTCATAGGAGGAGTCCAAATCCCTGCCTTTCAAGCTCAACTAACTCAAGCACCTTTACCTGAGTATTTTTCCATGGGAGCATCTGTATGATCGCCTGGAGCTTTTGTGGGTTTTTGAGATTTGGAGGGAGATTGACCAGGTCTCTCACGAGCCAGTGAGATTCTATGCGTCGGCAAATCTGGGTAAATTCACTCTGCGCTATAGGCTGCCCGGAGAAGGTGATCGTATTGAACTCATGACTCTGAACACTCGAAATTTTTGGAAAGCTATAGAGTGCCAGCCCAACTACCTCTAAAATTCTTGTACTGTCAAGACCAGGAGCGATAAAAACTCCTTTCAAATCCTTCAGTAAACGGGCTGTATCCGCTATCTCGAAATATGCTTTCTCAGACTTTTCTCAAACGAGTATATACGTCTGTGTATACGTCCCATGGGGTATACTTATAACTTGTACTACTATTTCTTTCTTCATTTGATATTTTGAGAGTATCTCTCGAGTCATATCGGTTATAACTCCTCTCGGGAGATCATCTAGACCCTGAAAAATAAAGAGGGTATCCATCTCAGGGACTACATCACCAAGTCGAAAAAGTAGTTTTCTCGGAAGCATAGGGAATAGAGTCATATTATTTTTTACGAATTTGAAGAAAGGATATGAATAAAACTCAAGAAAGCATCAGAAGAATACAAGAAATTTGGAGTACTCACTGAAATCCAACTGTAAAAAAGTAGTATACAATGTTTACGAGCAAACTCGCTATTGCAAAGATCTGAAATATATATCCATCATACTGATAGCTTTTCAGTGAGATACGAGAAGCAAAAATATATACTCAACTCAAGAAAATACTATAGAATAAAAAACTCAAGAGACTTGTAGGAAAAGAACCGATTGCCCAGATAAGCAGTATGGGAGTACACCCTGCTACAATTAAACTTGGATAATTTTCAAATCTAGTGTGAACATACACATTAAAAATTATCCCAATAAGTATACTTATCCAGTCAATCCACTGAGATTGTCCAACAAAGACTCCATACCAGAGAATAGTAAGTCCAAGATATGTACACAGAAGCGCACTACTTCGAATGATCGGTCGAGTGCCCTGAAGTTGTTTAATACCAGCAAACTCAAAACTTAGTACTCAAAATACTACTAAAAGCACCGCAGTCCCCAGTATGGTTGTTTTAAAAAAAACATGGAGGAGCAAGATACTTGCAACCATAATAATTCCTGTGAGTAAGTACGCTGTGAATACTTGTCCTTTTGTGAGAGAACTCTGAATTGAGAATCATAAATTAATAATAAGTATCATCAAAAATATTATCTGCAAAAGCCATCAATCTGACAATCATATGACTAGGATCCCTCCAATGAATCATACAAAAAGAAGATTTGTGAGAAATAACTTTTCGTAGACCTGATTACTTAGAATATTAAAGAATTGTACTCAAACAGAAAGAGCAAGAATCCCTATAAACAAATAAATAACCAAGCTTACGAAGGTTTGTTCTATAACTTGAGATACTGTCCAAAGAATTCCTATTATAGCGAAGTAAAAAAGTATAAGTGCTATGGTGAGAATATGTTTTTGAAAAAGTGCAAGAGAAGACCTTCTTATTTTTTTAGTATGGATAAGTTCTATGCTCTTTTTCTGCTCTTCAGAATTTTTTCAGGATTTCTTTAGAGAAAATGCCAATGGGGAAAAGAAGACAAATCCACAGATACCCATAACTAGAAATAGAATTGAGAGAATAATAGAATCAAGAAAATAAAATCCTACTGCAAAGAAAATGTGTACCACGAGAAAAAGTACAAACATTTTAAAAATTGACGAGCAGTATTGTAGTCATGAATGCAAATAGAGTTGAGACACCGAGCAATGCGGAGAGTTTATCTACTTTACGGAAAAGATTACCAAAAAGCGTGAGAACAGAAAAGAAAAGAAGAATAGTTATTATTTTTTCAGGTAAACCTGGATTAAATATAGCATGCAAGCAGAGAGAAAGAGTCACTCAAGCAACTATATACTGAGTAAAGTGTGCAATCCATCTTATTCAAACAAGGAGAATCTCTGAATAATAGGTGACCCCTTTTACAACACGAGAGTATGAAAATGTTTTTCCAAGAACCCTTGATCGCGTAATGAGGATATTTTGCTCGAGAAGACGTTTCTTTAGTCGAAGTCTCTCTTTTTTTTCGCCACTTGAAAAGAAGAGTTTCCTGATCTCCCTTTTTACTAAAGAAAGTCGCTCTTCATAGATAGACAACTCTCGAGCATTTTTATAGTAAGTGAATGTATCTTTATCTGCCTTCTCTACTCAAGGTTGAACCTCTTGATCTTTTGGGAAAATTTCGCCCAGTAAGGTGGTTATTTTATTCTTAAAACTTTCTCAACTCCCTCCAACTCTCTTGCTTGAACCAACTCACTTGAGGAGAGAATTTGTCTCTTTTATAAATTCAGCTTTTCTCTGTTCCAAAGCATCTCCTTGAATTTCAATTTCTAACTGTCCAATTTTTAAAAGCGCCGCTTCTCCTATTAACTTTAACTTATCTATATTTGTCCCTTGTTTTGATTGCTTAAGAGCAATAAGAAGCTTCGCTAGTCGCTCTAGTTGATCTAGAGGAAAGGAATCTTTTTGATGTGTAATAAGGTTTTCAATTTTTAGGCAAATTTTTTCAATGAGTCATTGGTACCTTTCTACTTCTCTCTGAAGTGGTCCTTTGGGAACAGTATTATTTTTATCTCAAGATGTTTCTAAAACAGGCTCAGTAATCTTACTATACTTCTTTGACTCAAAGTATACCTCCTTTACTTTTGCAGTAACATAAGCTCTTTCGTCTTCTGTTGAATCTATATTTTCGTACAGACTCTCTACAGTATAGCTAAGTCCATCTGTAAGTTTTTTGTAAGCACGTAGTATATCAGGGGCATATATTTGCCCTTTTTTGCTCTCAGCTCCAGACTTTACCTGAAAATAAAACAATTTATTTTGTGATTTTGATTCTTGTGATAACTCAGACTCTCCTCACCTTTCCTGTATTTCAATTATAGAATATCCTTGAATATGAAGACTTGAGCGAGCCTCTTCTATTGTAGCATGCTGCACAGAGAGATTTACTTTCTGATTGTTTTTTGCAGCGACGACTTGAAATAATTTCATGGAAGATTCTATCTTTTAGTGTTTACTAGTAGGTATATCTCTTTTTAAGATATTTAAGAAGTCTTTTATTTGTTTCCCCGTAAAACCAGCAACAATTTCTTTTGCACCCTCAAGGGCCTTTGTTAACTCATTCGAGCTAATGTGTGGGTTTGCCCCTAAAGTCTCTTTTGAATTATGAATCATATAAAAGATTATATCGTATCTAGTAAAATTTTAAAGGAATTTCGCTCTTTTACTGACTCATCTTGTTCTTTTACTCGATTATTTTCCATACTTTGAGCTGTTAGGTCTCGCGTTACTACCTGTTTATGCAAAATAATTTCCTCTAAAAAGAGGGCGACTCTCGAATAAAGAAGATCGAGCCCCTCATCGTCTAAAAACTCAAGTGAGCCTAAAAAGAGGTTTTTTTGAGTTTTATCTATTTGAAGATTCTCAATACACACTCGTACTACTTCTCTTTTAGAGCTCGGTTGCAGAATTCTTTTTAAAGTCCCAATTATTGACATACACTTACTATATAAATAAAGAAAGAATAGTATAGATAGATTTATATATAGTTTTATTCCGAATTGTGTGATTTTTTTTCTAAAAGTATACAAGGATTTTTTGTGTAGTTTTTTCTCGTAATGGTAAAACCTTTTCTTGAGAGAACTGCATAAGACTTGTATTACATAAACAATTTGACAATTAATTTTATGTTAAAAACAAACAACCTATATACTACACTCCTTCTCAAAAGATCTTTTTTTAAGAAAGAAATTATATATTCATTATGGTTAAGAATTTGATTGCATATCGCCTAAGTTTACTCCTCTGTACACTTTTTTTTGTTCTATGAGGGTCAGTAGTGTTTTTTCTACTCTGATGAAAGAATATTGCTCCAATGGGCGAGAAATCGGGCGAAAGACCACTAAAAGCAGCAGAAGAGCTCTACAGCACAATAAAACAAAATTATTATGGTTTTAGCGGGTGAACTCAAGAGCGTATTAATGAAGGAATACTGAAGGGAATGACTGACGCCTTATGAGACAAACACAGTGTTTACTTTAATCCACAAGAGACAAAGGATTTTAATAATTCTATTGCGCAAAATTTTGAGGGCATTGGTGCATATGTGGGTCAAAGTGCAAGTGGGGTAGTGATCCATAAAGTATTTTCTGGATCACCAGCAGAAGTAGTGGGAATAACCAAGGGTGATATTATTGTACAAGCCTGAGATATTAAGCTTGCTTGACTACCAGTTGATAAGGCGGTAAGCTTCATTCGAGGTCCACAAGGAACAAAGGTAAATCTCGTAATTATACCAATTAAAAATCCTCTTGAAACAAAAAAAATTACTGTAACGAGAGGCTCTGTAGATATACCATCTGTTGATAGTCGAATAGAGGCGGGAACAAGTATTGGATATATTCAAGTCGGGCTATTTGGGGAGAAGACACCAGCAGAATTCAAAAGAGCTCTCGATAAACTGACAGGTTCTGGAGCAAAAAGTCTTATAATTGATATGCGAGATAATCCAGGAGGACTCCTCAGTGGTGCAGTCGAACTCCTCGAAAACTTTACTCCAAAAGGGTCACTGCTCGTAGAAACTCGAGGAACTCACCCGGAACTTAATGAAAAAATATTTAGTACGAGAGAACCTGTATTTAAGGGAAATATAGTGGTACTCACTAATAAGGGTTCAGCTTCCGCTGCCGAAATATTTGCCTGAGCTCTCAGTGATCTTGGGCTTGCAAGTCTTATTGGTGAGAAAACATATGGAAAATGATCTGTACAAGAGGTTTTTCAGCTTGGGGCTCAGTGAGAGGTTAAAATAACAATTGCAGCCTGGTATACACCACTTGGAAAGGGGATAGATGGGAAGGGAATATCCCCAAATATTGAAGTAATAATGACAAAAGAAGACTTTGAAAAAAATCAAGATCCTGTTATAAAGAGAGCAGTAGAATTTCTTAAAAAATAATATGAATTTTATACAGACTCAGATTACTAATAATGTTCTTGGTCTCATAGACCAAGAAGCGGAGAGACAAGAGCTTGAAATAGAGCTTATTGCTTCAGAAAATTATGTGTCAAAAAATATCCTTCGGGCAAACGGCTCAATATTAACGAATAAGTATTCAGAAGGATATCCAGGAAAGAGATATTATGCTGGGCAAGTGAATATCGATCAAATAGAAAATATTGCGATTGACCTTGCAAAAGAGGTATTTGCTGCGGAATACGCAAATGTACAGCCACTATCAGGCTCCCCGGCTAATATGATGGTATATAGTGCTATTTTAAAACCAGGAGATAAGGTACTTGCACTTAGTCTCGATCATGGGGGGCATCTCACACATGGTCATCCACTTAGTGAGTCAGGACGACTCTATAACTTTGATTTCTATATAGTCGACCCTATTACTGAGCGTATAGATATGGAGAGTGTTCGACAGAAAGCATTGGAGTTTAAGCCAAAATTGATAGTTGCCGGATTTTCAGCGTATTCCCGATCTCTTGATTGGAAAGCCTTTCGTGCTATTGCTGATGAAGTGGGAGCGCTCTTAATGGCTGATATGGCTCATATAGCTGGACTCGTAGCTGGAAAAGTGCTTGAAAATCCAGTCCCTTACTGTGATGTAGTCACTACGACTACCCATAAGACGCTCAGAGGACCTCGAGGAGCACTCATCATGTCAAAAGAGAAATATGCAAAGGATCTTGCTCGCGCTGTATTTCCAGGGATGCAAGGTTGACCACATGATCACATAACGGCTGCTAAAGCTATTGCACTTGCCGAGGCACTCACTCCAGAGTTCCAGGCGTATTGTGTACAGGTCATCAAGAATGCTCAGGTTCTTTCGGCAGAACTCACCGCTCTCGGAGTGCGCATTGTATCATGAGGTACAGACAACCATCTCCTCTGTATGGATGTGGCGAGCTCGTATGATCTTGGAGGAAAGAAAGCAGAACTCGTACTCGAGCAGATAGGGATATCAACAAATAAAAATATGATACCATTTGACCCTCGTAAACCACTTGATCCATCTGGAGTGCGATTGGGCACTCCAGCGGTCACCACACGAGGAATGTGATTTTCGGAGATGAAGACTCTTGCACACATAATAGATAAGGCTTTGAGAAGCCCGGATGATACTACAGTTTTGGATACTCTTCATACAGAGGTGGTGAGTCTTTGCAAGAAATTCCCTATTTATGCTTAGTATATGGAGTCATTAGACAGTGCTGATATTGGTGATATTTCTGCTGTAGGAGAAGGGGCCTCTGAGTGAAAAGAAGTCTCACCTGAGGCTCGAGAAAAGTCAAAAAAAGCAGGTCAGAAAACTCTTGTACAAATAGCACGATCAAGAAAAGATGAGAGAGTTGCACAAGGGCAAGATCTTCTCCTTGCGCAAGTTATTCAGATTCTCCTCCAAAAAGAGACTCAGTACGCTACGCTTAATCTCCTCCTAGATATTGTAAAGGAGGGAGTCTCTCCGCATGTCGCCATCGCTTGGATATCCCTTGTATCACCTGAAGCGCGAGACCCTCTGCTCAAGTTTTATACACTTCGTGACAACTTTCATACTCCCCCAGTGAGGACCCAGCCGTGCAATTTTTCCGAGTCTAATCTCACGCCTGCAGAAAAAGAATTTATTAATGCATGGATCAGTCTTATATTTGAAGTATTAGTTACTAATCCCTCCACAGTTCGTACACAGTCTTTTATACGGCTTCTTGCCTCACAGGAGCGTAGAAGTATTGAGTGATTTGTGAGTCAGATTCTGTGAATTTTTTTCCTCGCCCTTGGTATTACCCCTACCCGAGCACTCTCAGGCTACTCAAAATTTATTGTGATGGAGATCGAGAGACAACTCGACTCTCTCCCCCTCGAAGACTTAGAAAACGGAGGGAAAATCCAATAATAGCTCACACACCAAGGAGACAAATAATCGCTTTTAATGGGCCTTCGACTTGGAACTGGTAGGGGAGGTTT
>JAYWGH010000071.1:0-12915 GCA_043778375.1 bacterium
CATTGCTAGAGCAATGACTCGGGGGGCAACTGAAACCAAAATCCCTGCAATATCTCCTCCTTCGCGAGCATTACAAAGACCCGACACTCACTCAACTAAAAAATACTATCCTTGGAAACCTCTCGCATCTCGCTACATAACGAATCTGCCCTCAAAGAACTCCTCATGAGTGCTGGGCACAAGCCATTTCGCTATGCTCAGATCGAGAATGCTCTTTATAAAAATTTTATTACGAGTCCTGAGGAGATAGAGACCCTCCCAAAGGATATTCGGACTCTTCTCACAGAAAATACCTATCTCACCTCACTTATTGTCCACTCGACGACGACTTCTGAGAATGGGCAAACGACGAAGTTTCTCTTTACAACCCATGACGGCAAAATGATCGAGGCGGTGATCATGCGACACCTCTCTGGGCGCAATACTCTCTGTGTGAGCTCTCAAGCAGGGTGTCCGATGGCGTGCGTGTTTTGCGCTACGGGCAAGCTCGGACTTATTCGCAATCTCACTTATGCAGAGATCGTTGAGCAGATCTATCACGCGGCGCAAGTACTCCATACAGAGGATAAAAGACTCCGAAATGTCGTGTATATGGGCATGGGTGAGCCATTTCTCAACTATGATCAAGTAGCCGAGTCTATTCGTATAGCAACGGGTCAAAAAAAGCTCGATCTTTCTCTCCGTCGTGTGACAGTATCAACGTGTGGGATCATCCCCGGGATTGACCGGTTTGCTGAGGACTTCCCTCAGGTATCACTCGCCGTATCTCTCCATGCTCCAAACGATACGGCTCGAGGGCGTATCATGCCAGTAGAAAAGACTTACCCAATCGATCAACTCATGGCGAGTCTGGATCGCTATACTGAAAAGACGAACAAACGAATATTCTACGAATACATCATGATCTCTGGAGTAACAGATCGAGTTGAGTACGCTCGTGAACTCGCAGTGCTCCTCACGGGACGGCTCGCACATGTGAATTTTATCCCGTACAATCCTGGAGAGGGGATCATGGGAACAGGAATGCTCCCAACTTCACCACTCCTGATCTCCAAGTTTCAGCGGGAGCTCGAGAAGGCGGGGATTCCATCGACAGTGCGACATACTATGGGGGACGATATAGACGCGGCGTGCGGACAGCTCGCGCTCAAGGAAAATGGAGAATCTCTCGCAACTGAGAAGGGAAGGAGTTTGGGGAAGATATAGAAATTTTAGTTTTTCAAGCTCCTCGACCAAGGGAAAGTCATAGCCTCTGGAGCTCATGCTGGCCTCTACGAAAGTTCTCCTGAGTACAAGCAGATGGTCGATTACCAGCGGAATGGGTTTATAGAGTAAACGAACTCACTCTCGTAAATTATCTCCTATCTTTTCCCTCTAGCCAATAAGTCCTCGGCCACGCCTGCGGGTTGGCATCGTGAAAAATATGAGCTAATTTATCATAAGTAACAGCACATTTCCGACATTCTCACTTGAATCTCCCCCCATTCATCGTATCATGCCCCCATGCAAAACGACGGACTCCTCCCATTTATCCACCAGATTGAATCTCTCAAAAGCGAGGGGCAGTACGCTCAGGCAAAGGTCATTGTAGACTCACTTCTCCTCAAGCATACTGATGATTATCGGCTGTATGAGGAGCTTTGTGATATCTACTTGTTTATGGATGATCACGCTCGAGCAAAAGAGGCGATCACTGTAGCGCGTACCCTCAATGACGAGTCGGCAACTGGTATGTACCTGCTTGGATATCTTCATATAACGCACGGGAATTTTACCGAAGGGATAGAGCTCCTTGAGCGCGCAAATGTACTATTCCCGAATAATCCTGAGATACTCCGCAATCTCGGATGGGGTCTTACTGTTACTGGAAAAGGGGCAAAGGGAATCTTTCTCCTTAGGCGCGCCCTCAATATATCAGGGGATGATGCACTGATAATGGAGGATCTCGCAGTTGCTCTCATATCTGAGGGTGAGGATTTTTCCGAGGCAGAGGATCTCTTGCGCCGCGCCGGGAAGGAGTCCCGTCTTGCTGAGCTCAGGGCGCTCATGCAAATCTAGGTTTTTACTCGATAATTCTCGTTTTATCCCTATACTCGGGACAGCATTTTTCTATGAGCATTTCGATAGCTTCGATGACGGATACAGAGCGATTTTGGGCAATCGATATTTGAACTGCGCGCATCAAAGTCCTTCTCTGTGAGATCGTATCTTGAGAGCTTAAAATACTCGATCGAGTATCTATCCGACAGAGTCGAAAAAATATGAACGAAGGGGGGATTACGGATCTCCAAGGGACTGCTGATACGCTCATGCGCGCACTTGCCAAGATTCTTGAGACCTGGGCCGTATCAGGAGAGGTAAAGAGTGTAATATTTTCGCTCGCGTCTCCCTCCCTCGTAACGGATACTCTCTCGATGAATTATGTTCGGGATCATGCAACTCATCCCCTTGAGATGGAGGAGATCGATACCATGGTCGCCAAGATCGAGTATAAGTCACTCGAAAAAGCAAAGCCCAAGATCCTTTCTCAGGTACCACTTGAGGTGAGTCAGATGAAGCTCGTGACAACGAGTATTTCATCGATCACGATTGACGGCAAAAAAATCGCAAATCCACTCGGTTTTACTGGGACAAATGTGAGCCTTACAGTCTGTAACGTATTTATCCCTCTCACAACTTTTAGCCTCCTCTCCTCGATAGCCCGCAAGCTCGATCTCCGGGTGATATCTTTTGTGCCAACTCCGATAGCTCTCCCTAAGGCGAGGGGCGATGCTCTCGAGCTTTTTGATCCAAACTGTTTTGTTGATGTAGGAGCTGCTATTACGACTGTGGCACTTGAGAATTACTCAGAGCTCATCGGTGCTCTCCAGATACCTATCGGGATGAGCCTCCTAGAGAATATGATAGTACGAAAGCTCCCAAAACTCACTCGTCTCGAGATTGAGCATCGTATCCATGCGACGGATCGTACACGCGACGAGCAGGGAGTATTTCGTGAGTTCTTCGAGATTCTCTCACAGGGGATTGCAACTGCGCTTAGTATGATTACAGGGGCACCTCTCCTGCGGAATTTCTATTTTTCTGGTGCTGCAATGACCCCAGAGAATCAAGAACTTCTCTTTGGAGCACTAAAAGAAAAGTACTCAGGACTTGAACTCCACAGAGCAAGTCTTCTTTGAGATGACCTTGGACTTGAGCCCGAGTTTGCGCTCGCGTATTCGCTCGCTGCGAGCGCTCTCGAGCTCTCTCGTCAAGAGCAAGATCCTATAGCGCGCATCCTCAGATTTGTTATATATCGCCATGAATAAAGATACGCTTTATATCTCTCATACACTGGATCTTGCGAGTATTTGCGATGCGGTTACTGCTCATAAAGAGCCAATTATTACTCTAGAGATAGAGAGGTGATCTGTATTGTATAGCGGATTTGGCCTTAAATTCCTCTGTGATACCTTCCCTGAAAAAAAATTTCAGATCATAACGAGTCATACACATCTCAAGCGTCTCGCTGAGTCAGTTGGAATGAGAGCATATGCTAAAGTTGACCTCATAGATTTTGAGGAGCAGTACTCAAAAACACATATTTTACGCCATAACTTTGGTTTTTTTGAGTATTTTTGGTACGAGATTCGCAAAAACTTTTCACGTGTGTTTTTTCTCCTTGAAAAGCGTAAAAAAACAGGACTCAAATACAAGAGTGGATGGCTCGTGGAGACCAATCTTGTACTCCTTATTACCGGTCTTGTACTCTCGGTATCACTCCTATTTTTCATATTTTACTTTGCAGTTTCAAAGTCGTATGTCACGATCACGCCAGACTTTACGATCAAGACCGCATCACATAATTTTGTGTATACGCTCGCTGAGAGTGGGTCGATCCTCGATACTCGTACGATTATTCCAGTAGAGCGTCTCGAGAAGACTATTTCTCTCGATGAAACCTATAATATCTCGAGTTTTGATGTTGAGAGTGTGAGAGCTGCTCGTGGGCAGGTAGATCTCTTTAACGAGATGAATAATGAGCAAGTTTTTCGACCAAATACGAGATTTGTGACTTCGGATGGACTCATCTATCGCTCGAGTGAGTGGATAAAGATCCCACCAACGCGTACACAATCAGGGGTCATCGTTATCGGGCAGACAACCTCATACCTCATTGCTGATGGCTATGATACCAAGGGTGAGCTTATAGGAGTGAGAGGGAATATCGCCGAGGGGACAACTCTTGATATGCCTGGGCTCAAGTTCAATCGTGATAAGATCTACGCAAAAGTGACCAAGAATTTTACTGGAGGGCAAAATCCTACTATTAAGGTACTTACAGATACAGAACTGGTGAGATTTAATAATCTTTTGAGTGATAAACTCAAATCTACTGCACTTGCTGAATTAAACATGCTCATGACTCTCAAGAGCAGTACGACGTGAAAGGATATTCGTATCCTGGAGATTACTGATAACCTCAAGTACTCAGATCCCAAGATTGAACTCCTCGATGGAGCGAAGGTAGGGGATAGGAAGAGTGAAGTGCGCCTTCGAGGATCAATCACCATTGCGGCATATACCTATGATCGAGCGCTTGTCCTCTCTACCCTCCGATCTCTCCTCGAGGATCGATTGATCTATGGCACAGAGAGACTCCACGATACTCTCCCAGAGACTCTCAAAATTACGGGGATAGTGGCGCGCGCTGATACCCCAAAGTTTACCGTGAAGGGGACAACTGAGCTCTCGGCAACTATCTCATATAACTTTGAGGATGACGCAAACGCACAGACGAAACGACTCAAAAATATGATCGCAGGGAAATCAGTAGATCAGGCTGTGTCTCTCCTCCTTAATAATCAGAGTATTGCCAAGGCGCGCATCAGACTTTCACCATTTTGGCTGTCACATGTGTCGGGGAATGTTGATAATATCGAGTTTATCATCGAGAAATAATGTATCATCTCGCTTTTGAAACCTCGTGTGATGATACTTCTATTGCGGTTATGCGAGACCACAGAGTGCTCAGTCTTGTAACGAGATCTCAGATCAAGGAGCATGAGGAGACGCAGGGAGTAGTGCCTGAGGTAGCTGCGAGACTGCACGCAAATGTGGTATTTGAGGTGCTTGCAGAGGCCCTAGAGATAGCACAGATAACTCTCACTGACCTCTCCTTTGTGAGTGTTACCGTCGAGCCAGGACTCGTGCCGTCTCTCTTGGTTGGCAAGACTGTTGCCAAAACACTTGCTCACTGACTGGGTATCCCTCTTATTCCAGTGCACCATATAGAGGGCCATATCTTTGCAAATCTGCTTGAGCGCAAGCCTCGAAATCTCAAGTTCCCAGTTGTGGTACTCACGGTCTCGGGTGGACACAATGAGCTTTATCACTGGAAGTCGCTTTTTGAGTGGGAGCTCCTCGGAGCGAGTCGAGATGACGCCGCAGGTGAAGCGTTTGATAAAGTCGCGAAAGTGCTTGGGCTTGGATTTCCGGGAGGGCCTCATGTGCAGAGACTGGCGAGGGAGTATACAGGGGCTCGAGATGGAGAATTCCTCTTTCCGGTGCCACTCCTCGGAGAGGCGAGTCTGGAATTTTCGTTTAGCGGTCTCAAGAGCGCGGTCAAGCGAGTTGTAGACGAGCGGACTCATGGGTGAGAACTCACTCGAGAGGATCAGCGACAGATTTGTTATGAGTTTGAGCGCGCAGTGGTGGAAGTACTCACGATCAAGCTTTTTCGTGCGGCCAAACAACTGGGGATAAGCTCAGTCATGCTCGCAGGCGGAGTGAGCGCCAACGATACACTGCGCGCGAGCATTGCATCAGGAGCAAAAGCAAAAAAACTCACCTTTGTAGCGCCTGCTCGCAAGGTATACTCGATGGATAATGCGGCGATGATCGGTATGCGCGCTTGGTACGAATACTTGCGACAAAACAGGAGTCAATCCATATGGGCTTGCATTTGGCGCAGAGTCGTCTACTCTATGAACTAATTTTTTATTTATGCCTACTAAAACTTCCACTTCTTCTGATACACCAACTCATTTGAGTAATGGCTCTTCAAGCTGTTTCCCTGTGTGGCTTGCCCTCGTGGTAGTCATTGCAACAATTGCAAATATAGCAGCTAACTGGCTCATTGCTCAGGAGTCTACAGTTGCAAATCGAGAAAATACTACTCGTGTCGTACAGGCAACTGAAAAGGCAAACGAAATGGCTCTACTACAGTTTGGAAATGCTGAGAATATGGAACTCTACAAAAAAGTCCAAGCTCTCAAAGCCCCTGAAATTAATAAGCAGATCCAAGCTGAGCTCTCAAAAGCACAAGCATGAGTGGGTGCTCCTCAAGCTCCAACTGCAACAGATAGTGCAGCTCCACAAGCTATGAAGAAACTCACAGATGAGCAGATAAAGTCTCTCCTTGCAAATACGTATATAGATGGCAAATCTGACGCAAAACTCACAATTGCTGAGTTTTCAGACTTTGAGTGTCCATGGTGTATTCGTCATTTCTCGGCAGGCACAGTCAAGTCACTTCTTGCTAAGTATGCGACGACTGTAAACTTTAGTTTTCACCCGATTGTTCTCGCAAACCATCCAAATGCTATCCCAAAAAGCTACGCAGTTCTCTGTGCAGGGAAATACGCAGGAGCGGGAGCGTACAATGCCTTCATGAAGTCAGTATTTACTGAGTCTGAATCTGGAATAGTCGGCCTCGACAAGCTCCCAGCGCTCGCTGCAGCTGCAAAGGTCGATGCAGTAAAATTTAAGAAATGTTATGATAGTCAGGAGACAAAGGGGGCATTTGATGCAGTGCGGCTCATCGCAGAGAGTCTCGGTGTAAATGGTACACCAGCTACCATCGTCATCAACAATGCTACAAAGGAGTATACATTGGTCTCAGGTGCTGCTCCAGCTGCAGACTTTGAGAAAGTAATTGATGCGATGTTGAAGTAAGAAGTTAACCCTGTAAAGAAAGCCCTCTGTACCCCAGAGGGCTTTTCATATGTGCTACCTGAGCTTTCCCGTACAGATGAAATACTCTTCAAATGACCTCTCTCGACACGCGTTTGGCTTAAATCTTGCAATCCCCTTGTAGCGAAGTTTTACCTCGCGCACGAGCTCGTCAATATCCTCCCCGACAAATACCTTGAGAACAACAGCACCTCCTGTAGCAAGAAAAATATCCGCGAACTTGAGGATTTCTATATTGAGCTCGATGGATCGGTATTGATCAACTCCCGTTATCCCAGTCGTATTAGGAGCGATATCAGAGGTGATGAGGTCAAACTTTTTGACTCACTTTGAGAGACAGAACTCACTCACTTTTGGAGTATCAAATATATCCGCCTGGAGGAGAAACACATTTGGTTTACCGATAGATTTTACCTTTTGGAGGTCGATTCCGATGACGATATCAGTCGGAGACACGATGCGGGATATCACTTGGAGAAACGATCCAGGAGCAGAGGCAACGTCACACACATTCATGCCTGGAGCGATGAGCCGAAACTTTTCTTGGATCTCCAAGAGCTTAAAAGCGCTGCGAGCACGATATCCGAGCTTTTTTGCCTCGAGAAAATATGGATCTTTGACGATGTATTGATTCGTCCCCTTCTTTTTATTCCTTGACGGACGAGGGGGATTTGCTACTATACTCTTTCTTTTTGGTGTTGGCATAGCCGTAGCCTAATGAGTCCCTCTAAAACCGCAAATGATTCTCGATCAAATAATTATCTCTTGGTACTCGAGCTCTCGTATACTCCTCACTGGAGCTGCGAATTTTGATGGAGATGCGCTCGGATGCGTACTTGCTCTCTCGGAGTTTGGGACTGCTCAGGGGAAGTCGATGACGATTGCAAATGAGTCTCCTATTTGCCCACTTTTTGCGTTTGCGAGCGCAGGACATACTGTTGAGACTGATCTCACAGGTCAGGAGTTTGACCTCATTATCATCTGTGATACTGGTTCTCTGCGGATGCTCGGGGAGATCGCTACTCGCCATGAGTCTATATTTGCGAATACTCCGACGATTAATATCGATCACCATGGATCCTGTTACGGGGATATTTGCTGGTCGACCTCGGGGGATGAGTACGCATCGGCGACGATCATGATCGCAGAGTTTATCAGAGAGGTAGATCCAACGGGGATTACTCCAACTATTGCGACCTCGCTCCTCCTCGGGCTCTATTTTGATACTGAGTGCTTCCGCAATCTCAATACGAACCCTCGAGCACTCCGTTTTGCAGCTGATATGATCGAGCTTGGAGCGGATAATGCTGCACTCGTACAAGGGCTCTACCAGAGTACTCCTGCGGATTATTTTCGCCTATATGGACAGATCATGCAAAATATCGAGATGGTTGCAGGATGAGAGGGAGCGGTTGCCACAGTGCGCAGTGAGTTTTTTACGGATTGTGGAGTATGTCCAGACGCTCTCGGCAATGAGTTTGTAAATCACTATTTGCGCTCACTCGCTGTAAAATTTGTAGTCCTTATCAAGGATGTGGGTCACGAGAGGCGTATGTCCTTGAGATCGAAGTCAGCTGACTATAATATGCGTTCTCTAGCGGAGAAGTTTGGAGGAGGAGGCCACACTATGGCATCAGGAGCTCGTACAACTCTCACGAGTGAGGAGTGTGTTCGGGTAATCGGGGAGTTCTCTTGGTAGTAGCTTCTTAAATATTAGGCATTTAAAAAATCCCCCCCGCTTACGCGGGGGGGATTTTTACTTCGAAGTGTATTACTTAACTTCCACAGAAGCTCCAGCTGCCTCGAGAGCTGCCTTCATCTTGTCTGCATCAGCTCGCTCTACTCCAGTCTTGATAGCTCCGCCGTTGTCAGCGAGTGCCTTTGCCTCAGCAAGTCCAAGACCCGTGAGCTCTCGAATAATCTTGATCACTGCGATCTTTGATCCTCCAGCAGAAGTAAGGTTCACATCTACTGTTGTCTTCTCGTCCTCAGCAGCCGCAGCTCCTGCTCCTCCAGCTCCAGCAGCAGCCACAGGGGCAGCGGCAGAGACTCCAAACTTCTCCTCCATTGCAGAGACGAGGTCAGCGAGCTCAACAATTGTGAGTCCCTCAACGAGGTCTACTACCTTCTGCGCGTTAACGCTGAGTTTTACATCAGACATAGTGAATAATTATAAATAGTATTTTGAGTGTCCGAGCCAAGCCCGAGAGCAGTCTCGTCAGAATCCCCGAGGGGACTCCAGACCAAACTACTCAGCCTTTGCAGGAGGAGTGAGATCTCCCACTTTGGAGAGATTCTTGGATTCGAGATCTTTCTTTGCAGCGTCAAAAAATCTTGCGAGTCCTGAGAGAGGAGACATCATAGATCCAAGAAGCTTTGCAAGGAGTACTTCACGAGAGGGGAGTCCTGCGAGCTTTGTTGTTTCTTCAGCTGAGAGGAGTCGTCCGTCGATGTATCCACCAACGAATGAGATTTTCCCTTCTTTTTTAAACTCGTTTGCGTACTTATTTGCGATAGCGAGCGGAGCGATCTTGTCAGACTTTGCGATGAGGATAGCTACTGCGCCAGTGAGGGTATTAATGTCGAGATCTACGCCGAGTACATTTTTCATGGCGATGACCATGAGTGTCTTCTTGGCGACGATGTATGTCCCATTCACTGCGCGCATCTCTTTTTTCATAGCGCTTGTCTCGAGTACGGTGAGTGCCTTGTTGCTCGTGAAGGCAATAGACTGTGCATCTTTGAGATGTGCCTCGAGAGATGCGAGGATCTCGGATTTGCGAGCTTTACTAACTGCCATAATGATAATATAAATGTTTTTGGACTCCTTCAGCAAACAAAAAGTTCATGCGAGTCGCATGAACAATACTCTTTACACAGGGTAAAGTGTTTTGTCTCGGAAAGGCTTATGCTCCTATTGGAGGGCTTTCTGTCTACGACTGATGGAAGTCAATTATAGTATAGAGAGTTTTTTTTGAAGTCAAACTCTTTGACCTACGCCCTTAGAGATTTTGGGAGCATATTTAGAAATGGCAAACACTTTCTATAATCAAGTTCGTAGTAATTTACTCAGAGATTAAGATTTTGATAGTAGTCTCATCGATGCTCCTTGTAGTATTTTTCAGAGGAGAGTTTCCAGAATTCATCACCGAGTTTACTCGTAATAAACCACTTCTCGAGGAGTCGAGCCGATCGACCATTTCCATCAGGAAAAGGATGAATATGCACAAAAACGAGATGTATGAGTGAGGCAAAGTAAAATGTCTCGAGAGGATCTAGACTCTCACCAAGGAGATAATTTATATCCACAAATAGCTCAGACATTTTCCCTGGTACATGCTTGGCCTCGAGTGCAAGATAGATGAGTCCAGTATCTCCAAAGACCCTAACAGTATCATTTCTATATTTTCCCCTGAGTGATAGAGGGAGAAGAGATTTTGATGCAAGTGAGTGGGTTTTGAGGAAATTCTTTTCGCCGAGTGAAGTATCTTGTGCGTAAGTATAAGCTTCTATGAGATCATCGATTTCTTCTGCATCTTTTGGTTTCTGTCATTTCATTCGAGCATTCATAAATGAATTAAGATCGAGTGTATTCCCCTCGATATTTGAGGAATATACAGATGAGGCCTCAGTTATATAGGAGAAATCTAAACTCAAAGATGAGGCGAGGAAACACTCAAAATTTATCTCAAAATCCTTGAGATGATCTTGATATTCTGAGAGATATTTGTCTGTGAGGAGATGCATGAAAATCAGATTCTCTTTAGAACTTTAGTATAGTGAGAAGTACCTGCAAATCAAAGGAGGTGTCTTGCTAGTAGAAACATTTGGAGCACAGGAACCCATCTATATATTTGATCGCAATTTTATAAATCTCATCCAGTCTTACTATGTCTATAATCAATAAGATCATTAGTCTTCTCAACACGAAATTTGGAGGTAAGTGGAAAGACTGGATTTTTGGATCTGGAGGGTTTGTATTCACATTATTTCTGCTCCCAACTGTTTTCTCGGCTCAGCAGCCTCCATTACTCACAACAATTCCAACTTGGATATTTTTGTGGTTATTTGTAATAGCACATGCTGCAAATAAAGACTTTAAATGAGCGTTCTGGAGCTTTATGTGTGGTTTTGTTTGGCTTATTTTAGCCCTCCAAAGACTCTATTTTTAAAGCACCTGCATCAATATTTCTTCCCTCAGTATTTTCCCAAATCGCACACAAGCGTGCTTGGTGTCTACTGGATTTATATCGTCAGGATCGGTCGCTTGAGGATTGCGAGTAAACGAGCGCTCTACCTTGCGGATCTCTATTGGATACTCATTCCCCTCATATCGGACAAGTGCTCTGAGGTCCTGCATGATCGTATCAATGCCCTCCTCAATAGCGATGAGCTCAACCTGAAATCTCAGGACTCAAACGATCACAATATCCTCCCACTCTGCATCAGGTACAATGTTCTCAAAAGTAAATTCTATCCGATCTCCCGGATAGGTGTGGAGAAGTGGTCCTACATTGAGATCAAAAAGTCCTGACTGCATGTTAGTTGAAGTGTTTGATCTTGTCTGCGCTCGGGTGAGTGCGGAGTTTTTCGAGAGTTTTTGCCTCGATCTGCCTGACGCGCTCTCGCGTTACTCCAAATTCCTTCCCTACTTCTTCGAGTGTGTGTATCTCCCCGCCGTCGAGTCCAAATCGCATAATGATGATCTTGCGCTCACGAGGCGTGAGAAAATCCAGCATATCATAGAGGTTTTCCTTGAGGAGTGTGAGATTGGCGTTTTTATCTGGAGTCAGGTATTTGTCATCCTCTACAAAGTCTCCAAGTGTCGTATCCTCCTCGCCTCCAACGGGTGAGTCGAGTGAGAGAATATCTTGTGAAATACGCATGATCTGGCGCACCTTGCGGATATCCATGTCGAGCTCAAGGGCGAGTTCTTCCATGAGTGGCTCACGAGCGAGCTCCTGAGTCAGGCGACGGAAAGTATGCGTAAATCGATTGATCGTCTCCACCATGTGCACAGGCACTCGGATAGTGCGTGCTTGGTCAGCGATAGCACGAGTGACCCCTTGACGTATCCACCAAGTTGCGTACGTCGAGAACTTAAATCCCTTCTCTGGATCAAATTTATCTACGGCTCGAAAGAGTCCGACATTCCCTTCTTGGATGAGGTCAAGGAGCCCGAGTCCACGTCCCATATACTTTTTGGCGATCGAGACAACGAGTCGGAGATTTGCCTCGGCGAGCTTCCGACGTGCTGACTGGTCTCACTTTTTGATGAGCCGTCCGAGACGGACTTCTTCCTCGGCGTCAATGAGTGCAAATCTCCCAATTTCGTTGAGATACATGCGAATTGAGTCGTCTGATATCTCGGAGAGGTCGATCTCCGCCGCTTTATCTTCACTTTTCGGCTTGAGGAGAGTTGAGCTTTCCATCGTATCCACTACCTCTATTTGGAGGGAGATGAGACGAGTGTATATCTCATCGAGCAGGTCGATATTTTCCTCGGCATTCGGCATCGCGCGCGCGAGCTCATCATGTGTGACTTTTCCTTCGAGTTTCCCCTTTTTGAAGAGGAGCTGCATATTCTCAGAGAGTCCCTCGAGGAACTCCTGCGGTACGGTGACGTCAATAAACTTTTGGAGTCACTTCCCTATACGCCGCTTGTCCTGTGTACGATCTACTGGCATGCGAGTGAGTCCGCGTTCTCGTTTTTTTGGTGTCCCGTCTTCATTTTCTTCATCTTCATCCTCATCATCTTCATCATCTTCATCCTCATCGGATTTAAATTCATCCTCGTCAAAATCTTCAAAGTCTGCAGGAGGGGCTTTCTTGTAAACACCAAGATCCTCATCGGTAATCTCTCATTTGGCTTTTTTATCGGCTCATTCGAGGAGTTTTTCTATTTGGAGATCTTCAGGATGTATTTCGAGTGGATCGAGTGGTACAGGGATATGATCTATA
>JAYWGH010000072.1:0-3936 GCA_043778375.1 bacterium
TCTCGCTCTCAAGAGACTCTGCTCAAAGAGGGTTAACTTCTCACGAATTTCTCATAAAATGATCTAATCTTTTACCACAATATTGAGGAGCTTATTTGGGATAAATATCTCCCGTACAACTATCTTACCATCCGTCCACTTTGCAATATCGGGCATATTGTACGCCTCAGCAACGACTTCCTCTTGAGCCACTCAATGGAGGAACTCTCTCACCCCGCGGAGTTTACCGTTGACCTGGATAGCGATCGTGATCTCATCATCCATGATCATAAAACTATCAAACTCTGGCCAAGGAGCACCATAAATAGAGGAAGTATTCCCGAGTCGTTCCCAAAGCTCCTCTGCCATATGCGGCGCAAAAGGGTGGAGAAGTCTCGCAAACGCTGATCTCCACTCGACCTGGAACTCTGGATCCGTCGGAAGTCCCTCATTTACGAGGATGATAAGAGCCGAGATCGCGGTATTAAACTTGAACGCTTCGATATCTGAGGTCACTTTTTTGATCGTCTTATGAAGGAGCTTCATCGACTTCATCTCATCAGCCGCGAGTCTTGGGCGCTCTGCGAAGAGCCCCTCGCAGCGCTCGAGAAATCTCTTCATCCCTACCATCGACTTGGTATCCCAAGGTGCTGGATCTCGGAAGTCCGCCATCGAGAGAATATAGGTCCGTAGTACATCTGCTCAGTACTCTCGTACTATCTCATCAGGATTGACGACGTTGCCTTTAGATTTGGACATTTTGTTGCCGTCTGGTCCGAGGATGAGCCCCTGATTGATGAGTCTCTGAAATGGCTCTCTTGTGGGTACAACCTCGAGGTCATAGAGTACCTTATGCCAAAATCGTGCATACAGAAGGTGAAGCACCGCATGCTCCGCACCACCAACATAGCAGTCAACATTCCCCCAGTATTCCATCGCCTCTTTACTGGCGATTGCATCAGGATTCTTGGGATCCATAAACCGGAGGTAATACCAGCAAGATCCTGCCCATTGTGGCATAGTATTTGTCTCGCGAGTCCCTCGTAGTCCTGGAGCTACTTCTATATTCACCCAGTCAGTGACATTGGCGAGTGGCGAGCGACCATCGTCTGATGGCTCGTACTTTGCGACTTCAGGGAGTGTGAGCGGCAAGTTTGTCTCGAGGATATATGGACCGTCGAGACCTGGATAAACAGTCGCATATTTAGTCCCATCGATATAGAGAGTATCTCCCTGTACAGATGTTCCCTCTAAAGTTATACTCTGCGAGATCTTGGCGAGATCCTCAATATTGAGGTGAATCACCGGCATTGGCTCTCCCCAGTACCTCTGGCGAGAGAATATCCAGTCTCGGAGCTTATAGTTGATGCATTTTGACCCGAAGCCCTCGTTCTGAGCTCTCTCCATGAGTGCAGTACGTGCCTCGGCTGAGGTCATACCATCGTACTCCCCCGAGTTCACGAGTTTTCCATCATCCAAAAATGGAGTAAAGCCCTCATTGAAAAGTTTCCAGGCGTTCTTGTGAGCCTCCCAGGTAAGCATTTCGGCCACTTTCTCTCGAGGTACCCAGTGAGCTTTGTGACGTCACTCTTCTATCTCTGAAACTACTTGCACATCTGATCGGAGACGAGCATGATAAAATTCTCCGTATGCATATTGATTTTTCTGTTTTGGGTGTCGATACCCGTGAGAATATACAAAGCTCCCGAGTACCGGTCAGACGATCTCAATATTTGAGTATCCAGACTCTTCGAGTGTTTCCTTAAACACAGTCTCAAGGGCGGTATCCCTTTCTTCTATTCCGCCTCCGATAAACTTATATCCAGTTGGATTACTCTCTTCAAGTATGAGGAATTCCCCTTTTGTATTCTCCAGGATTACATCCACTACTCTTCGCTCAAGAGTCTCAACCTCGGGTCTTGGGGCATCAGCTCCAGTATAGAGAATATAGTTTGCCACCGTCTGCACCACCTCAAATCCATACTTCTGGGCAAATGCGTAATCCCTCGTATCGTGTGCTGGCACTCCCATAACGGCTCCTGTCCCATAGTTTCCGAGGACATAGTCTGCGATCCATACCGGTACTGACTCCCCACTAAATGGATTAACTACATATGACCCCGTAAATACTCCTGTTTTCTCCTTCCCGTCATTGGTGCGATCTTGGTCAGACTTCCCCTTGGACATCATGATGTAGTCTGCACACTTCCCCGCCTCAGCAGGAGTGATATAGTCTCGTACCTGTGGATGATCTGGAGCGATCACTACCCACTTCATCCCATAGACCGTATCTACTCGAGTGGTGTAGACGGCAAGGGATTTGCTCGGGTCAATAGAGTTCCGTAGGCTAAACTCACACCCCTCACTCTTCCCGATCCAGTTACGCTGCTGCTCTTTGATCCCCTCTGGCCAATCAAGAATATCGACATCTGCAAGAAGCTCCTCAGCGTACTGAGTTATCCGGAGTACCCACTGTCTCATGTTACGACGCTCAACTGGATGTCCTCCTACCTCAGATTTCCCATCGACGACCTCTTCATTTGCGAGGACACACTTGAGTGCTGGACACCAGTTGACTGCCATATCTGCCTCATAGGCAAGTCCCCGCTCTACGAGTCGACTAAATATCCACTGTGACCACTTATAGTACTCAGGATCCGTCGTATTGATCTCTCTCGCCCAGTCATACGCGAGACCAAGCTCCTGGATCTGCCTTTTAAATACTGCGATATTCTCCTCGGTTGTCTTACGTGGATGTTGACCAGTTTTTACCGCATAATTCTCAGCAGGAAGTCCAAAAGCATCCCAACCCATCGGATGAAGTACATTATAACCACGAGCCTTAAGATACCTCGTATAAACGTCAGTTGCTGTATATCCCTTTGGATGCCCCACATGAAGTCCAGCACCTGATGGATATGGGAACATATCAAGTACATACGCCTTGAGAGGAGATACACCTACAAATGGAGGATTGAGTGCTGCAAAGATCGCATTATCTGCCCAATATTTTTGCCATTTCTGCTCGGTTTTTGATATGTTATACATAGAGTATTTCGTAAAAGTTGATTATAGAGGAAATCCAGTATTCTCCTACAAAAAAATCCTCTGGAATGCAGAGGATTTTTTGTATTAAGATATCTATTATGCCTTTACTGCAGAAATAATAAATGAAACTACAGTAGAAGCGAGGAATATAACTAGGAGTCCAAGAGCAGCCTGGATAAGAACCGTCTTGCCTTTCTTTACCTTCTCCTCATCTCCTGCAGCTGTGAGCATAAGGAACCCTCCGTAGAGTGCGAGTGCAACTGCAATAAGATAGAGGAATGTAGTAATGAAAGTAATCATTGACTGAACCGCAGTTGGGAGATCATCAGTTCGCCCTTTTAGATTCTCACTTACTTTAGTACCTTCATAATTGATAGCTGCAAATGTTGTTGTGTGAGCTATTGTTCCGACTGCAACTCCAGTAAATATAATTTTGTTAAAAGCGTTCATTATGTGAGAACTTAGGGATAATTCGTTACCTATTATAGACTGCCTGAGAGCGTCTGTCAAAAAAAAGCACAACGAAGTGCTTTCTCTCGATATCTCTCTGGCGCTTGACCCAAGAAACTATACTGCTGCTACTGATTTTTGCTTGAGATCGAGTACATATGGCATGAGCGCCATGTACCGTGCCCGTTTGATTGCTTGAGCAAGTTTCTTTTGAGTCTTTAGGTCGGTTCCTGAGTAATACCGAGGAGTAATCTTGTTGAACTTTGTAACAAACTTTTTGAGAGTTTCTACATCCTTGTAGTCGACTAATGCGACTTCAGAGATTTTATCTTCTTTTTTGATAGCCATAAAAGGTATATAAATAGTGATTAGTTGAGATCAGAGAAATCGTCCATTCCAGTCGAAATCTCGTGTGAGGCGGTATCTGTGAGCTCTTGCTCCTCTCGTTTTGAGAGGAAT
>JAYWGH010000073.1:0-12393 GCA_043778375.1 bacterium
ACCGCCTCGATCTCATCGATCTTTGTAAATACCTCATGGATCGCCTCTGGCTCAAAATCCTCAGTATTTGCGATCATCTCGGCAGAAGATACCTCTATGAGTCATCGCTCGACGAGAGACTTGAGGAACTGAAGCTCTTTTTTTCCTGAGAGTTTTTCGAGGAGTTTTTGCTTGTCTTTAGAGAACTCGAGGGACTTTTTAATCTGCGCCTTGCGCTCTTTTTCGGTGAGTTTTTTAGTTTCTTTGTCTTGGGTGGCAAATATTTCGGAGACCATGGGTATATAGATATTGGGGATAGTGTGACGCAGGAGGGCAAAAATGCAAGCAAATTGTGCGAGATCCTCGTGCAAGCGATTTTTCTGCAATTTTTCTTTCTTTTTCTCCCGCTTCTCCCTATGATCAGTGCATGTATATATGCAGTAAATGTCAGCATACTCAGCTCAAATGGACTGGTGCTTGTGGGGGGTGTGGTGAGTGGAATACGCTCTCCGAGCAGGTGAGCGCCTCGAGTCGGCCAGGCAAGATCAAAGAGTCCTGACAAGCCGTCAGATCGTCCAAGCTTCTCGGAGCCACGAGCGAGGCCACTGTGCGCTATCCTATACGGTCAAGTGAGCTCTCCTGAGTACTCGGAGGTGGAATAGTACCAGGATCATTTATCCTCCTCTCAGGAGAGCCTGGAATAGGGAAATCCACCCTCACACTGCAGATCGCTGACTGGTTTAGCTCGAGTGAGCACTCAGCACTCTACATCAGTGCCGAGGAAAATCTCGCCCAGATCTCTGATCGCGCCAAGAGGCTTGGTATCGTCAATGATCACATCGAGATCCTGTGTGAGAATATTTTTGAAAACCTCCTCGCAAGTATCGAAGCCTCAAAGTGTGAGCTCGTGATACTCGACTCTATTTCGGTATTCCAATCGATATCGCTCGATACGAACGCGGGATCGACGACCCTCATACGCTCGATGGCCGAGATCCTGATGCAGATCGCCAAAAAATCTACCAAGACCATCATCGTCATCGGACATGTGACGAAGGACGGCTCGATCTCAGGACCAAAAACCCTCGAACATCTCGTAGATACTGTGTTATTTCTCGAGGGATCACGATATGAGTCATACCGCATACTGCGAGCCCTCAAAAATCGGTTTGGACCGACAGACGAGATTGGACTTTTTGCGATGGGAGAGCACGGGCTCGAGGATATCAAGAGTCCTGGACTCGAGTTTGCGAGCTCTGATCGGTCAGGACTTACGGGCTCAGCGCTTGCTATGACTCTCGAGGGATCGAGGCCTCTCGTGGTAGAAATCGAGGCACTCTCTACCTATACGAAGTTTGGCTATCCAAAACGCTCCGCCCGAGGGATATCTACCGGCAAGCTCGATATGATCCTCGCTATTCTCTCCAAATATACAGACGCGAAGATCGAGAGCTATGATATATTTGCAAATATTGGTCGCGGCCTCTCTATATCTGAACCAGGAGTTGATCTCGCACTCGCAGCAGCGGTACTCTCATCTCGGAGATCCGTCTCACTCGGAGGACAGATATTCATCGGGGAACTCTCCCTCACGGGTATGGTAAAGTCCGTGATCGGACAAGAGAAGCGAATAGACGAGGCAAAACGCCTCGGATTTGAGACGATCATCGTCGGAGCGAGCTCTAAAAAGAGCAAGAAATCTATCCCTGGGCTCCGCGAGATATCTACGGTACGAGAGCTCGCTGGGCTTATTGGGAAGGGGGATGGGAAGAGTGGGGCGGAAGAGAATGAAAATAAACATTAAGTACAGAATATGATACTTATAGACTATAAGTCTCACTCACTATAAATTATCGCCCAATTAAATCCCTTCTCTTACCCTCAAATTGTTTTCTAGTTATACATTTTCCAGATTGATACAGTTTAAGCTCAGCTTCTGAAAATTGCTTACATTCTTCATAATTCCAAAAAGTGATTAAATTTAGTGTTTTGTATATATCTATAACGAATATTGAGTCTGAAACAGTTAATATACCAATACAGCTATTTATTTTTTCACTGTAAAGATAATCTATATCCTGCCCTATATAGCCAGGGTATTCTTTTTCCCCGTATTCTCTGCATTTTATGTCCTTTCAAAAAAGGATGTCTTTCTCATCTCTAGAGTAGATTTTAATTTGATAAGCCGTAGTTATAAGCAAGAAAATCACAAAAACAACAGTGATTATTTTATAATTGGTATTCATAACAATAATTATAAAAAAACTTTCAACTCTTAAAAAGAAAATTGTTTCTGTACCATTGCAAGTTCTCTCGCAGTTTTTACCGCAAGAGCATGATTACGGACAATTGCTGTCATGATGATATCTATAGCCTCATTCTTCCCTTCGAGCTCACTCAGTCGAGTCACCTTATTAATCTCTTTCTTGAAGTCGAGAAGCACCGCAAAGTTATCCTTCTCATCCTCGATCGCAGACTTAAGAGTATCATAGAGAGTTATAAAATTCCATTCATCCTCCGTGCTATCTTCATGACTTTTTGCTATGAGTGTCGCATAAAGTGTGCTCATCTCTGGCAGGATTTTCACGAGAGCAGGAGCTTTTCGCCGAAAGGCAATAATATTTTGTACTATCGCCTCCTTTGCAGCATCAAGCTCTCGTGTTGCATTCTCTTGCTCGAGGCGAGTAGCCTCGCGAGCTCATCTCTGCGCCTGATACTTTCGGAAATTTGCCCGATCAGGCGTAGATTCAACCTTACTTACCACAAGTGCGATATCTCACTGAATATGTTTTGAACTTTTTGCAATCTCCCTAAGAAGAGATTTTAACGCATCAGGATAAAGCCCAAGAATCTGAAATAGAGACAAGAATACCAGGTAATTAGATTCTCATCGAAGAGTCTTTACGAGCGTGTCAGGAATACCGATCTCCATGAGAGCCGCGCGAATATTCCCTACCTGAGGTCACTTTGGATCTCCACTAAACACTTGCTCTAGAGTCTTCATGAGTGAGTCCACTCGAACATAGATATGCTCTTTATGAGCTGGATTCCCAGCGTCATAAGTCTCGCTAAATATCTCCTGATACTCGGTGAGAGCACAGTATACCTCCACTATACTCCTCGCGAGCTCAGCTTGCCAGGTTCGAGCATTAAATTTTGGGTGTGTAGCGAGCGCAGCGAGCGAGGTAGAACTTGGAGCTCAGGTACTAAGATTTACAAACCCACCTTGATAGCCGGGTGAATGATGGGAGTTAGATTTTGTAGGAGTCATACTTTATTTATACCACAGACACTCTCAAGTAACAAAAAATACCCTCTTTTACGAGGATATTTGAGAATTATTACTTTGCTCGCTCCTGATACTCTCCTGTCTCAGTATTGATCACAAGAAGATCACCGTTGTTTATAAATCCTGGTACTCGCATCTCGAGACCCGTCTCGAGCTTGATGAGTTTGTCTACTTTTCCATCTGCAGTATTCCCGGCAACTGATGGATCTGCCTCAATTACCTTGAGGGTTACTCGTTGTGGGAGAATTACTCCTATGAACCGGCCTTCGTAGCTCTGTATATCGACGATAAGTCCCTCTTTGAGATAGGACACCGCGTCGCCAATATCATCTACCTGGAGCTCTACTTGCTCAAAAGTCTCTTGACTCATAAAGGCGTAGGTACCAGTCGACTCGTAGAGATACTCAAACTTTACTCGTTCAAGAGTAATATCCTCGAGTTTGTCCTCTGAGTCAAACATCTTATCTACACTATTCCCCTGGAGGAGATTTTTGAGTCGAAGCTTGATATTCGTCGCTCCTCGACCTCCTCGATTGATCTCAAATTTGAGGACGAGCATGAGGTCATTTCCGATTTTTACGACGGTCCCGACACGGGATTGCATTGCAGTTTTCATAGTGTTCTATCGATTAGTTATGGGCAGCGATTGCTGGTAGCTGAGCTGATATAGGGTATGTCATGGTGCCCAGGATGAGAGTTGAACTCACACGAGATTGCTCCCACAGGTATCTGAAACCTGCGTGTCTACCATTCCACCACCTGGGCTGACTATTGAAGTCCTATTTGAGGGAAGCTTGTCCCAAGAATAGCCCTCAGATAGTACAAAAAACGACTCTTTTGGCAAAAAGAAAGCTCCGCTTTGAAAAAAGACATAGAGCGCTACAATGCAAGCACTTAAAGTCTTAGTATCAAAATCATGCCCATTACCTCCCGCGCTACTGATTACTCCCAATGGTATCTCGACGTAGCTAAGTCTGCTGACCTATTTGAGTACTCACCAACTCCAGGATGTATCACTTTTCTCCCAAAGTCTGTCACCTTGTGGCATAGCATACAGCGAGCCATGCAGGCAAAGCTCGATCGACTCGGGGTACAAAATCTGCTCCTCCCTATGCTCATCCCCATGAGTTTTTTCGAGAAAGAAAAAGATCATGTAGAGGGATTCGCACCAGAGCTCGCGGTCGTCACCATCGGAGGAGGCAAAACCCTCGAAGACCCGCTCGCCATACGCCCTACCTCAGAGCTCCTCTTTTGTGACTTTTTTAAGGATCGACTCCAGTCCTACCGCGACCTCCCAATGCTCTACAATCAGTGGGTATCCGTACTCCGCTGGGAAAAGCGCACTCGCCCATTTTTGCGTACTGCCGAGTTCCACTGGCAGGAGGGACATACGCTCCACGAGAATCGTCCAAGTGCCGATGAATTCTCGCTCGCTATCCTCCACGATGTGTATATCGCCACGATCAATGAACTCATGGCGATAGGAGGTATCGCGGGTCGGAAAAGTAGCTCTGAGAAGTTTGCAGGAGCAGATACCACCTATACCTACGAGCCGATGATGAGTAACGGTTGGGCACTCCAGATATGTACGAGTCACCTCCTCGGACAAGGATTTATGGAGGGTTTTGGGGTAAAATATCAGGATCGGGACGGAGGCATCACTCACCCTTGGTATACGAGTTGGGGGCTATCAACACGATCGATCGGTGGAGTAATATCGAGTCACTCGGACGACAAGGGTCTCATCATCCCGCCTCGGATGAGCGAGTATCTCGCAGTTGTCCTCCCTCTCTACACCAAGGATAATCGTGAGACGATCGGAGTATACGCTCGTGAGATTGCAGCGCTCCTCGTCGGAGTTGATCATACTGAAGTACCCGTTCAAGGTGAGTATTTTCGAGCGCTTGTAGGATCAAATGGCAAAGTTTCTATGGACCTCCGAGAAGCGAGACTCGGCGAAAAGATCACGGATTGGGAGCTCTCAGGATACCCAGTTCGTATCGAGTGTGGTGAGCGAGATCGGGAGGCACGCAAGTGTGTGGTCGTCTCTCGGATCACCGGTGAGAAAGTTATCATCGATATCTCAGAAGTAGTAGCTACCGTCTCTCGCATACATGCAGAGGGGCAAGCTCTCCTTCTTGCTATGAGTAATGAGCGAGTGCGAGCCAATACGGTTGTGTGTACGACACTCGAGGAGATCGGAGCAGCGGTTGAGGCCGGCAAGTTTGCGCTCACGCTCTGGGATCAAAATCCTGAGTTTGAGAAGATGATAAAAGATCAGTTTAAAGCGACTACCCGATGTATCCCCTTTGAGGGGCAGTTCACCGATGAACTCTTACCAATTGTACCAGAGGGGCAAGTACGCGTGATCGTAGGAAGGAGTTTTTAGAGCTTACTTGATGAGGAGTCTCACTACCTCTCGCCCTACCGTCTGTCCTGGTCGGCGATAGATGAGTGTCCCATACTTTGTGAGGCGTACATCCGAGCGAGGCGCGAGAAGTGGATCTACGACCCAGTTTGAGTGGTCAAACAATTTAAAAAATTCACCAAAGTAGAGAGTATCTCCCGATACCTCCCAGCACGGGAGGGTGATAACCACGGTTCCTCGCCACTTGGCTCACACAAGCCCCCCAAAAAACGCCCGGTAGATATCGAGAAGATTTTGCTTTTCGGTATGCACCGCCTCTGGACTTACCGTATGATGCCCAAAAATACGCCCGAGATAGCCCTCTGTGACGATATGTGTCACCTGGGAGAGGCGAGTATAGCTCGAGACTTCTTTTGCATCGAGGAGGACCGTCTGACAGCTGCTGAGAGTAGATCCGTACTGTGCATCAAAGCTCGATCTCGTCGCATCTACCATTGCCTGAGATATATCACTCGCGTGTGACTCGTGTATCCCCATATTTGCCGCCTCGATGAGCACTGTTCAGAGTCCACAAAAAGGATCGAAAATAGCGATCTTGGTGCTCACAGGAGTATTCCCGAGTGCGAGATTGATCATCATCTGCGCGAGCTTTGGTGGGAGCATCCCAACCTCCATATCTCGAGTCTTGCCCATATCGCGAGCACTGTAAGCGTCAATATCCTGGATGTAGATGGTGCGAGCGAGTGAGAGAGCGTTTGGTGTAGTCGCGAGGAGAAAGAACTCACTCTGCGACTCAACGAGCTTTTCAGTACGTACTACGGCCGTAACTGCCGCTTTATCGTCTTTGTTGACGAGGCGTACGGAGTGTCCTGCATCTTTGAGGTCTTTTTTGAGGCGCAGACCCGAGCTAAATATCCCACTCTCAGGACCTCCGATTGTGCCGAGTCCAAAAGTTATCCGCTTCTCGAGGTCTCGCCCTTGGAGTTCCTTCGCGACCCTTGGCCCAAACCCTCGCGCATCTCGCAAGGAGTCGATGATCACAAAGGCTCTGATAATACCCCCCATGCGAGCAGTAAATGCTTGCATCTCGGGAGTCGTGTAGTCGACCTCGATAGTCGCAAGTTTTGGACTCACCGTACGCACAGAGGTACTCCCAAAAAGGGATTCTATTTCTGCGAAAGAGAGTTTCCATTCGCGACCGAGTTCAAAGGCGTAGTGCATGTGTATTGTTTAAAAAGTGAGTGCCGCGTTTTGGAGAGCACCCTTAATAGTCTCATTCGTAGGTCATTGTCCGATATACTCAACCTCTTCAGTATAGTCGATATCATCAAAGTAGCTCAGTTGCTCGCGAAAATTTACCTCGCTAAAAGCTCCTGCGAATATGCGTTTTGTCTGTGTGAGTATTTCCTTGATCGTATGCCGTTGTAAAATGAAATAGAGATCTACATAATCTTTCCACTTTGCTCTCCGTCCAAGAGCGTAAGCCTTCATAGCTCAGAGTGTGAGAAGTGTGGGGGTATGGATACCGAAGATAACTTCACACTCAGGTGCGATATCAAATGGATAGGTGAAAAATGTAACCTTTACTCCGCCGATAATACCCGTTTGTTCCTCAGTACTCTGTACAAATTTTTGTGACCAATGAAGTCCTGCATTCGCAAGAAGATTATCGATCTCAGCAGACCTAAATTTTTCTCGCTTGAATAGATCAAAATCTATACTTTTTCGATGACCGAGATGGAGGGCTATTGCTGTACCTCCTGCAAGATACCAGGATTTTTTACCTGCGGTTTGCAGAAGTCGGAGGAGTGACTTTTGGGCATTCGAGAGGATTATATCTTGCATCTCTCTAAAAACATGAGCCAGTATGAGACAGTCTCAGGGCGTAACGAGGAGCGCTTAGCTTGTTTTTCTGTTTCGAGAAAGGCTTGGCACTGCTCTCTCCCCAAAAATTTTGAAAGCTCAAGTTTTTGCTCAAAAGTCCCATAGTTAAAAATACCTTCGCAAACTATACGATCACTCAACTTTGCAACATCCTGCACCCACCACCAATAAAGGGGGTGTTCTTGAGCAAAATTTTGAAGGCTGATCATGGGGTTATTATACCGAAAAAAGTGGATATTTAAAGTCATACTCAGCTTACCAGAGTCTGCAAGCAGTGTACGATATCTCCTAAAAGGTGAGTGTACTCTCTATCGTCTGCATAATGCGAGCTGTCTGCGAGAGTGCTACGATCATCTGCTGATAGTGCTCGAGATCCTCCCAGGTGAGGCATTGTCACTTGCGATCTTTGAGCCACTTTTGGGCAGGCTGATACCCTCCAATAAAGTGTGTCCACGCGAGCTCTGGCACCTCACCAAAATACTGTGTCGTATTGATGTACACTCGTCCCTCCTCATATCGCGGAGTCTCGACGAGCATATCTCCAGCTACTGGAAAAGTCGTAATCAGCTCCTGAACTACCGGTGACTCGAGGAGATGGAGTCCTCGAAGCTCAGCCCCCAGTACCGTGAGTGCGTCAAAACTCTCTCTGGAGCTCGGATAGGGCACTCGAGGAAAATCAATCTTGAGGAATTCGCGGTATTTTGCGCGATACGCCGGAGCATGGAGTACGGCGTAAATATAGTCGAGCACCTCCTCGGGAGTCGTCTGCCCACCTACCGCTGCGTCTATACGCGCCCAAAGAGTTGGGTCGAGATTGGGAGTGCGAGTTTGACCGTCGAGAGTAGTGTGATCGGAGATGAGGTAGAGAGGAGCTAAATAATCACCTCACTGCATACCTGGTCGAGACCAACTACGAAAATCTATGATAGATTTACAAACCATAATTGTAGCAGAAGCTTTTTCATCATGTCCTAGCTTGAAGACTAACCCAACATTCCCTCATGCGAGCATGTGCTTTGTGACTTTCCCTCGAGTTCTCCAGAGAAATTTGTCATCAAAATAGGTATATCTCGTGTCAAACGGACGATACGCAATTTTTGTGATCTTTGACTCATCGAACTCTGCGATCTTTCCATTTTCAATACTCTCATATATCCAGTTCGCATAGTTTTTACCAAGATCATACTGAGACTCAAAAGCGATTTTTGATTGTTTTTGCTCAATGAGTCGTACGAGCCTCGTTTGTATCTCATCATGCGATCGTGCAATGATAAAGTCGTCTCCCATGGTCACTATCCCCGTCACATTTACTGGAAACATCTCGCCCACGCTAAAGCCTGCCTGATACTCAGCGTCCCCGGCCATATCTTTTGGCGTAAAAAAATAGTATGGTGCCAGTGGAGTCAGTGTGGTCATCTGCGCACTCTCAAGAGTGTGCGTCTCGAGCCAGTCGTACTTGTCATTGCGGCGACCGTAGAGATCGATGTGGTGGATTATTGCCATGTGATTGGAGTTTATTTTGCGTTCTGCAAATATATGTATAGTATGTAATTACACCCTGGAGGACCGGTCCGCCGTCCCTCCTCTCAACTATCCATCTTCGGGTGGATTTTTATATGGAGAAGTAATCGTCTCTGTACCTGCTTGTACTGTGATTGGGAGGAGCGAGAACTCCATATTTGCTACTCAGATACTTTTGACCATATTTGCTACACTATAATTGGTCTTGCTAAAGCTCTCGTATGGAAAGATAAAACAATACTCTTTTAGGGGGAACAATTTACGACACATAGTCACTGCTGGAGATATGTCACTATCTGCCGAGAATATATAAGCAACATCATACTCATCTCGAAAGGCTCCTTTGAGTATATGGAGAGCAATATTTACATCGGTTTCTTTTTCTTCATATGTCTGAAATATAAACCGAGGAGGAATAACCCTTATACCGGGTGTAATATTTCTTTGCCCATCCATTATTGGATGTTTTGAGGCGTTAAACTTTACACTCTTTTTCTTGAACTTTCCCAAAATAATGTCTACTCAGCATGTTTTTGCGAGTACTTTTAAGTAGTTCTTATGGCGTGCTAGCTTTGTACTATCCCATTCGGGGTACGCAGTAAAAAGAATAACCTGCTTGAGTGCTTCATCTGGCCCCAAAAGTGACTGCACGAGCTTTCTGTAATCCAGCCACTTGAAATGCTCTGGAAGATGGTTCTCAATGGCATGGTACATATTAAACCCATCCACATATGCAACAACTCGTTTTTTGGGAGAGTTCATACTATGGCTTTTTTACTTTTACTCCGATAAATATCGCGACCCCCGTCTGTATATCAAAGACATTTTCATCTTTGCCACCATCCTGTGCTGTTTCTTTCTTTTTAGCATTCCCATGGAGATCCACGATGTAGATGTGATCAAAAGTCTGCATGAGGTGGTTGCGCATCCCTCGAAAAGTAGGATTATCGAGGAACCCATGATTGGTGATAAAGGCGAGCACTCACTCACCATTTTTATCGATGAGAGATTCTGAGAAGCGAAAAAACTTTACATAGTCGTCCTGGAGCCAATGTTTTCGCTCACCAAAATGTACTCCATCTACATACTTGTAGTCCTCTATTTTTGCCGTAATCCAAGCCCCGTTATTGGTAGATATACCACTGTACGGAGGATTCCCTATCACGACCATCACGGGAGTATCTCGCTTGATCTCATCGGCAAGTCGAGCCTCATCGGCGATGGACTGCATGAGACCAAATAAATTCCCCTGGTCCTCGGTCGGCACTCGCGCTTCTTCGAGGGAGTTTGTGAGATATATCTGCAGGCGCTCATCGAGATGAGGGACTCCCATCTCCGAAAGTGTGAGCCCGAGCTTGAGATGCGCAATCGTATAACTCGCCATCATGAGCTCAAATCCATGCAATCTCGGGAGGAGATCTCGTACTACATACGAGGGCCACATACCTGCTTGGCTCTGCATTTTAGCATACACAAAATGTATAATCTCATTGAGAAAAGTCCCCGTACCCGTAGCTGGATCGAGTACCTGGACTCGGTGTATTTCTTTGGTAGTGATTCGCTCATTCCCAAATCATGCCTTTCTCTTGTCGTCCTCGATCATGCCCGTACGATGCTGTACTGATATTTTACTCGTATCAGCGAGTCATTTTGACAGACCAAAGTGCTTTTGGAGTACCTCATCTACTGCTTGCACCATAAATTTTACCACCGGGGCAGGCGTATAAAATACTCCACGACTCATACGCAGTGTTGCGTCATATTCCCCCAGAAAGTCCTCATAAAAATGTATCACAGGATCGTGTGTTCACTGCGCATATACTCCATGCATGAGCGCGTGTACATCCGCATGTACAAACACCTCACAGAGCTCATTTACTATATATTCGAGTCGCTTTTCATACCCCTCACCAGCAATATGATCAAAAAATCTCCGCAGGAGTGGGTTGGATTTTGGGACGAGCTCGCGGGCCTCAGAACGCGTAAAATTCTCTGCGGTTGAGTCGTGATACCTCGCCACAAACAGACCATATACGAGAGTTTGAGCATAGAGATCCGCAAAGCTCTCATGCGTGATATCGTGAAGTATTTCTCGCTTAAATATATCGTAGAGCTTTATAATATCCGCATATTTGAGACTCGCCTCTACCATGCTGGATTCTCGAGTTGTGAGCGCGAGCATCTCACAGAGATTGTCCCGTACTCGACGAGCCTTACCACCCATGATCGCTGCGAGATGAGAGGCAGAACGCACAGTGTCTATAGGATCCGCCAAAAATGCCTTGAGAGTGACCTCGAGCTCAGCGTATTTATCTGGATACGACTCAAGAGTATTCCCTCGCTTTATCGCGAGAACTATCGGCTCACCGTATCGCTTTCCATTTATGTAAAATCTAAACTCCAGGGAGTTTGTCAGGATGAGCTTGCCGTACCCAAAATACCGCGCGATTTGCTCGCCTGACTCGATCTTATCAAGCCCCACATGGAGATCTTTTGCCTCTGCGTACGCTCTTGGGATCCCTCAGGACAAAAATACAAAATCAGGCGCTCCGTGCGCGCTTCTCTGTGGCTCATTTCGTATTTGGAGACTGGTGACTTCTTCAAAAAGTTTTTGGAGAGCTGGACGGTAGGTGTGCTCAGTCGCTACCCCTGATGCAAGTGCGGATGAAACTTCTCGGAAATAGGCAGATAATGGCATACTTTTAGTCTACACAGAGGGATAAAATGGCAAATCAAAATTACTATACAATCCGCTCCAGTCCCACTCTCCCCTTCTCGGTGTCGACAGCAATGATCTTTACGCTCACCTCCTGCCCGAGAGTGATATACTTTGAGATATCCTCTACTCGCTCTGTTACTCCGAGTTTTGAGATATGCATCATCCCGGATTTCCCTTTTGCCCATTCGACGATCACCCCGACTCCGTCGAGGATCTTGACGACCTTCCCAGCGAGTATGTCTCCTACCTCATCCGTCTTGAGGATGTTCTTGATGAACTCAAGTGCGCGAGCTCCCGATACCCCGTCCTTGGCGGTGATCGAGCAAGTCCCTGAGTCCTCGAGATTAACCTCTACTCCAAACTCTTTCTCGATCCCCTGGATCGTCTCTCCCCCCTTTCCGATCACTTCTCGCATCTTTGCCTCTGGGACAAAAATACTGAGGATCACCGGAGCATACGGCGAAAGCTCTGTCCTCGGTACAGTGATCGCGAGCACCATAGATGCTCTGATCTCGCTGAGTGCTCCTTGTGCCTGAGTAAATATCTCGCCCATGAGTGCAAGTGATAAACCACTAATCTTACAATCCATTTGGAGAGCAGTAATCCCTGCCTCACTCGCCGCAATCTTGAAGT
>JAYWGH010000074.1:0-3778 GCA_043778375.1 bacterium
TCTGAGTACTCCCCGTATGACGAGATATCAAATAAGTCAGTAGAATTGCTCGTATTTGTACAGTATCTACAGTTACTGCAGTCGAGGACATCAAAAGAGTTTGTACAGTTGCTAGAACGAATGATGTTATTTCAAATACAGTCCTCCGAGCCAACAATATTGGCTGATTTTACAATCCTTTTTTGCAAAAAGGTATGATATTTTTTTCTAAATGCTATAAAATGATCATAGTCGGCAAGATCCTGCACCATTTTTTCATATACCTCCTTTGTAGAGGGCTCATTGAATATGAAATATGATTTATTCTTGAGATTCGTACAACCGATACAAAAATCACAATTCATGCAATTATCCAAGAAGTAGCTAAATTTTGATCAGTATGAGCTCGTACAGTAAAACGATTGAAGCATATCGTATGAGTCAACACACTCGTAGGCATGCTGCGAGCTGCCCATAAAACAGCAGTCGACAACCTGATCACACACTCTGAGTGAAAAAGAGTAAAACGAATCAGTGATCTTATTCGCCTCAAATACATAAAAAGAATCTTTTATCTCCGATGTATGGCTTGTATATTCAGCATTATTTTCTACATTCGACGATGACCCGATGAGATTTTGGTATATTGTATTCTCAGTCAGATACGCATACTGCTCAAACATAGGGCGTGTAAAATCTACCTCTTTTCAAAACTCTAGTTGATCCCAATCTTCAGCCGACCAGCTCTCATTTGAGTAGTTTTTAATGCCCCTTGCGATCGAAAACCGAGATATAATATTTTTCCCAGATTTTAAGCATACATTTTTATAGAGATTTCTCTGATTCAAAAAACTCAGGCGTCTTTGTTTTCTCCCTTCTGGACAGAGCGTTGGAGGTGGGATAAGATACTTCTTCCCTGCAAATGTAGGAGAAACTTTTTCATAGAATGCGAGATCCTCGTCTGTGATAGTAAACTGCTTACCAGAGGCAGCGCAAATGCGAGAAATTGACATGATGAAAGTATATTCTATCCCCCGAGAGAATCAATCTAGATAAGGGGTTCGCTAAACTTTTCGAGCTTGGCGACTACCTCTCCCTGCTCCTTTTCCACTATCTTTTTTGCCTGCAGTTTTGTACGGCAATATTTTGCTCGAGACGCGGAGTATATAGACTCTATATACGCAGGGTTTATGGCAATATCTTTGATGTATCTCGCCCGGAGTGAGAGGGGATCTCGCACCTGACCTTGGACCATCGTCTTACAGTAAAATTCTCGTTGTGAGAGATTTGCGAGATCGTAGCTATCGAGAAATGGCTCGTAATGCTGCTTCATGTAGATAGCATCTTCACTCGATATACGAAATGTGATGAGTGACCCCACATTTCCAAAAAGTGACTCTGATATCTTGGCGGGGATTTGTTTGATAAATTGGTGCGCTACGATAAGTCCGAGTCAGTACTTGCGAGCCTCTGATAAGATCTCAGAAAAAGTATCTGTCGCAAAATTTTGAAACTCATCTACATACAGAAAAAACGGAGTGCGCGCATCTTTTGCAACCCCCTGCCGACTCAACGCAGATTGAAATATCTTGGTCACAAACATCGCTCCGAGAAACCCCATAATTTCTTCTTGAAGTTTTCCTTTTGGAAGTTTCACCAGAAGAATCTTTTTCTCATCCATCATCACGCGAAAGTCGAGCTTATTCTCTGTGCCAGAAAAGATATTTTTGATCATATCAATCGAGAGTATTTGCCCCACTTTATTGAGGATTGGCATGATCGCCTCACTGTTAAACTGCTGACTCCACCCAGCAAACTCATGCGACCAGAAGTTCCGCACTACGTCATCCTGACATGCCTCAATAACTGTATATCTAAAGTCCTTGTCTGTTAGGAGCCGTATCACATCAAAGAGGGTAGAGTCTTTTTTCTCGAGAAGTCCGAGAAACACCATTCGCAGTACATGCTCGAGCTTGGCATTCCAGTTTGCCCCAAAAAACTTATGAAATATATCAATAAACCCTTTCGCGAGAATCTGTTTGGATTCCGTACTTTTGATATCAAGCGGGTTAAAACAAAACGGGAAATTCTCATCCGTCGGATCAAAGATGATCACATCCTGGAGACGTTCTTTTGGGATGTGCATCATGATGTCCTCGATGAGATCTCCGTGTGGATCGATTACTCCGAGGCCACGACCCTGCTTGAGATCATCGATGATGAGTGATATCAAAAACTTTGACTTACCAACTCCTGTTTTCCCGATGGTATAGATATGCCTGAGTCTGTCTTCATCGTATATCCCGATAGGAGTACGATTGGACCGAAAGTCAGAGATCCCTAGGATATTGAGATTGGTAGGAACTCCTTGTGGGATTACTTCACCACTTTCTTGTACTGAAGCAGTGGTTGGAAGTCCGGTAGGAATAGGGAGCTTCTGAGAGGTTACCTTCGTAAGGGCAGTCTCTTGCTTTACCTTACTTGGAAAGTGAAAAATAGTCCCAATCTCGTCACTTGAAAGGAGTGTTTTTAGGCTGCGATCCAGCTCGCTCACAATGTCAGTACTCACTGGGCGTACCTTGAGAGCAAAGCGGTTGAGGGGATAATTTTTAAAAACCTGAAAGTTCTGAAAAATAGCACGAATACGTGCCTCGCCCGTGACCGGGCTCGGCGCCTGCGCAACTATAGAAATACTCACTTCAAAAAGCTCTTTTGTGAGTTTTTCACTAAAATAGTCGTAGCCTTTTTGTTTCCAGTCCCCCTCAGTCTTAAAGCTAAAAATATACTTAAAGAATGCGAGCGCAAGACGAGTCCGAAACCACCAAAAACTGAGTTTTGAGCGTATATAAAATCCTGATTTCTCGCTATAAATAGGCTTGAGACTGATAACAATCCCCGCCCTCTCAGTAGCGGGGTCACACCCATCAAAACTCCGAAATATCTGGGTAATAAATTCTTCATGTGGATCCTTAAATGGAAAAAACCATCCATTTTCAAGGGTCACATCACCTACGAGAGTTGTTTTAGGGTCGTACTTCCAGACAAAGCTACTCTCTGGAGAGAGTTGAAACTTTGGAAAGTGGGTGTAAAACAGATTTTCAAATCCTGGAGTATCTTTTTCAGGAGTGTCGACTGAGTAAAAGTACTGCCCATGCGCTACATGCACCGCAAGTCGCATCTCTGAGCCTTTGAGGAGCTTGCCCATGTACATCAAAAAATCTCGAAACTTATCGAGTGAACCCTCAAACGAGTGGTATATCTTTATAATTGAGATATGCATCATTGTTTATATAGTAGAGATATCCCTTCTTTTGTCGAGTCAAATCCACCCTTGTATCACCTCAAATATTGCCTTTTGTTTTTGGACTTGGTACAATAGCCTCATGCCAGATACAAATCCTCAATCAGCTCTCCTAGAACTGGTTGCCAAAAACTACACCGGAGACAGCCACGGGTATGAGCGAGAAAAGCAGCCCGAGACTGTAACTCTCGCCTCTATAAGCGAGCCAGATTTTGCAGATCCTTCACCTACTGTAATTGCTACTCCTGTAGATACTCCCACAATACTCACTCCACCAGCCACAACGACTGATATGGTAGATGATCCAAAACGTAAGCTCTCCGCTGAGGAACAGAAGGCACTCCGCCAAGGTGAAAAAGACTACCAGTCTGCGCTCGCATATGTCAAAGACATGATCGCCCCTTCGATGATGAAGGTCGATGCACGCCAGATACAGATTGGAGATACGATCGTTCGTTCAGTATTTACCTATGCGTATCCTGATTTTCTCGAGGGAAA
>JAYWGH010000075.1:0-11685 GCA_043778375.1 bacterium
CAGATGAGGCTCGCGCCGGTGGCGCTCGCATCTGTGGTACGGGACGCTCTGATATGCCAAACCAGATCAACAATGTGCTCGCATTCCCAGGAATATTCAAGGGAGTACTCGCCAGCGGCAAGAAAAAAATCACCGACGAGATGAAACTCACCGCCGCACGAGCACTCGCCTCAGCAGTCAAGAACCCTACCGAAGATATGGTCATCCCCAATGCGCTCGATAAATCAGTGGTAGATGTTGTAGCTCGAGCGATGATGGAATCTTAATCACTCCCTATGTTTTTTAATACCGATGACTCCGATGTCACTCAAGAGGAAAAAATTAATTACCTCTATGCGCATGTCCGCAAAACTGAGTTTGAGGCAAAGCTCAATACTATTTGGAAATGGTCTTATCGATTGTTATTCATTGGGAGTATGCTCTATATCTACCTCCATCCATCGAGCATTTTTGATCTCGCAAAGAGCCTCACTGGTGACTTGATCCAAAAGCCGACAATGTCGAGTATAGTAGGCGGAGCAGTCAAATCTGAAGGAGCTGAGCTTAAATCGATCATCGAAGGCCTAAACAAATAGCATGCGAATAACGAGTCTCGGGCATACAGAGTGCCTCATCGAGTGTCCACTCGCAAACGCAGATGTCTACCGAATTCTCCTCGATAGCTGGCTATCGGACTACTGCGTGGCAGACTGTATGGAGCGGAGTCCACGAGTCACTATCGACTGGGCTCTATTTCCACGAATAGATCTCATCTATATCTCGCACTCTCACCTCGATCACCTCGATCCATACTTCTTACACGAGCTCTACGAGCACCAGTCCCCTACTCTCCTCATAGCCGAGACACTCGCGTATCTGGTACCAACTCTCACAGCAGCACTCCCAGTAGGGACTCGGATAGAGATATTGCGCCATATGGAGACTCGAGTATTTGCTCAGGAGATCGAGCTTACTGGAATTGTATATAGCGGAGAAGTGATCACGAATGAAGAGGATGTGATGACCCTTTTTGTGAGCCAAGGTGATGTGTGTATGTACTTTGAGGTAGATACTGTTCCGCCCCTCATTGCGAGCGAGCAGGCACTCCTCCAGAGCCTCTACACCGCAAGGTCCTACACTCGACGACTGTATATTGCGAGTGCCAATGAGCTCGAGGGTAATATTGCAATACTCGATCTCATGAGCACAGAGGGGAGAGTGGACTTTGAGGCGAGCTATGAGGCCCGTCGAAGAGATGAGATACACGAGCGAACTGAGGTCATACTCGAGGAGGATCTGCCACTCGCGCGTATTTGGACTCTCCCAGGATTTGAAGTCGCCTATATTGGGCAGGGTCTTCAATTCCCGAGCTCGATCAGTCGAGCACTCGCAGGCACCAAAGTTATGAGTTTAGAGCAGATATGCGCACTTGAGACGGAGACAGCACGTGAGTACGGGATTATCTGTCCACGAAGAGTGCTCGGTGCTGGTGAGAGTATATCACTCTCTGATAGACCCTCGGGGAGTATTGCGGGACTCACATTTTGAGATCGCATCCCAGTAAGCCTTGCTCACACTGAGGTATTTGTTCGCAAGAATGTGCCACTTCATCCAGGTGTGAGAGACAGAGAGTCTCTCGAGGCGGATGTACTGAGAGCACTCAATACCAAGTTCCTCCCCACCAAGCTCGCTGATCCACTTGATAACCTCAAGACCCTCGTACTCGCTGAGCCCGATAGACTCTACATCATCGCAGTTGACTACTCGACTGGGGACAGATATGAACGCGGCGAGTATGCGTGGGGATTTACGGGTGGGGAGTTTACGCGACTCACGACCCCATCTGGTCGTGCCCCAAATGAACTCTACTTTTGAAATGATCTCGCCGACTATCTCTCCTGAAAAGTCGAGCTCTATACGAGTTTTGTACAATCTTTCGATCCCACTCGTCCGAGTAGACTCTGGAGTGTACTTGGGAATACATTTCTTGGAAGTGATCTCGTCGTAAAAAAAGTGGCCTATCACTTTGGACTTGCTCGGGAAGGGGTGGGGTGTGAGAGGGTTTTAGAATACTATAGTGAGTCACTAGGAGAAAATTCTCCAAGTTGCAAAAAAGTCATATCACCATATTTTGTGCACTCTTAAAACTCTCTTATGCTCGCAGTTCTCGTATCACTTATCGGTATTATTTTTGGTCTCGGACTTCTCACTGTCGGAGCAGACAGACTCGTAGTAGGCGCAGTAGCTCTTGCGAAGAGATTTCAGCTATCAGAAGCTATCATCGGACTCACGATCGTCGCCATAGGGACGAGCATGCCAGAGCTCATCGTCTCTCTAACCGCAAGCATAGAGTGAAAGTCTGATATAGCGATCGGGAATGTGCTCGGATCAAATATTGCAAATATACTCCTGATCCTCGGAATTACTGCTTGCATCTCTACTATGACGCTCGCAAAAAGTATGAGAAAATTCGATATTCCTGTTGCCATTATCGTAGCAGTCCTACTAGGTATACTCGTGAGTGACAGATTATTTGATCAGGCATGAGCCAATATCGTCGGTCGAATTGATGGAATTATTCTCATAGGCTGAGCAATACTGTTTATCCTCTACAGTATTTTTCACAATAATGAAACGGGAGAAGAACTCGAAGTAGAAACAAAAGGTACCAATCTCTGGTGGTCAATACTCTATATAACTTTCGGAGTTGCACTTCTATTTTGAGGGGGGAAAATACTCGTATATTTTGCAGTAGATCTCGCTCGCGTTGCAGGATTATCTGAGTGACTTATCGGACTCACAATTGTAGCAGTTGGGACGAGTATGCCAGAGCTCGTAACCTCTATCCTCTCTGCAGTCAGGTGAAAGTCTGATCTCGCGATAGGGAATATTGTAGGGTCGAACATCATGAATATTCTTTTGATACTCGGAGTTTCTGCGGTCATTGCACCGATACCGTTTGGTGCGAGCTCGTATCTTGATCTCGGGGTATCGATACTCGCAGCTGTAGCGCTCTTAGCAGTAGCGTTCGTCTGAAAGAAAAACAAAATCGGGAAGAAAGAAGGATACTTCCTCCTCTTTTTATATGCTCTATACCTCAGCTACATCATACTGAGAGATGTCGTTTAAGGCTTGACCTTCTCTATCGGTGCGATCTTGATATTGAGGCGCTTAATCCCTTTGTGTGCTCAGGTAAAGGCAATCTCCGCGATATCCTCTCTCACAGATATGATCGTCCCCTCTCCAAACTGAGGATGCTTCACTCGATCACCTGTATGTATAGATGCTGGATCGATACGCGCTATACGAGCGGCTGCTGCCGCTACAAAAGCCGATCCTTGATTACTCGCAGCACTCGTACCACCCCCTGTGCTCGTAGATCCTCCTCCGAGCCAAGATCCTCCATTCCACCCAAACTGATATTTTGGCTCGATGATACGAGTCTCGATGAGATGGACGGGTATTTCTTTTACAAACTTTGACCTCGGATTTGCCGAGTAAGTCCCAAACCGATAGCGCTCACGAGCTCTCGTGATGTAGAGCTGTTTTTTTGCTCGAGTGAGTGCAACGTACATGAGTCTGCGCTCTTCTTCCATTTCCCGAGGCTCGAGAAATGTCCGTGAATGTGGGAAAAGTCCATCCTCCGCCCCAGCGATAATCACATTTTTGAACTCTAGCCCCTTTGAAAGGTGGATCGTCATGAGCGATACCATCTCCTCCCCTTCCCCTTCACGATCAGCATCAGTGATGAGCGCTATATCCTCGAGAAAGAGTGCAAGCCCCTCGCTCGGAGCGAGCCCCTCATATCTGGAGGCGAGATTTTGAAATTCTTTGAGATTCTCGATGCGCGACTCGGCATCGTCCTTGCCATACTCGAGCTCGAGATATTCGATATAGCGAGTTCGGTCGATCACTGCGGTGAGTATCTGCCCGACACTGCCCGCGAGTGCTATCTCCCGCAGATGGTCGTACACCCCGAGGAACGCCCCAACTCCAGTCGCAAGCCCCCCAGAAAACGCTCGTACCTCAAGTCCATGGCGGAGTGCTGTCACTGGATCAGCACGGATCTGACCCGCGAGTACCATGATATTTTCGAGAGACTTCTCCCCGATCTTGCGACTCGGTACATTGATCACCCGAGCAAAGCTCACCGCGTCAGACTGATTGTGGATGAGTCTCATGTAAGCCAATAAATCCTTGATCTCACGCCGCTCATAAAACTTTACCCCACCATAAATACGATATGGAATCCCTTTATTTATGAGCGCTTCTTCTATCGATCGAGACTGTGCGTTCGTGCGATAGAGAATTGCCCAGTCAGTGAGCTTATCCCCCGCATCTGTCCCAGCAGTGATGTACCCCGCGATCTCTCGACACTCCTCCCGCTCGTCTGCAGCCTCAAGCTCTATGATTTTGGCTCCGTCTTCATTTTCAGTCCAGAGGGTCTTCTCGAGCGCTGTATGATTACACTTGATGACTGCGTTTGCGGCCTCGATCACTACCTTTGTCGAGCGGTAGTTTTGCTCGAGCTTTACCACAAAAGCGTCCGGATAGTCTCGCTCAAAGTTGAGGATATTTTTTATATTCGCACCTCGCCAACTGTATATCCCCTGCCAGTCATCCCCGACTACTGCGATATTTCGAGTGCCAGCTGCGAGGAGCTTTACCGTCTGATACTGGATCTCATTGGTATCCTGATACTCATCCACCATGATATACTGATACTTGCGATGAAAGTGCTCGAGTACCTCAGGAAGTCTCAAGAGATCATAAGTACGCAGGAGAATATCATCAAAATCCAGAGCGCTCATCGCGCGCATCCGCCGCTCAAGCTCAGCGTAGACCTCAGAGGCTACAGACGCCGCATAGGACTGAGCTCCTTGTCGCATCATTCCGGGATCTATTCCTTCATTTTTCGCACTCGAGATCATTCCTATTACCTGCTTAGCGGGGATTTCTTTTTCATCTATTTTTTGATCCGCGAGGATAGACTTGATGAGGCGGAGCTTGTCATCCTCATCGAGGATGACAAAATTTTTGTTGTACCCAAGTCGATCGATGAACATCCGCAAAAAATATACCCCCATCGAGTGAAATGTCCCCACCATTGGGGCTCCACTTTGACGATATGGATTGACCTTTGCCATCTCGAGTCCGAGCTTGCGACCGATTCGCTCGCGCATTTCCTTGGCAGCTTTATTCGTAAAAGTCACACAGAGGATCGAGTCCGCAGGTATCCCCACCTGAAGTACCATATTTGCGACTCGCTCGGTGAGTGTATGGGTCTTCCCTGCTCAGGCGCCAGCGAGGATGAGCATAGGTCCGTCGAGATGATTGACGGCTTTTTGTTGTTCTGAATTCAGCATGGGGGGAGTGTACAAAAAATCCCCAAAATTACGAGGGGATTTTAAGAAATACAGTAGGCACTACCCTCTCTTCGTCCCCCAAAGCTCCATCATTCGAGCAGCCTCAGCACGACTCACAGCGGCAGTAGTTTTAATCCCTGCACGAGAGTAGTTTGTAGAGGCTATAAAGCTCTTGATCGGTCCACCTGCTCCGTACTCATCAATACTCCCCTCGTAGTCCCCAGTGATCCGTAGCATCATCGCTACGAGTTCTTGCTTAGTGATAGCATCGTTAGGTCTAAATAACCATCCGCCCTTTATCACCCCCCGGGCCTGCAGAGTGGCGAGGTATCCAATACTCGGGTCATCAGCGAGGATATCCGCATACGAGATCTGTGCTCCTGACTGTGCCTCGATACTAAATACTCCTGCAAGATAGAGAACCGCCTCTCGTCTTGTGAGTACCTGAGTGGGTCTGAATACTATCTCACTTTGAAGTACGGGTATAGCACGATCCTTGAGATACGCAGCTGATCTCGCATACGAGGCACGCACTGGGATGTCTATGTACGCCTGAGAGGCTCGTACCGCTGCCTGAGCAGAAGAAGTCACGAGTGGCGTATTCACTGTTACGGGAAGTACTGGAGCACTCATGAGTGGCTCTCGTACGACTACCATAGATGACTGTACTGGTGGCACTGGTGGCACGATTACTGCTGCGATAAAAGTCTGCTCACGAACTGGTGTGGCTGCTACTACTGGGGGGAGTATGGTCTCACGAGCCTGTACAGTAGATCCACCCGCGAGTGACTGTATAAAATCAAGTGGGCTCACCGTATATCTCATCGCATTTTCCTTCCCGAGTCCCGCATTTACGGCTTCAAAGAAATCGAGCTTGAGATCTCGAAGATCCTTGAAGCTATACGGCCAATACGAATGAAACGGAGCGTCCGACTTGTCTATCTGGAAGTGGAGATGTGGGGTAGTCGTGATACCACTCATCCCTACTCGCCCGATGAGATCCCCTTTCTTGACTACTGTCCCCTCAGCAGGGAGCGCGACCTCGAGATGGAGATATGCAGAGTAGTAACTCGCAGCAGGCAGGCGAGAATAACTGATCCCATCATGACGGATGACTACATATTTCCCATCTGCACCCTCTGTATTTACCGACTTAACGATGACCCCGTTTGCGATAGAGAGCACTGGAGTACCAAGTGGTGCTCTTATGTCTACTCCGAGGTGTGAGCCATCATATTCGCGAAAATTCATACGATAACTTCCCATATACGGAGTGATGTAGGTCCCTCGTGCGAGGAGGGCAGCCTTATCTCGGGGGTCTTCACTCCCAAAAACTTCTGGATCATAAAAAGGAGTTTCTACAAACTCACTACTCGCAATATTTTCAAACCGAAGGGTTTTGACAAAGTTTGCTGCATTCAGCCAGTTTGGGACATATGCAATCGGCGAAGTTGTTCCATCAAATGGGAGAGGTTTCACATTTGGGAACTCGAGCACTGAGCCCTTCATAAGGGGAACTCCGAGTACAAGGATCACATAGAATGCGAGGAGTGCGAAGTTAAAAAGCCAGAGCTGTTTGAGGCTTGCAGGAGTGACTTCAAAGTGAGAATAGAGAGCAATCATGGGTATTTGTTTGCTCTAAATTATCATAATTTTGAGCAGGGTGCAAAAAAGTGGAGATTCTTTAAGAAATCTCCACCAATACTCTCGCTAGCACCTACGCCCCAAACTTAAAGAGCATCACATCGCCATCTTGGACGATATACTCTTTTCCCTCCATTCGTACTTGCCCCTTTTCGCGAGCAGGTGACCATCCTCCCGCATTTACGAGATCTTGCCAGTTCACTGCGTCTGCCTTGATAAACTTCTTTTGAAAGTCTGTGTGGATAACTCCTGCAGCCATAGGGGCTGTATCTCCTTTGTGAATCGTCCAGGCTCGCACTTCCATCTCTCCAGCAGTAAAGTAGTACTGAAGACCGAGTAGGTCATAACAGGTCTTGATCACTCGATCTGTCGGACTAAACGAGATCCCGAGCGATGCGAGGAACTCGAGTCTATCTGTCTCTGAAAATTCCATCATATCGAGCTCGAGCTTGGCACATATTGGGAGCACAGGTACTGTAGAGTCTGTGATCCCCACAAGGGCTCGTAACTCTGCATCTGGAGTATTCACTGACTCTTCGGCAACATTTACCGCATATATAAATGGTTTGTTCGTGAGGAGGTGGAGATCCTGGAGAAATAAACTCTCCTCAGGAGTTCGCTCAAGAGTCACCGCAAGTGCTCCTGATTCGAGATGAGCCTTGAGGCGAGGATAGATCTCAGCTCGAGATTTTGCCTCTTTGTCTCCAGCGCGTATCTTTTTATCATTTTCCCCCATTCGGCGCTCAAGAGTCTCAAGATCCGCGATCATGAGCTCTGCATTGATCACTTCTATATCACGACGAGCATCGATCGAGCCATTTACATGGTGTACATTCGTATCAGCGAACCCTCGTACGACCTGGAGGATCGCGTCTACTTGTCGGATGTGAGACAAAAACTTATTCCCGAGTCCTTCTCCTTTTGACGCTCACTCCACTAGTCCCGCAATATCTACAAACTCGACCGTAGCAGGAATGGTCTTTGTTCCTGACACTGCTACTCGGAGAGCCTCAAGACGAGGATCATTTACACTTACGATCCCAACATTTGGCTCAATCGTACAAAATGGGAAATTTACAGCCTCAGCAGCGTATGACCGAGTGAGTGCATTAAATAAAGTTGATTTCCCAACGTTGGGAAGTCCGACGATGCCGACTTTCATGAGATATAGTTAGTATTGTTCGATAGAGGTAGTTTCACGCACAGTGGTCGCCTGAGTAGGTCATTTATACTCCCGAGCGAGTACAACAAATCAGATGATGGTGAGTACCAGAAGCACCAAACCCATAAACCGTGTTACCGGTTGCACATGGGTAGAATACTCTCGGAATTTAAAAATATGAATTTTGGCAACGAGAAAAAATACCCATACAAATATTAAAAGTAGGAGGTAGAGACTCAAATATATCCAAAATCAAATCATGTATGTATGCTATAGAAAATAGAGGCAAATTCAAACCAGAATGTTATCCCCCAAATCAGGGTGAAAAAGATACTCCTATCGAGATGATGATGAGTATCCCAAAACTCAAGAAAAGATCATGTTTGGTTGGGCGATCTCAAAAAATAAAGTAACTCATAACAAGAGTAACCGCAAGAGTAACCATAGAGAGGAGTACTGTGAGGGTGATCCCAAGATTTTGAAACAAAAAGAGTGCCATGAGGGCATTCGCTGACCACATGATATTGGAGACTATATCACATCCAAAAAACTGGAATAGATGCTTTTTAATAGTCGGGAGTCGCAAACGCCGCACCAAAAACAACGCCATCACACTTGTGAGGAGGGTAAACACCACAATCTGGCTCCAAAGGACCGACACTGGGTCAAATTTAAGGAGTAGATACGCCGCGAGTACAAACTGGAGAGTCTGAGCACACTCCGCGATCATGAGCTCGCCACAGTGCTTACTAAACTCGATCTTACGCCCATGCACACTGCTTGCGAGGATGAGAAGTACTCATGCGAGGGCAGCTAAGAGCGTGATCACACTCGTTGTCCCCGAAAACAGGAAAAATCCTGCCAATATCGAGAGAATAGCAGAAGTCTGTGTATACGGCGCAAGTACGGAGATTTTCTCATTTGCGTACGCCTTTGACCAGTAAAATACCACCAGAAATCTCCCAACCGCGATAAAAAATATACACACGAGGGTCGTGAGTGATCCAGTAATAATGAGAAAGTCTCGAAGCACTTGCTCATGCGAATACCAGAGTCCAATCGGGAGCATAATCACTGCTAAAACGATTGCATCGATAAATCCCTATAAATATCGGCTCACTTGATACTGATACGCAAGCTCACTCACTCGCTTATACGAGATATTATCTATCGCATCAAAGCACGCACCACACAAAGCAAGAGCGATACTGAGGAACTGCGACATACTACTTTGGGGCTACCATCGTAAAAAATACATTTTTCTTACCGAGCCAGCGAGGAGACTGACGACAGAGATTGTCTGTGTCTTGGAGATCAAACAAAAACTCTTTAATCCCCTCCTCAAGATATATGGTCGTCTGACTTCATTTCACAAATAGTGCCTTTGGCCCCTCTGTCTCGTAGAGAAGTTCTCGTACTTTTTGTCCTGCTACTTTTGAGTTGAGAGAGTGAGAAACCCGAGATTCACCGAGTTTTTCGAGGAGAAGAGGATACACATATTTTTGCATCTCGTCCCCTACGAGCACCACAAATGTAGGATTAAGTGTAACTATCTTGTTCGCAATATCCTCGTGCATCTCTGCAGACTGTGAGCCAAGCTCGCGCATGTCCCCGAGGAAGAGTGCTCGAGCGATGCCCGGATCTAGCTCACTCAGGTACTCGATACCCGCAGAGATCGCTTCATGAGATCCATTGTAGCTCCCATCAATGATCGTTGTATCATTTACCCCTTGGAGAATGGAGCCCCTCCCCTTCTGTGGGACAAGCTCCTCGAACACAGATATCACCTCTTGAATAGACTTCTCTAGTGCGCCTGCAAGTGCAAAAACTGGGAGAATATTATACACCTGGTGAGAGCCTACAATAGGCACTCGTAACTCTACCGCTCACCCTCATGTCTCAACCGTAAATACGAGTCCCTCAAGAGTCGAGGTCACCCCTACCGCTTTGTAGTCTAGAGCCTCAACTGACTTTCGTCCAAATGATACTATTTTCTCGCGAGGATTTTCCTCCAAAAATCTCCGTATCTTACTATCATCTCCATTGTAGATCAGAGACTTTGAGGCAGCAACAAACTTGAGTTTTTCATCCACATACTCGTCATAACTCGCAAAGTTTGCGATGTGGTTGCGTGAGATTGCCTGGATGATCCCGATATCAGGTGCTGCAATAGAGAGGAGGAAATCCATCTCACCCGGATGATCGATCCCATACTCGAGCACGAGATACTCAGGGTATGAGCGAGCCCCAAAGGCGAGCCATAACCCTCGAGCAAAAACTGCTGCCCAGAGAAAAGGGTTTGAGTGCGGAGATACACACTGGAGAATAGTAAGTGGCACTCCATACTCACCATTATAGTTATGCTTGGAGACCCCTATCTTATCGGCTCCGTACATCATTGCGAGGGCGTCGTAGAGAAAATGTGCAGTAGTAGATTTACCAACGGTACCAGTAACTGCAACGATCCGAGGTTGGTGGCGAGCAAGTACCTGTAAGGCAAGAGCTTTGAGAATAGAGAGTATGAACTGCTTCATAAGATTGTGAAGTATAGTGAAAAAACAATACTGTCAATATAGCACCCGTTCAACATCTCCCAAAACTCGCCTCTATTCAAGCCCCTCGAGCGCACACAAAATTTGCGTTCGTACAAAACTCTCTATAATACTCATGTTATTTAGTACTCTCTCCTATGGCTCAAGTTCCCCAAGACGGTTTCATCTTTACAATCATTGACGAGATACAGGCGCAGTATCCAGAACTCGTAGGTCTCGTACTCGCAACAGAAAGTATGGACAACTCCGAAAAGCAATACTGGTTTGATATCCTCCCGTCCATGACGGATGATCAAATAGATCGGCTCTTTGATATACTCGAAACAGAACGCAAAAAGCTCGAAGAACTCGAAATCAGATATCAAGAGGAGATACGTACGCTCAATGAAAAACATCTCATCGAGTGGCAAGAGTTCCAGTCCAAAGATACTCGAGATAAAGTGTCAGCAAAAGAGGCAAATGATAAAAAGACTGATGACACCGACAATATCCTCTCAATGCTCAATAACATCTAGCCCCGAGTCCGAGCAATCGGACTTTTTTACAGTATGATTCTCCCTCGTATCTATCGTCACGCTCCATCAAATGGGCAGGTAAAAGTCAGTACCAAAAAACTCAAACTTGCCGGTAACAGTGAGCTCTATTTTCAAATTAGTGCGACTGAAGGTGCTCCCATGAGTCTCATTGAATCGCAAATAGTCGGTCTTGCAGCAGATCCTCATCTCCGTCGTGAACATGCAGACATACTCCTCTGAAAGCTCCTTGAAGTGATCAATCGGGCAATTCTTGCGCAGGGAGCGATCTTTAGTCGAGCAAATCTTACAGCGTTTATAGGTGTGGTCGAGGGTGAGCAGGTATCTTTTAGTATATGTGGTGATCAGCGAGTGTATCTCGCTCAAAACGGACGCATCCTCAATATTGCTGATGGTATGGAAGTTGCAGATGGAACATTCTCTTATGTATCAAGTGGAGTTATCCAGCC
>JAYWGH010000076.1:0-3622 GCA_043778375.1 bacterium
GGATATTTAAAGCGAGCACATGCATTTTATCATTTCACCTACTCAACTTTCTGAGATAAAAGCTCATGCAAATTGTGAAAACGGGAGTGGAATAACTCTCTGTAAAGCAGTCGTAGATATCGATCGAAAGCGTATGGTGATCGGTTGAGGGTTTCATGCTGATGAGATGGAGATGCTACTAGATGACTGATCCGATCAATCTGATCTGTGGGGGATCAACCTCTATCCATCAGAATTCTGAAAATCAGAGTTTATAGAGTTTGACTCAATGATAAATCTGAGACCAAATGCAGGTAACAGAACCCGGAGTGTAGATGATCCTAAAGTACAAGAAAGAATCAGAGAAATAGTAACACTTCTCATACATGCTTAAACCTCTCGGGATTATTTTTCATCGTGAGCTCCTTGAATCTGGAAAATGGGGTACCATGACTGCTGAAGCTCAACTTGGGAACATATGAGCTGAGGCGGGGAGAGCGATACACGCAAAAGCGATCGGAGATCAAGAAAAACTCCAAGGTGCAAGTATACGAATGTATGAACTCTTTGATATGGCGTTTGCCGACCAGAGATGGCGAGGAAAGGGGGTCCTCTCTGAGATGTGTAGAGCACGAGAAATAGTCAGTGACTTTCTCTATGGGGAAAATCAGTATGGAGAAAATGCAAATACCCTCGACCAATATTTTATGGCCTACGGCGTAATGGCAAATACACAGAGGATGCGAGCAAGAGGAAATCGCTTGAAATAATAACCTAGTTTGTAGAAGATTTAATTTGCTCTCACGCCCTTTTTCTATAAAGTAGCAAGTTATTTTTTACCTATACATTATGACTAAAATACTCTACCTTACTGGATCACCTCGTGGTGAGAGGTCACACTCAACTGCGCTCGCGGACCATCTCATGACCCAGCTCAAAGGTGAAGTTACTACACGTGATATTTCTGCAGATGTCCCGTTTGTGACTGGATCTCAAATCGCGTACATGTATGGATTTATGAAGTACGAGGATCTTGATCTTGAGAGTCAAAAGGCTGCAGATTATCAGCGCACAGTAGTAGATGAAATACTTTCTCATGACATAGTGGTACTCGCGACTCCTATGTGGAATCTTGGTATGCCAGCTGCCACTAAGGCATGGTTTGATCAGATCATCAAAGTAGGCGAAGTCTGGAAAGTAGATGAGACTGGAGCGTATGTCGGACTCGCAAAAAATATCCGTGAGTTTTATATCGTCACGACGAGCTCAGGAATTCCGATGGGGGCTGATCATCCATGGGATCACCTATCAGGACATGTAACAGCGCTTGCCTACTATATTGGCTCAGCAACAGTACAACATTTTAGTGTAAATACTCCGTCTGCAGGAGGAGAAACACTTATGATCGAGGCAAAGGCAAAGATTGATGCGCATTTTGTGGTGTAGTACCTTCTCAAAGACCTATAATTTCTCCCGAAAGGGAGATTTTTATAGTCCAGCCCGCTCGATCATACGATCGATAAAACTGAGCTCTACCCCTGCGCCTTCAGGTAAGTATCCAAGGAGGTACGCGCGTATCTCATCTACTGGCATATCCATAAGGGGGATATCGATGGTTCGTAGGCTATTTTTTCGGAGACGAATACGGATAGACTGAGCAATTTTCCCTTCAAAGAGAAATGCAAAATCCTCGATTTGCCCATAGTCATAAAATCCCTCACCAATACCAATGCCATTTTCATTGATGATCGCTTCGACTGAGTCAGCGGCGTTATTTTCAAGCATTATGTAGACCCCGGCGAGGAGTATTACTACGACAGTGAGCGCATAGATCTGGGTAAAAACTCCCCAAATAGCGAGTGAGAGACAGAGAATTCCTGCGATCATATACCACTGCGAAGAGTGATTTTTGCGTCCGGGGACTTGCCAAATATACATACTAAAAGTTATCGATTATAAGATTGACGATGAACCATCCAGACACTGCGATCACAAAACCTACGATCCCAGCAGATATGACTTTTTTCCCGATTTCTTTGTCTCCTGCAACTGCTCCAAACCCCATTCGTACTGCTCCATAGACGATCATGATCATCGAGATCGTCCCGACAAACCCCATGAGGTAGTTCGTCACATTCACAATGAGGAGAGGAATAGTCTCAAATCCCACATTTCCATCTCGGAGCTTCGCGCTATTTATCCCTATCCAACTCTCAGCGTGTGCCTGTACAGCCGTAAAAATACTTACCAGTGTGAGACTATATTTGGTGATTTGGGAGATTTTCATAAATAATGGTGGTAGGCACGCAGTATACCGCTTTTTGCGCGATTCCAAATTTTGGATCTTGTGTATTTTGTCTATACTACGCCTTGTACTAAAACCCAACCAATGCACCTGCCACTCAACTGGATTTCCAATTTTACTGATCTCACGACTCTGCGCGCGAGTACGAGCATACGAGATATTTCTCACGCCTACTCTATCCATACGGCTGAGATCGAGAGATCTGAGAAATTTGAGGCTATATCTGGGGTAGTAGTAGGCAAAGTACTCACAGCTGTCAGGCATCCTGAATCAACCAAGCTTTGGATCTGTACGGTACAGGTTACAGGATCAGGTGAGCAGGAGACTATCCTCACAGGTGCCCCAAATGTATATGTCGGGATGTATACGGCTGTAGCGGTAGTCGGATGTCAGCTCACCCCTGACTTTGTGATCGGGGAGCGTAAGATGGCAGGGATGATATCCCGTGGGATGATGTGTGGAGCAGATGAGATCGGACTCACTCGTACTCAGGCAGCAGGGATTATTGATCTTGGGGCGGATTTTGCAACTGAGTACCTTGAGAGTGCTATCGGGAAGAGTATTTTTGAGCTTCAGGTGCCGATCCTCGGACCAAATAATAAGATCCATACTATGCCGATGACTGATACAGTGCTCGAGATAGATAACAAGAATATGACGAATAGGGGAGACCTTTTTGGAATAGTGGGACATGCTCGAGAGTTTGCTGCGGTATTTGGGGGAGAGTTTAGCTCTGACCTTGTGTCGAGTACGCCAGAGACTCTGGGGTCTTGGGAGGTGAGTCCCGTGATCGCTACTCGTACTGAGACAGATAAAGTTCGCTCGTACTGTCTCGCTCGAGTGGAGGGGGTGACTCCTCGCGCTACACCCCTGGGTATCGCCATGCTCCTCGAGCGCTCGGGACACACGAGCCATGACGCGATTGTCGATATGACCAATTTTGTCATGATGGAGTATGGACAGCCTATGCACGCTTTTGACGCAGATACGATCGAGGGGGCAGTTGTCGTCCGCCAAGCCCGAGAAGGGGAAACTCTCGTCACTCTCGACGGCAAAGAGCGAGTACTCCTCCCCACTGATATTCTCATAGCCGATGAGGTCAAGATCCTCGGACTCGCTGGAGTGATGGGTGGGCTGAGCTCTCGTATCACCGAATCGACTCGCAATATCTGTATTGAGTCTGCGGTGTTTGATCCAGTAGCGATACGACTCACTGCGCAGCGTCTGGGACTCCGCTCTGACGCCTCTACCCGCTATGAGAAGTCGCTTGATCCTACTCTCTCGGAGAGGGCGCTCATGCGTGGACTTGATATCTTGAGTTTTTCAAAAGTTTGAGGT
>JAYWGH010000077.1:0-11159 GCA_043778375.1 bacterium
CAGAGATCAGTCGCACTGACGGTTATCAAAAATGAGAGCGCCGGAATATTTGCGGCTTCAAAACAGGCAAAGGCAGCTATTACTGAGGCACTCAAAGACCCAAAGTTTGTTGGTGTTGAGATAAATTACGCCAATGATCAGGCGGACATTATCGGAGACGACTATAGAGAGCTCGCAATGGAGGCGATAACGACCCTGGTGCTCGTGTTTATTGTTATGTGGTTATTTATCGGACTTCGAGACTCGCTCTTTGCGGTCATAGTCCTTCCACTTGCGTTTCTCGTGACATTTATATTCCTCAAGTCACTCGGGCTCTCCCTCAACTTTTTGACAAACTTTTCGCTCGTACTCTCCTTTGGTATTGCGATTGATACGATCGTTGTAATTATCCAGGCAGCTTCTGCCAAGGTGCGTGTTGGATATGAACCTCGTACGGCGATCATGCTCGCACTTCGAGAGTATGGTATCCCGGTAATCTCAGGAGTTATGACGACGATCGTCGCCTTTGTACCGATGATGGTACTCCCCGGGATACTTGGGAAATTTCTCGCTTACATACCCATCACTATATTTGGAGTCCTGGCGTTTGGACTCATCCTCGCGCTCACCGTCAATAGTGCTCTTTATCTATTATTTGTGAAGGCAAAAAAAAGCTACATCCACGATGATACAGCTGTCGAGTACGCCTCAGATGAAGAGCGAGCGCTCCTCGAGTATGAGCGAATTGGTAAGACGGAGATCAAGGACAACGCTCGACCTCTTCGTCTCAGGCTCATCCACAGCGCGACCGTATGGTACAAGAAAACTCTTACCAAGTTTCTCGAGAGTACACTTATTCGTAGGCTTGCTATTGCGATCCCGTTTGCGATCTTGATCCTCTCGTTTATACCGGTCATCGGAGGGAAATCCCTCGCTGGGCATGTTGGATTTGACCTCTTTCCTGCGTCAGACAATGGATTTGTACAGTATGGGATACGAGGAGCAAATGGGGAAAAAGTTGCATCACTTGATGCAGTTACTCCAAAAATTGCGGATATCCTCGCCAAGTACCCTGAGATCAAGTTTTATAAAATGACGACTCGTGACTCCAAAAGCTCGACGGATACAGGAATATCGGTCGACGTTACCCTCAAAAAGCTCACAGAGCGCAACAAGCTCGGGCTTCGCAGTGTATTTGATGTAGATAAAGCGCTTCTCGCGGACTTTAATGCTATCCGCGCGCTCGGGTATGATGTGTCATCAAAAGTCCAAGAAGGGGGACCTCCTGCTGGTAAAGCAGTTGCGATCAAACTCGTAGCTGATTCTGCGAACTCACTCGGAGCGCTCATTACTACAGCAGCTGATTTTGAGCGAGAGATACGTTCGTATCCTGGAGTCAAGAACATCGAGAATAGCTCAGGGAAGACTCCAGGACAGTTTGTCTACCGACTTCGCAAGGATACTCTCTCGGAGCTCGGACTCGCACCATCTGTGGTGATCGACCAGATCGTAACGCTCCTCAACGGAGTGACAGTTGGGTCAATCGCTGATAGGGGAGAGGACCTCGATATCGTACTCAAATACTCTCAATTTGTACAGGGAGTGAGTCCTGATCTCGTGAGCTCGCATACTTTTGCGTATGCAGGGAAGACCTATCGCGTAGGTGATCTCATCGACACGAGCCTCACGAACGCTGCGGCCTCGATCTCTCGTGAAGCAGGACTCGTCCAGATCTCGATAGGAGCGGATGTGGAGGAAGGAGGATCAAAAGAGGATATCCAATCTCGCTTTATAGCGTACGCAAACTCCTATCAGTATCCGAGTGGGATTCGCTCAGCTCAGGGTGGTGAAAATCAAGAGAATGCTGACCTCATAGTAGCTGTTCTCACTGCATTTTTTATCGCACTCCTTGCGATATTTGCGATCCTTACTCTCCAGTTTAATAGCTTCAAGCAACCAGTTATCGTCCTCTACTCTGTTCTTATGGCATTGCCGTTTGTATTTGTAGGACTTCTCCTCACTGGTAACAAAATGTCTCTCCCGTTTGGGATCGGATTTATTGCGTTTACGGGGATTGCGGTCAATCATGGGATTATCCTCATTGATGCGATTAACATCAATCTGCGAAAATGAATGAAAGGCTTTACGGTCCTTGTCGAGGCAGGATCAAGCCGTCTTGAGCCAATGATACTAACTACCCTTACGACCTGTCTTGGTATTCTCCCACTCGCTCTGCGAGACGCGTTTTGGGCAGGACTCGGGTATACGATTATCTTTGGACTTGCGGCGTGTACTTTTCTCACTCTGTTTGTAGTAAAGTGACTCTACTACGAGGCGTTTATGGTCGATCACGGATGGGGACCACACATCAAGCGCGCACTCGCTTGGCCGTTTAAACTGATTTGGAATATTTGCAAACTCCTCTATCGTAGTGTGGTAAAACCTCGGAGTGTTTAAACCAAAAAATTTATTTCGCATTCTCTGAGTGATCCTCCTGATTTTTCTGGTAGGATCGCTCTTGATCGAGCTTGGATTTCGCTTCTATGCAATGCCGTACATTCGTCTCGTGAATGAACCTACTCCGAGAGCAAATACGGTGGCACTCGTACTCGGTACTGCTCCAACTACGAGCGACGGCCGATCAAATATATTTTTTGAAGGGCGGATGCAGCGAGCGGCACAGGTGTATCGTGACTTTGGGGCAGATTGCCTCCTGCTCTCTGGAGACAATACTTCCCTCGAGTACAACGAGCCAGTAAGTATGCAGCACCGACTCCTTGAGCTCGGAGTCCCTGCAGAGCGGATGTATCTCGACTACGCAGGGATTCGGACGCTTGATAGTGTGCTACGAGCACGAGATATATTTGGACTCTCGGGGTTTGTGATCATATCACAGCCGTTTCATCTGGAGCGTGCTGTGACAATTGCGCGTGCAAGTGGTCTACAGGCCACCGGATACGCAGCTGAGAGTGTTGCGCTCATGACTGCCCCACGAGTATACTTGCGAGCGATAGCGAGTGAGTGGGTGGCTCTCTACGATATACTTTTTGAGACGGGCGCCAAGTTTGCAGGCGAGAGGATACCTATCGATACTCGCTCTGATGTACGGCCAGTTCCTGCCAGGACCTGTGCACCGAGAGGGTAGTATTTTCTCTTGAAATCTTGGAGCACTTTGCCTATACTCATTTTTTTCTCATGAAAACATATACTCTACAAGCCAAGAACTTTAACACTGTAGAATCGTTATATGACGAGATAACTCGAGTACTCAGTTTCCCTGAATATTTCGGTCGCAATCTGGATGCACTCTATGATATACTCTCAGACTGGGATGAGCCTTGTGTACTCATATGGCAGGGGAGTGCGCAGTCAAAAATTGATTTTCAGATGGATACTACACAACCTGGATTTTATGGGCAGGTGATCTCTACTCTCCAGGATGTGGAGGGGTTAGAGCTCCGGCTTGAGTAGGCTATCGAATAATTGCCTGACCACTCACTGGAGGCCTCTTTGGAACGATGACAGCTGGTCCACTTACCACTGGTTTTATTGAGGGGAGTAGTACTTCTGATGTTTTGAGAGTAGGGAGTATACTTGATTCTGACGGAGTGCTAACTTTCAATGAAGGCGTTACTCCTGATAGCGTATTTATAGGTGCCAGAGAGCCAGTAGATGCTGATCATGAGCTCTCAATCTCTACTCACTGCTCAATGACTGTTGCACTCTGTGAAACTGCTTGCATGGCACTCTTCACTCGGTCTTCATAGGCTTTACCAAATGTTTTATCAAATCCGCTAATTCCCTCTTGGAGGATATTCACTGACTTTTGAAATGCATCTTTTTTTGTTTCGTCCGCACCAGCAATGCTCTGACTCCTGAGATTCTCAAGAGTTTTTTTCATCGCAGTGAGCTGGAGATCTTCTCCAAAAAGTATCCGAATACGCACCGTATCCTCAGGTTCTATGATACCAGAGATACTTCCGTACATCTGGGTATATTCGAGCTCTACGGCTTTAGACTCAAAAAACTTTTGTAACTCACTCGTGCTGGGGAGTGAGACCCGTACCTCTGTATTGATTTTTTTTTGTGTAGCAGGATCAATCGGTTGCATGCTCATTTCGGGTGGTACTCAAGTTCTTGGTCCTTCGAGAGAAGTAAGATAGAGGATATCTTTTTTGAGATTTTGAATTACCTCTCTCTTCGCGAGGAGGCGTTGCATATTTACTTTGATTTTTTTAGCCTCTCGTTGATCAAAGGTAGAAATAGACTCCTCGGGACTGAGGCTCGTCTCTATAACTCCGGAGCCAGTAGTTGCTCGTACACTGACACTGTCTTTTGGGAGACTCGAGTCTACGACCGTACACTCTGATCCACTGGCACTCGTCGTGAGGAGTACTGCTGTCCCTCTCACTCCTGCTGAGAGATCAGAGGTCTCAACGGTAAATATTCCGAGCTCTGTCACCGGACGAATAATGCGCGCCCAGAGAGATCCAGCACCGAGGTAGCCAGTGTCCCTAGTGCGAAGTTCGTAGGAGCTCCCTTCTGATATACGCACAATTGAGCTGTCACTGTAGATGATCTCTATACTTGCGCCCGTATCGGTGCGCAGAGTATCTCCTACTCTGAGGGTCTCACCTTTCCCTATTTTTGAAGTATTACTGCCTGAAATTCGCGTAACTGATCCTATTGTATCCGATACATAGGCGAGTACCTCACCAGGCGCTTTTACTTTGTTCACTCCACTTCCAGTGCTTGCAACAGTTGTCTGAGCGGGTACTCTACTTACAGACTTGTAAATGTATGCAGAAAATCCCCCGATTAAAAGACCGAGGACGATGGCAATAGGGAGCCAAATTTGATTTTTGGGCATAGGTGAGAGTAAAAAACTCTCTTAGTATAGACTCTTTGCGCTGAAAGCAATGTTGAGGGTGATCATTTCCGATAGCATTGCACAGACTTCGGGATAAAATATTTTTTTTAACCGCTCTCCTGAAAGCAAAATCAATATACATGCTCGTAGCCCTCCTGCTAGGGATAGGATTTGGGTATGGAGTGACGCAGCTGTTGCGCCCAGTATTTGGGGCGGACTTTCAGGCGATTGTGAGCTACTCGGTCATGCGGAGTGCTCCGACGGGCAAAGTGGTAATTGTGGCTATCGACAATGCGTCACTTGACTCACTCGCTAAAAATGATCTCCGGATTTTTACCTTTTCAAAGCAGGTATACTCTGATCTCTTTGATCGTCTCAATACCGCAGGAGCTCGGGCGATCGGACTTGATGTAGTGCTCGCTAATCCTGACCCTACGGAGACTGGACTCGTGAAAACACTCGAAAAGTATAACAATATCACTATTGCCACAAAAGTCGGGATAGATGGGGGAGAGCAGGTCTCACCGAGATCTATATTCCCTGAGAAATATTGGTCCATGATCGATCTCATATCTGAGTATGGATACCTTCGAGGGCTCAAGCTCACGCACTCTACCGAGCGGCAGTCCACAGAGCCATTTGCTCATAGGGTATATAGGCTCTATACTAGAGAGCCAGCATGAGCCTGACTCACTCGTTCGCCCGCATGACTCCTTGCGAGTGGTGAGCGGTATCAGGTGAGTCTGTTGCGGAGTGTGGTTGTGAATTCTCAAGGGAGCTCCCTCATCCCATTTAGTCATGAGATCGGTGGATTTACGAGGTATTCACTCTCGGATGTACTCGCGGGCAAGTTCCCTGAGGGAGCGTTTCGTGATAAAGCGGTCCTTATTGGTGAGTATGGGACACTTATCCACGACGCTCACAAGTCTCCACTCAGCCAGAGAGTCGATATGCCAGGGGTAGAGTTTCACGCCAATCTCCTCGACTCGCTCCTGAGTAACAGCCCGCTTGCTCCGGTCAAAAACGAGGTGAATTGGGCGATTATTCTCATGGTGGCGGTGGGGACATTTTGGATAGTGGCAACTCGTAAGCTCTGGGGAAATATCCTTTGGCTCGTAGGTGCTCCAGTCGGGCTGGTATTTGTGACATGGTACCTCCATGCGGGGCAGGGACTCCTCATCGATATTTGGATGATATTTTGTACAGGATTCATAGCTCCAGTAGTTGCTGCGGGGATATATCGGTATCGGTCACTCGATGCTCGTGGGCGCTTTCTGCGACAGGCATTTGTCCGCTATATTGCGCCAGAGCTCGTAGATCAGATCGCGGCTAATCCTGATATTTGTAGCCTCGGCGGTCAAAAGCGAGAGCTCGCCATACTCTTTAGTGATATTGAGGGATTTACTCGTATATCCGAGACGCTCGAGGCGCCGGTGCTGTTTGCTTTTATGAATGAATATCTCTCTGAAATGACGGAGATACTCATCGCGCAGCGGGGGACACTCGACAAGTATATTGGGGACGCGGTGATGGGGTTTTTTGGAGCGCCAGTTCCACTCGAGCATCCAGTACGGGCAGCTTGTCTCACGGCTCTCGCAATGCAGTCGAGACTCAGAGAGCTCGCACCTGTCTGGCAGGCGCGGGGGATTCCACCGATCATGACTCGCATCGGGCTTCACACTGCGGAGGTGATGGTCGGGAATATTGGCTCGGCTACGAGATTTAGCTATACAGTGCTGGGTGACGGTGTAAATCTCGCCTCGAGACTTGAGGGGGTCAACAAGGAGTATCACACCAACATCTGCGTGAGTGGTGAGATCGTGGCACTGGCAGGGGAGGGATTTACCTTTCGAAAGCTTGACCGTATCCGAGTAAAAGGCCGCGACAGTGCACTTGATGTATATGAGCTCCTACACGATTATCTGAGTGCTCGCGTCGCTCCATATGAGGCAGCTCTTGAGGTATACTTCTCAGGGGATTACCAGGCGGCACGGGTGGCGTTTGGGGCTCTCGAGGGCGACCCAGTGGCAGAGGTGATGGCGAGACGCTGTGACGCGATCCTCTCGGGGGCCGTAGTGCTCCGAGATTGAGCATTTACGATGGAGGGGAAGTAGGAAATAGTTTGCAAAAGTTATGACTTTCATCCACTGTAAGTGTCGAAAGGAGTGACTTTTGTTCATTAGACTTTCCAAAATCTTCATTTGACTCGGGCAAATAATCGACTAGTATAAATTCCTATTTTCTTATAAAACTCTTACTATCTTACTTATGAGTAGTTCTACAACACAAATTCGTGTTCGAGAAAAACACCAAGTGACACTCCCCATGTCTATTATTCGACAGGCAAAGATCTCTCTGGATGATGTTTTAAATGTTTCGTATAGCAATGGAGTAATCACTCTTCATCTCCACAAGAAAAGCATTGCTCGGCCTTCTCTGATGAGTTATGCAGGCTCAACGAAAGGGCTTTATGGTACGAACACTGCGCAGCGTATTGCCTATATCAATAATCAACGTGCCTCATGGGATGAGTAAATACTGCCATTGTCGAAATGGAGGGCTCAAAGGTATACTTTGATACGAATATTTTCATCTACTTTCTTGAAACTGACGAAAAGTTTTTTGAGGTATGTGCACCTTTCTTTAAAGCTGTAGAAGATAGTGTTTTTAGTGGTTGCTGTGGGGACGCGGTCATATGCGAGCTATTGGTCAAGCCTATGGAGTCAAATAACCTCTTGAGAATCAAGAGTATTAAGTCACTATTTGGGAGTAACGGCTATTTTACTCCACTCAGTCATACTCGTGAAATCTTTGAAATGACTGCCTTTATCCGAGCTACTCAGAGACTCAAGTTCGCAGATGCAATACACATTGCTACGGCTATAGATGCTGGCTGTACACATTTTGTAACACACGATAAAAAGATTGTATCTAGTGCCCTTGGCATCAAGGTGATTGATATTGCAGAGCTTGTATAGAAGCTCTATTCCGATAGGATAAAGATATATCTCATAGATCTTGCTCTCATCTCAATATGTCACCGTCAAACACCCCTTTCTCCTATTCTCGCTATCTATTCGTCTTTGCCCATCCTGACGATGAGATATATACCTGTGCCTTTATAGCTGAACTTATACTCAAGTGAAAAGTTGTTGATGTGCTCTATGTGACAAGTGGTGACTATAATGGTCCAGAAATTGCTGTAGAGCGCAAAAAGGAGGTATCTAGGGCTCTATGATTTATTGGAATCAAGGAAGAGAATGTTCATTTCCTCTGAGTTTCAGAGCGACAACTTATGGATCAGGCACTCGAAACTCGGGAAGCACTGTTTGAACAAGCTCTAAAAATAAATCCTGATTGCATTGTTGGGCATGACTTTGAGGGCGGACATAACGCTCATGATTTATCGAGTTATTTTACGTCATATATAGCGCAGAAGATTTGAGCTGCCCAGTTCGTTTTTCCTGCCTATCATAACTGGCCAGGAAACCGTATCTGGAATGAATTTGTCACGAGTAAGTCGACTGATTACGAATTTGTTCTATCGGAGTCTCAAAGAGAATTTCAGAGGAATGTAGTTTGAGCCCACAAAACTCAGGAAGGTTTCATGAATCTCCTATTGAATAACGGGCATTTATTTCCTGTACGAGAAGTGTTAAGGTATATATCTACTTCTATTGATTATACGGTTCCTCCTGCTTCCCCTGTTTGATATGAGTATCCAGGGAGTAAGATCACTTTCGCTAAGCTAAGAGATGTAATCTTATCTATGGACTATAAACCACCTGCTAAGGAGGGGGCTCCCGAGCCTTCTATGAGTGAGTTCAATGACTTAGTACATGAGTTGCGTGTGTAGGAGAGCATCCCTTTCATGCCTATTTACTTCGGGAGATGTTCACCTTCTGGAGCTTCATCCGTACAGAGGTACTCGCGTATTGCAGATTGCGGAGTTTGGGGTGGAGATGTGAGAATACAGATAGAAGGCTTATAGATCCCGAGCCTAGACTCCAGCCGAGTTTAGGCTCAATACTTTGCAAAAACAGCATTCACCTTACCCTCACTTGCAAAGTCGCCATTATTAGCATCCGTTACGGCTGCTTGGACTTCGTCTATTTGGTGAGATTTCGTTGTAGAAATCCTGCTATACCTCTGCTTATCTGTCTCAAACATCAAGACCTCAATTGCCCTCAAGGGAGATACCTTATAATCGAGTTTTCTCTCTATAATCTTGTGAAGAGCTCAGTAATCTTCATGCTGAGTAATTTCTTGCAAAGCTCATAAATAGTCGAGGTATACTCCTGGTTTATTGATGCTGTAAGAAGACTTCTTACCCGTCATGTATCTAAAAACTCGACTATCCCAGATTGCGTAAATATTTGGGTGAATGAAGTGCAGTAACTTGGAAGTTCCAACCATCGAATTATTCATGAATTTTTTGATGATCTCAAGATCATCCGCTGTGAGTAGGCGACCAGATTTAGCGTTATTTAGAGAAGTGAGTATACGATGAATATTACCTGTATCGATATGGAGTATTGTCGGCATCCAGCCATAAACAAAGTGGCTTGAGATTATCAGATGATGCTCTGTGATAATATCTATCGATTGAAAATATTTTAGAAACTCCTGGTAGGACTTTTGGTATGAGCTATTCGAGATAGTAAAGGTCTCTGCAGCTAGGAGGAGGCTCTTGAGGGTAGGAGGTTGCATGAATTACTAAGTTATTCCTTCCAAGAATAACCAAACTCTCCACAGTTTCTGTCTATAGAGCTTAAGATTTCATCTGCTGTATATTTTTCTGACTTATAACTATCAATATTCACCTTAATGATTGCTCTACAATTTTTTGGTAAACCTGTTTTTCCGTATATAACTTTCTCATTTGATATTAGTTTCGGATCTGGGCTATTAATCGAAATTAGCAAATAGCTAACGAGCATACCTATGAGAAATATGGCCATTTGTTTACCTTTATTTTTAGTATTGGGCGTCATATGTTTTAAATTTAAAGTCCGAAATTAGACTAACTATACTCATGTTAAGGTGTCTTCAAATATATATTAGGTCTACTTGGATTTTAACATGTAAAACCTACATTTTTCTTTACAAAAAATACCTCTCTCGAGGTATTTTTTTAAACTCTCCCCTTCTACTAACTTCCAAACACACTAAAGTCTCCTCCGGCTGAGCCACCTGTGCTCGCGCCTCCACCTGCATACCTTCCTGGAGATGGAGCCTCAGGCGCTCGCCCTCCGCGTCCTCCTCCCTGGTAGCCACCTCCCGATCGTCCACCTCATTGGTAACCTCCTCCACCAGAGCGTCCTCCCCCCTGATATCCTCCACCGCTCGAGCGACCACCTTGGTAGCCTCCCTGTCCTCCTCCCTGGTATCCGCCCTCTCGTGGAGCTGCGTGACCAGCGTAGCCTCCACTTGCTGGAGCACCACCCTCTGAGGCAAATCCTTCGTAGCTGCGAGATCCTCCAAATCTATCTCGTCCACCACCTCCGCCTCCACCAGAGCGACCTCCTCGGCCACCCTGATATCCACCTCCTGATCGTCCACCGCGTCCTCGACCTCCACCACCACCAAATCCTCCACGAGGATCTTCGGTCTTTCGCTCGAGAGGATTCCCCTGAGCGTCAACCTGCTTGAGAGTGATCTTATTGCGGCGCTCTACATTTTTAAGCATCATCTTTTCTCCTGGCGACACAAACATGATCGCGTGTCCCTCGGCACCCGCTCGACCAGTACGACCGATACGGTGGATGTACGCCTCTGGATCCTCCGGTACATGAAAGTTTACCACGAGGTCAATATTATTCATATTGAGTCCACGAGCCGCCACATCCGTTGTTACGAATACCTGGATTTCATCCTCTTTAAATGCTCGAAGCGCCCGAGTTCGCTGTCGCTGCTCCATATCTCCATGGAGAAACCCAGCAGAGATGCCATTGTCACAGAGTATTCGTGCGAGGTGCTCTGTCTCATGCTTTGTTCGGCTAAATACGATCACTTTCTTCCCAGCAAATCGCTCGATGTACGCCTTGAGAAGCTCAAACTTATCAAATGTCTCTACCTCTACAAACGAGTGGTCGATCTTGGCTACTATCAGCTCCTCGGTCGCTTTTACAAACTCGTAATCTACTCCTGCGGTCGCTCCTACATACTTGGCGAGAAGTCGTGACATCTCCGTAGGAATAGTAGCCGAAAAAGTCATAGACTGCTCGATCTTTGGGAGGTGACTCCAGAGGTAGTCGATATCGTCGATAAATCCCATATCAAGCATACGATCACACTCATCGAGTACAAA
>JAYWGH010000078.1:0-10882 GCA_043778375.1 bacterium
TATTGCGAGCAATATAGCAAGAAGGGGGTCTACTTCCCGAGTAAGAGATTTATAGACTACAATACTAGCAAGTATAATCGAAATAACTCCGAGTATTCCTATACGAAATAAAAGCTTCTTATGAAGTAAGCCTCGAGAGTAAAGAATACGAATTTCTGAGAAAATATGGGTCATAAATAGAGTGTACTCGTAATAAATTCTCTCACAAAAATACTCTTCATAATGAAGAGTATTTATAAATTATATTTTGGTAGCGTCACGGAGAATTGAACTCCGGCTCACGGACTGAAAACCCGTTGTCCTAACCACTAGACGATGACGCCATGGAGGCCTTTACAGTAGAGAGAGGCAGTTATGAGTTTCAGAACTCTCTCCCTCCACTGAGTGGTAATTTATGTAATGGTCGGAGACGTGGGACTCCCCTGCGGGCCTCCCTCGGTCGAAAGTAAAAACATTGACTTTCTTCTCGCTTCTTACGAAGCTCGACCTCGTGTTCTCGTCCCTTCAGTTTGTATGATATATAATGGTCGGAGACGTGGGACTCGAACCCACAACCCCATGCTCCCAAAGCATGTGCGCTAGCCAATTGCGCCAGTCTCCGGCAAAAGTATCAAAATGGTGGGTGCACGTGGAGTTGAACCACGGACCTCGTCCTTATCAGAGACGCGCTCTAACCAACTGAGCTATGCACCCAAAATATTTTTGGTCTATATACAATAAACAATTTACATATGTACAAGTAAACGCCCTGTAGACTGTAAATTGTAATGAAATTTATTTGGAGCGGGTGGTGGGACTCGAACCCACAACAGTCTGCTTGGAAGGCAGGGACTCTAGCCATTGAGCTACACCCGCGAATATCTTATTTAGTCACTCGGTCTAAATGCTTGCGTATCTTATAAAAAGGAGGGCGAGAGTCAAAGGTTTTTACGAGATTTTTTAGAGTATTCGGTTTTTTAGCTCAAGAATGACCAAGAACTGAGCCTAAGACTCATCCACGCAAGATATTAGTAACTCTTAACTACTCTCAGTAGCTGCCCGTATATCCCGCACCATCAGAGTCACCGACTCTCTCCCCTGCCAGCTTTCGCGATCTACCTCGACGAGAAGTTCGACTGGATTTGCCCGCAGGAGTCCGATCTCGCGAGTGTATTTTCCAAGACCAAATCCGTTGATCTTGACTCTAGCAGGGCCTATGAACCTAATATGCTCTCCCGATGAGCCGAGTGACTCAAACTTTGGGAGTATATCATAGGCGAGCGTAAAAAGGGGCTTCGCAAAGCCGATTCCAAACGGACCAATCTGCTCGAGCTCTCGTACAAACTCGAGAGTCATATCCTCGATATGGAGTGTTCCATCTGATACCCAGGACTTCCCGATGATACTCTGGGTGGCACTCTCAGGTGCAAGAGACAAGAGTACTCTATACTTCTCAATATCCGCGTACCAAAGTGTGAGAAATTCTTCATATCTCTGAGGATCAATGCTAAACCCTGCCGCCTGCGCGTGGCCCCCATACGAGATAAAGATACCTCCCGCTACACTTGCCTGGATACGATCGAGTCCTGCTGTGAGATCATAGTCCTTTGGGGATCGCGCACTTCCGAATATGCGTATACTACCAGTATCCTCGACTCATCCCATGAGATGCCCCTCACTATGCTCTCGAGGTTTCTCACTCCCGGGTACTCAGGCGAGACAGCAGATCGCTGGCTTCCCGAGTCTCTCCGAGAGTCTGCCTGCCACAAGCCCGATTACTCCATGATCGATGGTATCCGAGCGGTATACAACTCCAGAGGTATCGTGGCGCACTGCCTCGAGACCTGACTCGACTGACTCGGCGGTACTCCCCTTACGCTGCGTATTGAGTACCTCGAGCTCGTCGAGTATCTCACTCACTGACTCCTCCGAGCAGATGAGCGCCCGGAGCGCGAGATCAGCATGATCCATCCGTCCAGCAGCATTGATCCGCGGCCCCACCTGAAATCCTATACAGTCAGCACTCGCAGTATTTTTACCCTTGATCATGCGTCTGAGTCCAGGAGATCGAGACTTTGGCATCACTGAGAGTCCGAGTTTGACGATAGAGCGGTTTTCTCCAGTGAGTGGCATCATATCAGCTACTGTTCCGAGTGTTGCAAAGTCGATGTAACTTAGGAGGAGATCCTCGAGCTCTCAAACAGGAGTTATACGAGCTGCGACTGCCGATAGGAGCTTGAACGCTGTCCCAGAGCCAGAGAGTCCCATAAATGGGTACTGACTCCCCGGGAGCTTTGGGGTGATGAGCGCGATAGCCTCTTTGGGGACTATCTCAGGCACCGCGTGATGATCAGTCACGATCACATCGATCCCAAGAGACTTTGCGTGCCGGATAGACTCGATATCACGAGTCCCACAGTCTACCGATATTACGAGTCCGACTGACTTGGACGAGAGCTCATCAAAAAAATATGGCTTCATCCCATATCCATCACGGCTCCGGTGAGGGATACGGTGCGAGACCGCTATCCCAATATTTGTAAAATATCGCAGGAGCATGGCAGTCGAGGATACTCAGTCTACATCATAGTCTCCAAATATGATTACTCGCTCGCCATTCGTACGAGCCTCGAGGATACGATCGACCGCAGTACTCATCCCTGTAAAAAGCTCAGGATCATGGAGATCAGATATACACGGTGACCAAAAAACTCTGGCACTCTCAGGTATACTAATATCTGTCCCTCGTGAGAGGAGAATATCTGGGACGAGAGGCGCAAGGGCACTTTTAAATATCATACCCGCACTCTATCCGAGAGTGCGTCCCTGTCGAGGAAAAACATACGAAATTACTCCGTTCCCCGTGTGATTTCTGTCATTTTGGCAAACCGCTCACCATTTGCAGTCGGTACAATAGTCCCTGCAAGAAATCTATAAACTGTAGCGTTATCGTCATTGAGAGGGACTATGTTTAGTACTCATCCAGTACTCGTACTCGCCTTAATCTGGTACCTGAGGAAATCTGCATTTGGATCAATCGTAGACCCAGAAAATGAGAGAAATAGTGCGTAGTCACGATTCGCAAAGTCAAATAGACGAGCTCCAGCAAGTGCTCCAGTTGCTCCGTACTCACCCGTGAGTGAGAGATTACTCTGCAAATATCCCACTCCCCCACTTCATGAGGTTATAGTAGATCAAGTAAGTACCTTGAATTCTCGCGTTGCGAGGTACTGCGCTCGATCGTACTCCTCGATCCGGAGGGTGTACGGACTATCGATTGTGAGATACAGAGCGCCACTCGATACCGCACTTGGTACTGTAGCGCCACTATTGGTAGTCACTGCTCGTATATAGTCATTGGTACGAGTATTGGACCAGAGAATAGAGGAGAGTCCTGTAGTTCTGCGTATATATCCATAGCTGATCTGTCGTCCCAGAGCGTCATTATCGGTGTAGCCTCCAGGATACGCGATAGTGCCAGTACTCGTTGCGAGCCGATCGTCTGAGTTACCGTCGAGATCTATTCCTGAGAATGTAGTTGGAGTGGTAAATGAGACCCGATACTGAAACCCTCCAGATCCGGTAAATACAGGCCCTTGCATGAGAAGTCCTGCTGAAGTGAGGAGATGATTGATCCCAAGAAAGTCAGCGCTCTCAAATCCAGTACCTGTTATAGTATATTTGATCGTAAAGATTCCGAGGCCCCCACCCGCAGTCCCAGAACAGGAAACCGCTCAGTTATTATTTAGAGTTGGACTCGCTACTCCTGAGTACACCACAATTCCTGATGAAGTATTTGTGAGTGTAAAGTCACTCGGACACCGCAGTGTATTGGTAAATCCACCTCAGTCTCTGTTGAGACTCGCTGCGTATTTGATGGCGAGATCGGCAGCAGCCGTGAGATTTTTATCGAGTTTGGCAGCAGTTCGAGAGTTCTCAAGATTTACAAAGAGTGTCTCTGACTTTATCACGAGGAGATAGGCCGCCGTCACTGCAAAAATCGTGAGAAAGAGTGTATATATGATAACACTCCCTCGAGAATTGAGTCCTGATAAACTTGAGCGCATACTAAAAATTAAAAACATATGTGTATCCTTCACCTATCGGTACATCCGATCTCGGCCGTCCTACGAGATCTCAGAGAGGCTTCTCAAGAGCGGTGAGTGTAATATCAGCTATAGACCCACTATTATAAAGAGTCGCCTTAAAGTTTCATACTATTAGGCCTCTCACGACTTCAGAAGAGCTTGCGGGTATGAGCGTATCGATGGATACTCACGACGCGGTGATCCCGAGTATTTCAGTTCGGGTGAGAGATTTGATAGCGATGCGGCGATCTTGATGGGTGAGCATAGTGCTTCCAGTGCCCTCAAAGAAATACTTCCCCTCACTGCTACTGCGCACGGGAGCAGCTATATATCATGAGGTAAGGCCGCTACTTGTGAGGATGATCGCATCTTGTCACTGCGACCCTCCGTCTATGAGTTTAAGTCCTGGATAGGTACTTCTGAGTTCTCGGATACGAGATGAAAACTCGCTCACTCCCGTTTGCATATTGGCGCGGGCAGAGGCTGTAAGGATATTTTCCTGTATACGACTCGAAAATATAGCTATCCCTACGATCACAATCCCCGAGACAGCAATAGCGATAACAAGTTCTATGAGTGTGTAGGCAGTAGTATTGTGGTACGTAGTACGCATTTAAAAAGAGTTGGAATAATTCATAAACTATTCTATTATAGTGTTGTCCAACTGCAATATTTCTTATCTATGTACTCGACTATTCATCATTCTCGTGGAGAAACACTCATCTCTGTACTCATCGGGATACTCCTATTGAGTATTGTCGTATTTGGGATAGCAAGCCTCCTGAGTAATAGTGCGAGCCTCGAGGCAGATACACAGAGTCAGGCAATCCGCAATCTCCTCGAGCAAAATGCTACCGCGCTCATACGACAGGCAGATACCAAGGGAATCGCTGAGAAAGAAGTATTCTATCTCTATAAAAATCCTACTTCAAAGCAGTTTCAGGTATTTACAGGATCTACAAACATAGCATATGCATACATAAATGCTCGCGGAGAGAATATTACAAATACCGGGTCAACTCAGGAAGCTTTATTTTATCGTAGCTTTACACTTTGAGTAAGGGGTAATCTCCCTTATCAGATTTCTCAGGTAACTGAAAATATTTATGAAGTACTTAAAAAATAATTTTAAATTTATGTTCATTACAAAAAAAGCTTTCACTCTCATCGAACTTGTCTTAGTTGTCACGATCCTCGTGATCCTCTCAGGTGCTGCATTTATATCGTACTCAAGTTTTAACACGACCGCGAGAGATAGTGCACGTACCTCCGACATGGGCAATCTCAAGGTACTTCTGCAGTCTGCAAAGCAAAAGAAAGGAGCATATCCTCGAGTAACTGGTACCGATACTACTAATCTCATACGATCTACCCAGACTGGAGCAATAGTTGCTACTCAGGGACGTATTTATGCCGATATGGCACTTGGTGATACTTCTCGCGCCTACAATGACCAAAGAACGAAAAAACCGTATCTCTATTCAAGTACAAAAACAGGACAAGACTATCAGATCGGTATGACTCTTGAGGATACTCCTGATGGATTGACTGCTCTCGTGGATGGGAGCTATCTCCGACTGATGACGGGACTCCCCTCTCTCCTGGTAGCTACCTCGAGCGGGTCACTCGATATTGACACCGGAGTAGGTCCTACGAGCTTCATCGTAAATTGATCAGTTAAAAATCTCCCCTATGATCTCACAGGTACTCCTGTGAAGTGAGCGAGCAGTCTCACTGAGATACTCGGAAGTGCCGGATTTACGAGTAGTTCAAGCTACACTACCTGTCAGTCTATATACGAGGCAGGCAGGTCTATGGGCTCGGGGAGCTATGTACTGCGAGACCCATCAGGTACTTTAACACAGAGTGGCTGTACAATGCAGTTCTAAAAGAGCTCTAAAAACCCCCCGGCATGCCGGGGGGTTTTTAGAGAGCCAGTAGTTCTAGTTGTTGATATTGTCTCGAATATACTTTGGATTATTCGCGTACTTCAGTCCCTCGTCGACAGTGATATCACCATCATGGATAAAGTCGATAATATCCTGCTCGATAACCTGCATCCCTTCTCGCTTACTCGTCTGCATGATGGATGGTATTTGGTGGAGCTGGTTCTCACGGATGAGATTTGAGATTGCAGTATTTTTTGTGAGGATCTCTTTTGCGAGCTTCATCCCCGAGCCATCTGCCTTTTTGAGGAGGCGCTGGGAGAATACGGCAATTAGCGTATCCGCGAGCTGGAGACGGATTTGGTTTTGTTGCTCAGACGGAAATGCGTCAATAATACGAGAGACTGTTTGATATGCAGACCTGGTATGAAGTGTCGAGAATACGAGATGACCCGTCTCTGCAAGTTTGAGGGCCATCTCTATTTCCTCAGTATTTCGCATCTCCCCAAAAAGTATTACTTGAGGATTTTGACGCATTGCTCCTATGAGCGCCGTGCCATAGTCAGGGACGTCTCGCCCGATCTCTTTTTGCTCAACAACGGACTTTTTATGAGGATGCACATACTCGATCGGATCCTCGATCGTGATGATGTGTTTTGCTTGAGCAGTATTGATCTCATTAATCATCGCTGCTAGAGTGGTCGATTTTCCTGATCCCGTTGGTCCTGTTACGAGCACAAGCCCCTGCCCTACTCGAGTGATTTCCTCATAAATAAAAGGGAGATTAAGGTCCTTGAGCGCTGGGATATTCTGAGAGAGAAGCCGGAGTACGACCATATAGTATCCCATCTGAAATGACACATTCCCTCGAAACCGATAATCCCCAAACATAAACGAGAAGTCGAGATTTTTGGTACGAAGGAGCTGATCGAGTTGGTTTTGGGTAATGAGAGAGTGAGCAAATTTTTCCGCTTGTTCGGGGGTTACTTTTGAGGTCTCCTCGTTGATCATGATGATCTCACCCGAGATTTTGACAGCAGGAAAAGTCCCAACTGTATAGTAAAAGTCGGATCACTTATTATCACCAATTACTCAAAGGAGAGCATCGCGTGGAGGGTAGTCAGAGATTACATTATTTTCCATCATAGAGGAGGGGGATTAGAGTTTACCAGCGACTTTACCAAGCGAGAAGAATGGAAGCATGATCGCGAGAACGATCACCCCTACCAAAAATCCTACAAAGATGATAATAAGTGGCTCAAGTGCAGTCATGATATTTGAGATAAATCTCCTGAGTTCTTTTTGGTAGTTACGGCCAACTTTTGCCATAGAAGACCCGATGGTACCCGTCTCTTCTCCAACATTTACCATGTGCACGAGATCCTCAGGAAAATACTCATTTGTAAATTTGGCAACTGAGTCTTTACGACTATCAGGGATGAGTCCCATGGCCATTGAGAGTTTGATACCACTCTCAACCTCATTTTTTATGCGAATTATATCTTTTTTAAAGTGAATATTGGGTACTACAGTAGCTGCTGTCTCGAGAGCCTCGAGCATGAGGACTCCTGACTCGAGAAGGAGGTTCAGGGAATTGATAAAAAGTATTACATTCATCTGTCTCGTTATGTATCCAAAAACTGGAATTTTGAGAGATATCTTTCCGATGATCATTTGCCCAGTATAGGTCTTTTTAAGGACAAAGATGTAGAAACAGATAGTTCCAATAAGCCCCACAACAAGCACAATCCAGTGACCTATGAGGAAATCTGAGAGATTCATCATAAACTGTGTAAGTCCTGGGATCTCCGTATTTGTTTTTTTAAAAGAATCGGTGATCTTTGGGAGAATAAAGGTCAGCATAAAGACTACCATACACAGCGAGAGTCCGACGAGTATGACTGGATAGATCATCGCCCCTTTGATCTTCCCTTTAATCTCTATATTCTCGAGGAGTGTCGCCTCAAGCTCAGAGAGTACCCGTGGGAGAGTACCAGTCTTCTCCCCTACTTCTACGAGTGCTATAATGAGTGGATCAAAGTACTTATAGTGCTGACGCATGGTATCTGAGATCGAGAGACCATGTTCAAGATTTGAGCGGATATCCCCAACTATTACTTGGAGTTTAGGATTTTTTACTTGTTTTTGTACGATTCCAAATGCCGTCTTTAGGTCGATTCCTGAGTTTAAAAAGTTTGATACCTTGTTGATAAACTCCCATATTTCCTTTGGTCCTATCCCACCAAAGCTAATAGCGACAGTAGCTTTCTTGATGATATTCTTTTTTCAACTACGCTCATTTTCAATTGCCTTTCTCGTCATCTCAATAATTTCTCTGAATTTAGTACCATCAAAAGATCCATCAGTGAGTATGAAACGTGGCTTTCTAGTAAATCAAAACATAATTATATATTACCATTTTTATAAAGGATGTCGATTGCGTCACGCAGTACTATGCCATATTCCCCTTTTTCATAGAGGCTTTTTAGTTTATCGTATTCTTTTTGGAGTCGATCTTCTTGGCGTGTGAGTTTTACACCGTCCTCATTTTTTAGAATTTTTTCCAAAAAGTAATTCATGCGTGGATGGATAAAACCTAACTTATAGCAAAGTGTTATCTCTTGCTTAAGCTTTGTATATTCTCAAAGCTTAAATAGTACTTCCATATTACTTAATCTCGCTTTTAACTCAGCATTAGAACGCTCTTTGTTAAGGATTTCTCTAGCTTCTGCAAGAGTTTTACCATGCAGGTCTGTTTTCACAGAGCGTTTCTCTAAATCAAATTCTCGTATCATTCATTCAAGTTCAGTCTTGTTATTTACTCGATCAAGTTCTGAATCACGTCTAAATATAAATACTGAAACATCATCTTGAAATGTCTGATTTCCCATAAATTCTCGGACGTCTTGGAGTATCTCCTGAAAAAGTCGCGTGTTGCTTCCTCCATCTCGAGAGGCGGAGTCTTTTATGGCTTTGGCAAGTCTAGCTGTCCCGTAGAGCTCTCCATTACTATTTCTCGCCTCAATGATACCATCCGTATATCAAATAAGGTAATCTTGATCTTCAAATGGAATATCCTTAACTTTTATTGAGTTGGAGTTTGTTATACTTCTTACGCCTAATGCAAGTCAGCCAGGTATAATTTTTTCAACTGACTTACTTTTGTGATGGTAGAAAAACATAGGATCATGTCCTGCTCAAATATAAGAAATCCTTGCATTAAATGCATCATGCTCAAGGACAACTCCAGTAACAAAGACTTTTCATTTGAGTTTTAATTTTAATTCATTATTAAGTATGACAAATAGTTCACTCAAAGGAAGTCTTTTTTTAGCTTGATCATAAAAGATTTTTGTAAGTTGGGAGACAGTAAATCATGCTTGAATACCATGTCAAGTAGCGTCGCCAAAGTAGAATACTGTCTTATTTTTATCTTGAATGTGACCAAAAGTATCCCCAACAATTTTATCTTTACCAATTATATTTCCAAGAAACTCGTAGCCATCAATCTTAAAATTAGAGATATTTTTCGTGAGTCAACTTTCCATGATTGCGTTTATGTCGTCTTCGGCCCCTAGCGTACTTACTTTTTCGATTGAACCAGTCTGTTCAAGGAGTTTTTCAATCTTCTTTAAAATAGATTGTTTTTTTAAATATTCTCGGTGCTTTGCGGTTGATTCGAAATACTTTTTGAAAGGGCGAGAAAAGAAATTCAGAGGAGTCTCGGTCTTATCATTTACAATTTTTACTGGTAGTACCTCTTGTACTATTCCAGCCTCACGAAAAAACCTATCGAGCTTAGTCTTATTTGTTAATTTTTTCCTTTCCTTCAGTGTACTCTTATCATAGGCTTTTTGGATACGTTGAAGATTATCAATCACGAGTTTAATATCTCAATGAATTGCTATAAGTTTACGGGCTATGTGTAAGGCCTCAGTAAAATTTCACTTCTTTACTTCTTTGTCTGCCTCAGCAATATTTTGTTGGATATTTAAAATAATACGCTCACTAATGAGTTTTTCTCTTGCTACTGCTCGCTTATTTTCACAATTTTTTATAAGTTTTCTTAGAAGTTCCTGCTTTGATGTGAGTGAATTCAGTTCTCACTTAATAATTTTTAGGTCTTTTGACGCATTTTTTGAAACTATCAAAATATTGGAAGATGCAAGAACGGTGATTTTCTTTTCTTTTGCAGCAAGATAGTTGATTCCTACTTCTCACTTTAGGAGTAATTCTCTGCTCGCTAGAATAGCTTTATCATATTCATTAGCTGATATATATGTTTTAATCCAATTTATAGCATCATCGAATACCTTTATTTCCTCAGAAGACTTTTGACTAAATTTAAGAACTTGAATAATAGCTCTCCAAAATGGCTTCTTTGGGTTTGATGTAGAAGTAATAAAACGAGTATCAACCGATTTTTTACTCTCTAGGAGAGGTGAGAGATTTTTCTGTTTCTTCCCTTGAGCCTTAAAAGCTGATTCAAGTTGAATAAGTAACAATCTTGATTTTTTTTGCCATTTGTCCAGAGCGGATAGCTCGGTTTTAACACTCTCTAATTTTGTTTGTGCGGTATCAGAGATCTTTGTATTAGAACTATTAATGTGCGGCCTAATGAAGGCTAAGGCAGAGTTAAAATATAAATTAGCAGATTGGATTTTACTTAAATATTCACGGAGAGCCATATCAGCTATCTCAAGCTCCCCATTACTAATATATTTCTCTATCTCGAAATGGGCAATCCGTAGCAGAGCTTCCTGCTCTGATTGCGACTTTCTCGTATTAAAAAATGAAGGGAAGTGAAACTGCATATTATATGAGCTGGAGAGATTCCTCTACTGAAGTGAGTCCTGTGGCAGCCTTGATAAGAGCATCTTGCACGACTGTGACCATACCAAGCTCTCGAGCTTTAGCGTCGAGATCCTG
>JAYWGH010000079.1:0-3505 GCA_043778375.1 bacterium
CGATCCTGTCCCCCAAAATCTCTTACGAGAGCGGCGCACATACCAGTTCGTCAGATCATCCAAAAAGTCTATGAGCACTCGAGCACCCGTCTGGAGATCATACCGCTCGTATGCGTCCGTCACTCGCGCTTGCAGGGTCGCGAGCTCTCCGAGTACCCACCGATCGAGAGGATTCACGACTGGGGCATGTGGCAAGTGTGTGAGCTCGGCATTTGCGAGGCGATACTTGCGATCTTCCTGAGTATGAGCTCGAGGAAGTCCACTCATATGTGCATAAACCGATCGAAACACATTCCCATGTCCGACGATGAGTACTCTCTTGCCTGCGTACCGAGTCCCTATCTCCTCCATAGCCGCAGTTGTGCGAGCGTAGAGGTCGTCTGAAGACTCAGCACCCCCCATCTCAGCGAGCATGTGCATACTCGCAAATGCTGGAGGCACTCCTCGAACTCGCTCATACTCCTGTGCTACTTCACGCCAGCTCATTCCCTCATACTTCGCACTCACCATCCGTTCCCTGAGTCCCTCCATCACCACTCGCTCTCCAGTAAATCCTATTTCCTGCCCGACTATGTCCGCCGTGTGCTCAGTGCGGATCAGTCCTGTCGTCACGATCACATCATACTGAAGTCCCCGAGCGCGCATGTCCTGCCCTCGAGTATGTGCCTGTGCAATCCCCTCTTCGGTGAGAGTATGATTGTTGAGGCCTCCCGACACACGAGCCTCGTCTTTCGAGGGGGTTGTCACTACATTGAGATCAGTCTGGGCGTGACGCATGTAGTCGATGCAACCGACTGCCGGCTCCCAAGCGTCGATATTCGCGTAGGTCGTAAAAAAGCTATAAGTATTCCAAAGCGGGAGGATCACGCGCTTGATCGTCTCGGTAATCCCCTCCTCCGCAAAACTCATATCCCCACCCGAGAGGAGTGGACTATTGAGCATATAAAACCGGATTGCATCCGCTCCATACTTCTCGATCGTCCCGCGTGGATCGGGATAATTCCCAAAACTCTTACTCATCTTGCGTCCGTCATTTCCATTGACGACACCCGTTGTGATGACATTTTTAAAGCTCGGAGTGGGGGTTGCTTGACCCGTCGGATTTACCAGTACACCGAGGACATGCATCACATAAAACCATGCTCGTATCTGTCCCACATACTCCGCGATAAAGTCCGCAGGGAAACTCGCCTGCATCGCTTCTTTGTTCTCAAACGGATAGTGCATCTGCGCGTATGGCATGGAGGCCGAATCCATCCACACATCGAGGACTTCGGGGATGCGGGTGAGTTCTACGCCAGTGGTAGGAGACTTGAGTTTTATCGAGTCAATATATGGCTTATGGAGGTTGAGAAGATTCTTATTTGCGACATCGAGAATATAGGTTTTTAAATCGGCATTCTTGATCGCACTTTGACGATCTTTTTTATCCGTGAGCATCTCCCCAAGTATTCGCACAGGAGATCCATGGGACACTACGAGAATCGTCTTCCCTGGATATCGAGTACAAACATCTTGAATAAAATTCTGGAGTCGGGCTTGAATTTCATTATAGGACTCACCAGTTTCACCAACCTTTCGATTTTTATCATCGCCGAAGAGAGCTTTCTTTACTTGAGAGATAGTTTCATCTTTTTGAAGTGCATTTGAGAGCTTCCCACGATTGATCTCTCGAAGAAGCTCGGTCGTGATAATCTCCACTCATAACTCCTTGGCGAGAGGTGCAGCTGTCTCTCTCGTACGCACAAATGGAGAAGTAATGATCACATCAATTCATTTATCTTTTAGGTCCGCGACGAGCTCTATTGCCTGCTGCTTTCAGAGTTCTGAGAGAGGAGAGTGACCCGTCTCGTCATACACTCCCTCTACATTTGCCTGACTCTCAGCATGCCTCGTCACGATGAGTTTTGTGAGCTGCCCATACGGCTTATTGAGTGCAAATATCTCATCCCGCGAACTCACCACCACGGTCTCCGTCATATCCGCTGATCGCCACACTGGCATCGGTGCCCCCCAGTAGCGAGTGCGTGAGATACACCAGTCTGGTGCAGTATCGATCCCCTTCGCAAACCTGCCATGTTTGAGATGCTCTGGAAACCAGTAAATTTGCTCGTTTGCCTCTTTGAGGCGATCTTTTTGGGACTGAATATCGATAAACCAAGACTTCTGTGCTTTTTGTACGAGTGGAGTCCCAGATCGTGGACAAAACGGAACTCGGTGGGTGATGGATTCTTTCTTAAAGAGAAGTCCTCGCTCGGTAAGTCTCGCGATGATGAGTGGGTTCGCATCCTGATAAAATACTCCCTCGAGAGTCGAGAGGCCATCTGCATACGCATGAGTGTCTTGCGCTGCGATCTCGCTCGTATATCGCCCTTCATCGTCCATAGCTGCAGAGAGTGGTATTCCCTCACGCTTTGCGAGCTCAAAGTCCACATCTCCAAACTCTGGCGCCTCGTGCCCGATCCCAGTACCGTCTGTATCGGTGATAAAGTCTGCGGCATATACTCGGTGATTGGTCTTACCGTCCATCACGTCTTGGTAGTACGCAGGAAATGGAGCGTGGTAGTCGACTCCTATGAGGTGTTTCGCCTCGACTGATCGTACGATCTGAGCCCCTTCCCGGCCCTTAAATACCGCTTCAAATCTATTTCTCGCGATCACATACTCCTCTCCATCACACGCGACATGTACATAGTCTATCTCCGGCCCCACCGCGAGTGCCATATGTGCAGGCATCGTCCAAGGAGTAGTCGTCCATGCGAGGAGGGAAAGTGGTGGTGCAACTGCCACTCGAGCGACTTCCTCAAAAAATACTTCCACTGCCTCACGATCCACCGAGTAGACGCTTGAGAGATCTCCGAGCTCTTCTCTTGAGAGATATTTCCACTCTCGAAACTTCGTTGGTTCTGCATTTATGAGCGCACTCGCATCCGCTACTTTCGCGAGAAAATGTGTTGCGCGCCAAGCGGCTCCTCGGTCAAACTGAACTTCTTGGTGTACTTGCTCGAGTTCGGTGATTACGAGTCCTGTCTCCTCAAGAGTTTCACGTCTCGCACACTCCTCCGCCGTCTCTCCTGCTTCTACTCGTCCTGCGGGAAAATGCCATCCATTGTATTTGAGACTCCACCCGAGGAGAAGTCGCCCCTCAGCATCTGCGATATGCACTACCGCACAGTCTCGATACTTTACCGGGAACTTCACGGTGATAGCGGGATCATTCACCTCCTGATAGCTATCATCCATCGTCACCTCAAAGTTTGAGATCGGTGTCCCGAGCTTCCAGCTATAGAGGGATACTCGTTTCCCCTCGTAGATAAGCCCCTTGCGATAGAGCTCAGAAAATACCCACATGACGGACTCCATATAGTTTTGATCCATAGTCCGATATGCGCGATCCACATCCACCCAGCGCCCAATTCGCTCGATATACCACGACCACTCAGCAGAGGTCTCTGATGTGTAGGCGTAGCACTCGTCGATAAATTTTTTTACTCCGACTGCTTCG
>JAYWGH010000080.1:0-3477 GCA_043778375.1 bacterium
GTGCGTTTGAGATGACATTTACAAGTGCATCCCTCATTCTCGTATGGGCTACTCTTGCTGGAGTTGCCGGGAATATTGCGAGTACTTGGCTTCAGGAAAGAAGATTTTTTTACTATCGACTATTTCTTGGATCACTCGGGGTTCTGATTTTTGCGAGTAATTTTATTGTTGACTGGATTGTTGCCGTCGGGAATTTCACTCACCTTTCTATTCTCGCAGTTGCTATAGGAGCTGTATTTGGGGTAGCAGTAAATCTTATCGATGGATACTACTTTACGACTCTGGGCACTACAAAATATGCGCCAATAGGAAGCGCTGTGTACTGACTATGTGCGAGTTTGGGACTATTTATACTCATGCAATGAGTTCTCTGGATACGTGCAGTAGACTACCATCTTCCTTTTATATTTTGTGCCCTCGTGATAGCTTGGCTTGTATGGATATCGAGGGGACTGAGGGACTCGGTATAACTCCTTTTGACTCGCCACTACTCTCACATATACTCTAGCCGCACGCTTGACAGCCGCCGTATTATTAATGTGTTGTAATGATTAAATTTATTAAAGAAACGCTCCGAGAAATCGAGCACGTTGTCTGGCCTACCAAGGCAGATACCCGAAAGTACTTTACGATTGTGACGATCATGATCGTAGTGGCGACGATAGTTCTCTCAGTAGTAGGACTTGGATTGAGTCGTAGTTTATTCGCTATTCGATCGATTACTCCACATGAAACAGCAGCTCCAGTGGAGGACGCAGGCTCTGCAGCTCGTACTCAGAAACTCCTTGAGAGTCTCAAGACTGGTACAGGAAAGACTCTTCCAGTATCAGGATCTGCCCTCCCTAAGATCGCTACAGGCACTACTGCTCCAGTAGCAACTGGATCTACAACCGTTAACAAATAATCTATGTTTGATAGTCTTACAAACGAAGGAGGAGAATGGTATGTTATCCGAGTAATATCAGGTACAGAAGAGAATGTTCGACAGTCTCTCATGCAACGACGACAGGCGTTTAACCTCGAGAGATTTCTCCTCGATGTGTTTGTCCCGACGCACGATACAGTATCCGTACGAGCAGGAGGAAAGAAAGTTGCTAAAAAGAAAAATATTTTCCCCGGGTATATTCTTGTAAAAATGCTCGTTACGAATGAAAGTTGGTATATCGTACGCAATACCCCGAATGTCACTGGATTTCTTGGAGCAGGTACTGTACCTGTACCTGTAAAAGGTGAGGAGCTCGAGCAACTCAAGGGAGTTCTCTCGGATCGCAGTGAAAAGTTTACGACCAACATCAAGATGGGAGATGAGGTAGTCCTCATGGCAGCTCCATTTGAAGGCTCCGAAGGGTTTGTTATCGAAATAAATGAGGTAAAAGGGACGCTCAAGATCAATGTAAATCTCCTCGGACGAGATACTCCAGTTGAGATCGACTTTGGAAATGTAAAGATCAAAAAATAAAATGAAAATGCTTGCTATTTCGCTCTTAGTGCTCGTCTGAGTACTTCTTGCGAATGTGCTCGCGATATTTGTATCTCCAGACTATAAGGGCTTTGTTCAGTCAAAAATCGGGAGTTCTGGGGGAGTAAAATCGCTCCCGATAACAGAAGAGAGTACAGAGCTCAGTGCGACTCTCAGTCGACTCTCGTACGGGATTGATGCACTTTCTCGAACTGGTGCTACCCAGGTGGTTTCTACGGGGTCTACTGCTCCCGTTTTAGGGGTGGCACCTGCACTCAACATAGTTCCTCTTCCATCTTCCAAACCTGAGCCCGTTGTTTATCCACTCTCAGTTGCACTCGAGGCAAAGCTTCTCCCTGATGTATTTGCCCGCGTAAGTCAAAATAAATGAGTATTTGATATTCGAATATTTACAGATCTCAAGTACTCGACATACCGAAGTGAAAAAAACCGCGTGAATATCTACGCTTTTGAGCAAAGTTACCCAGTACTTCTCTCTCAGCTCAAACTCGTGAGTAATGTGTATACTATTCGCGAGACGGACACATTCTTTGACGCTTCTTTCTTTCTCAATCCGACGAGTAAACGGGATACTACTATCCGGTTTGTGACGAGTATTGGGGGGAAAGCATACGGATTTGAGCTCCCAATCGCGTATTATCCGCGTCTTAAAAAAATTTTAACCAATAAATAATATGGCAAAAATAACTCTTCTCACCTCTGTGGGCCTCGCTGATATCCAATGAGAACTTAAAAACCTCAAAGAAGTAAAACGACTTGATGTAGCTGAAAAACTCAAAGAAGCGATTAGCTTTGGAGATCTCTCTGAGAACTCTGAGTATGAGGATGCTCGAAACGAGCAGGCACAAATGGAGCTTCGCATCATCGAGCTTGAGGATATCCTCAAACACTATGAGCTCATAGATGAGAAAAAGACAAGTAAGAAGACTCGCGGTGTTGCTATCGGATCTGAAGTTACCATCAAGAGCTCAACCGGGGATACATTTACCTATAAGATTGTAGGACCAACTGAGACAGATATATTCAAGAATAAGATTTCTAATGAGTCACCTATTGGATCTTCTCTCATCGGTAAAGAGCCAGGTGAAGTGGCTACTGGGAAGTCAGGATCAGGGGCTTTTGAGTTTACTATTATTTCAATCGCTTAGTATGTTCTTTTCGGATCATCTCTACTTTATACCAGTTCTCGCTTGGATTGCAGCAGTGATCACGAAAGGTGGCGTACTCGCTATAGCCAAGAAATTTCGACTCAAGGAAATGTTTGGATCGGGGGGTATGCCTTCTGTACACTCGGCACTGGTAACTTCGCTCTCAACTGCCATCGGGATAAAGTACGGGGTACAGAGTGATTTTTTCCTCCTTTCGCTCGTATTTGCCTGCATCATCATTTATGATGCCCTCAATGTACGGTTTGAGGCTGGACGGCACGCTAAGGCACTCAATCTCCTCTCTAAAAAAGAGATCAAGGAGTTTAATGAGTCGATCGGGCATCTCCCAAAAGAGGCATTTGCCGGGAGCTGTATAGGGATACTGGTAGCGCTTATACTTTTGAGTTTCTAAATATGAAGCTACCGGATCACGCAGTGAGGGTATATGAGGGAAAAATATTTCAAGTACATGAGTGGAATCAGTTAGTATTTGATGGATCAACTGAGACATATGAGAGGGTTTCAGCACTACCAATAGTTAAGCTTATTTGTGTACTTAAAGACGGACAGATACTCGTTAATGAAGAAGAGCAGCCTTGAAAAGATCTTTTCCATTCACTCCCTGGTGGCAGACTTGAGCTAGGCGAAACTCTCCTCGAGTGAGCCCGCAGAGAGCTTCTAGAGGAAACTTGATATACTGCAAATGAATTTACCCTTCTCGATACGCATCATGTTGGGTATAGACTCGATCTAGATATACATCTTTTTGTTGCAAGAGGTTGCGCAAAAACTTCAGAAATTCGTCTTGATCCAGGCGAGAGAATACGCACATATAGTGTTGATATTGAT
>JAYWGH010000081.1:0-10676 GCA_043778375.1 bacterium
GAAGATTATTGTCTTCTTGTGCGTGAGTGTTAAGGGGCAAATTTAAAGCTCGCGTATGGTATGAGAAAAGGGGGGGTTGTCAAAAGAAAAAGGGGGGAAAGTTTATCCATACGCGCAACAATGTTATGGGCTCATATTACAATACAAACAATAATAATAAAAAGCTTCCAATTTCAGGAAGCTTTTTTAGATGTTATTTGGTGGGCCCACCTGGGATTGAACCAGGGACCAATCGGTTATGAGCCGACTGCTCTAACCACTGAGCTATAGGCCCAAACTATAATTTATATGGCGGTGGATGAGGGATTCGAACCCTCGCGGCGTCTTTCGACACCCTACAGGTTTAGCAAACCCGCCTCTTCAGCCACTTGAGTAACCCACCGAGCGCGGGGATTATGGTGAAAAGTACCCTAAAATGCAAATTATTTATGTCCCTTTGACTCTTTCGCAATCCAATTTTCATAACCCACATTCGCACTCGCCTCATATCGTATGATGCAAGGGGTAGTATATGGATGTACTTTCAAGATATATTCTCGTACAGTTTCCCAGTTTGAGTCATCACATTTGAGGAGGCTCACTATCTCATTTGAGGTTACTATCTCCCCATTCCACCAATAGCGGCTCCCTATCGGGAAAAAGTTGGCACAAGCGATCATATACTCTCGGAGTAGTCCGTCCACGATCTGGTCAGCAGCCTCCTATGAGGCATGTGTTACATAAATTGTAATCATATTAGGCTGGTAGGTATGTAAAACGAGATGCTTCTCCTATGGGAGTAGCCACTATCGCAATAAAATCTTTATACGGTCGAACCCATACAATACCACCTGCACCTTGGTATATCACCACATCCTCGAGCGTTGCCTCTATCTTCCCCAAAGCGATCACTTCATAAATAGCTCCTTTATAATGACGATATTTTCCAAGCACGAGATTTATCATATTAAATAAAGTTAACACGTATATCAAGGAGCTCCGCCGTATTCCCAATCCGTACTGGCGGCCCCCATGTACCCCATCCACAGGATACATAAAACTCTGTATTCCCAATCTTTTTTGCTCCCCAGCTAATCTCAAAAATACTGCTCGTGATGAGACTAAAAGGCCAGAGTTGTCCATGGTGAGTATGTCCTGACAATTGGAGTGCCACTCTTCCATCATCTGCTGTTTCACGAATTCCACCCGGCTGATGATCTAGCAGTATAATTGGAAAATTCTTCTCAATAGGGAGGAGTAAATCTGCCAAGGGTTTACGAGCAACCCCCGTAAAAGCACGCGCACTCATATCCTCCCTTCCAACCAGCATAAACGAGTTCTCGATGCATATGTGGGTATCTCGAAGCATCTTCACACCATGCTCACTGAGGTATTCATCAGCACGCTCTACTCATCCGATATACTCATGATTTCCATTTACTGCAAATACTCCAAGCCTTGATTGTATATTGCGTATGGAGGTACCGATGTCTTGGCGTATCACTGGCCCGATATCCTCATCAATAGTATCTCAAACAAAAAAGACTAAATCCGGATTTAAGCTATTTATCTGGGTCACGAGTCTATCAAATCTCTTCTTCCCTATTATAGTACCGAGGTGGATATCTGACGCTGCAACAATGCGAAAACTTGTAGAAACTCCAGTTCCTCGAGGAAAGCTATACTCCAATCTTCGCGTTTTCGGATGTTGTGCGTTAATAGAGCCAATGAGTGAAAGCACGATACTCAGTGTAATAGTAGCAATTGCCAGGATGTGTGAAGCTCTAAATATTTTATCTAAAAGTGCGGGCTGAACATACGCAAGAATAGCAGTGAAAATCTCCCAAAAGAAAATAAACACCGTAAAATATACGAGAAGTGCGAGCCAGAAGGAGCCAATCAACAAAAGACTGCGTACAAATGGTCACTTATAAAAGTATTCAAGTCCTCTCGCAACAAAAAAGAGTGGGGTGAGTAGCCAAAAAAGAACAGAAAAAACTATTTGGATTACTGGAACAGAGGCAAATGCATACCAGCCAAATAGAAATACTACTGTACTAAACGCTAAATAAACAGTGAGTGCGAGACCGAGAAATAAAAGAAAGCGAGTACGCGACATCTAAAATAGAAAACAGAATTTGAGAATACTCAAATTTAAAAGTAACGGTAAGGAAAGCAAAATAAAAGCCCATTTCAGGGCAATTTTCTTATATACTGGCGGAGGGATAGGGATTCGAACCCTAGGTACCTCGCGGCACGGCAGTTTTCAAGACTGCTGCAATCAACCACTCTGCCATCCCTCCAAATTTTGCTTGGGCTTGGTTTTCCAAAGCTCGCGTATAGTATAGTGTCACTGCCTCTTGTCAAACCCAGTTCAGCATATTTTTAATCTCATGACTCACCGCTCGCTCCTCGCTCTATTAGCCTTTTGCACTATTTTTTTAAGTGCCTGTGGTGGAGCTACAAGTAATCCTCCTCCCTCGATAACTCCTGCCTCAGGAAGTCTTCCTAAACTCGCTAGCGCGGGTACCACCTCTTGAGCCTCTCAAGTAGATATGGCACGTCGGCGAGTAGCCCTGAGGTCTATACTGCGCACTGGAGACTATTATCAAGCACGCAACGACGCTTTGCGCGCTATCGAATACTACGAAACGGCACATGCTGAGATCAAAGACGAGCCAAATATCACCTACCGACTAGCAAATGCCTACTATGAAATCCGCGCATTCAAAAAAGCAGCTGAACTCTATCTCCAAGTAGATCTGACGGACCTCGACGAGCCATCAAAAAAGCGAATTCTCTCATCACTCATCCTCGATCCTGAACGTACAAATACAAAAGAGGCAGTAGCAAAACTCTCGATCCGCCCTGAAACAAAAGAGTATTACTCACTCCTCATTGATTGCGCAAATAGTCCTGATAAATGTGTTACTGCTATCGAGGCAAGCGTGTCAAAAGATGTCCATATTGTCGACTTACAAGGCTCCATCAAAAATGCACGCGAAACATCTGGAGATGAGGTATTTATCCAGGCGCTTCTCATGGGAAAGCTCTACGAGCAAGGGGCATTTCTCGCCGTAAAAAAGCTTTGAGCCCTCATTCTTGAAAAACGCCCTGACTATAGGGTAGTCCTCAAAATATCAGGCTATGCTGCATACGAACTCGCAAACTACAAGGAATCTGCATATCTCCTTGATCGTTACTACCAAATGAGTCCAAAAGATATGGAAGTCGCAAATATGCTTGGTATTGTAAATTTTCTCAAAGAGGATTATACAACGTCTAATCTCTATTTTAATGCTGCTATCCTCGGGGGATATACTCCAAAGCTTGAGCTCGAAAGGAGGCTTATATATAACTATGTACTCCTCGGAGATACGACCGGCGCTCTCAAGGTATTTAGGCACCTCCTCGTAGATCCTGGAGTTCAAGCGGAGGATTTTCAGATAGCACTCTATATGACCGACCAAGCATCTGAAGTGGCAAAATTTAAGCTCTGGAGTATTAAGGCGCTTGAAACTTTTCCAAATGATCCAACTCTGCAAATATTCGCGTCAAAGGCACAGGCATACGAAGGGGATGAGGCAGGGTCACTTGCTACACTCTCTGGTGCTCTCGCGCTCGATCCTACCAATCCTCTCGGGCTCCTCGAGCGCTCGCGCAAGTACATTGCTGCAGGAGATACCACCTCAGCAAAAGAGTCTCTCGAGAAACTCCTCGCAACTGACCGCAGCACCTACTATCGTGAGCAAGCCCAAAAAATACTTGATGAGCTCTCAAAATGAGTATCCTTACCCGTAGAAATCTCTCCAATAACTCCATAATCATGGCCCCTGAATCTCTCAAAAAAATATCACCACTTCCTGAAGTAGGAGTATTACGATCCAGTGATCAAAAAAAACTTGAGTCAGGTATCGTGAGTAAACTCGAGTCCCTCGGCAAAAAGCTCACTGTCCGAGAGATCTCATCCCTCCTCGCAAATATTAATACCGCAAAAAATCTGGTAGATCTCCGGGCGACTCTAGCGAGCGAGCCAAAGCTCGCGAGCACTCCAGGTCTCGCTGAGGAGATTATCGCTATTGCACAGTCAGTACGCCTCGCATCAAAAGAGGATCTTGGAGCACTTAGAGACCTCGTAGAAACTGTCCAAAAGCGCTCGCCTGAGAGTATAAAAAACTCTGCCTTTCTCCTGGGTCAACTCGCAATCGTACAAAAACTTGAACGATCAGAGCTCTGAGATAATATCCTCCTCGATGCTACCTGAGTTATAGTCGGCCTCGTAGACAGTGTTCTTTTAATTGCAAAGTTTCTCCTCGAGCTTGTGCGAGATCTCTTCCTCCTTCCACGAGATATTCTCACTAAAAAATAATTACTTCTTTTGAACGATGTGGAGAAGGTTTGCACCACTGCGTGTAACACTTGCGGTACATACCGCAAATCCAGCACTCTCTAAAAAGGAAGAGAGCTCATCAGGATACCAAACTCGATAGGACCGGGGGCTCCCCGCAAATGGGATGTATCGTATGTCGAAGCTCCCCTCCACTGGAGGATATTTTTTTAAGAGCTTCTCACTCCTGAGATTCCAATTAAGAAATACTGCTATTCCCCCATCTTTTAATGCGAGAGAGAGAGATTCTAGCGCTCTCGACTGCTCAGCCTCTGTCAAGAGATGATGGAAGCTCGCTATGTAAAACGCCATATCTACCCCTCATACGCATGTAGTGGCGAGCATATCCTGCACTTCAAACTCATACCCAGGATATCGGAGTCTAGCCTCCTGTATCATACCTGGACTCACATCATACCCAGTATACTTCGGACTCGGCACTCTCGGGAGTATATAATCAAGGAGTCTTCCAGATCCACAACCTATGTCTACAATGTCGAGTGTCAAGTGTGTCAAGACGAGAGGATGACTCACTACCTCCTCAAGATCAGGCCATATCTGCTCTCTTGTGCGAGCAAATTGCAGAGCAAAGTCATCGTATACCGCCATTATATTCGTGTTACTTTTAAAAAGGCTTCCATCCCCTTTTGGATGCGCCGAAGTGGTGTAGAAATTCCACATCTCGAGAGTTCCGTACACTCACCATGACTACACTGCACAAGAGAGATATCCTCCCCCATCGCTATAAGGATCTCGTAGAGGGTTCGCGGTGCATCTCAAATACTTACTCCCCCTGTGCGACCACGATGAGACATGACAATATCAGCACCCGCAAGACTCCCAATAATCTTTCGCAAAAGCGACTCTGGGACTCATGTCCCGAGAGATATAGCATGTATATCAGAAGCTCCGGGAGTGCGCCTCAAAAAATCGATTACTCGCAGGGCATACTCACTTTTCGCACTCAGCTTAAGCATGATTATACAGAGCGTTATGAACTTTCAGTGCGTCTTTTGTCCATCCAGCCTCTACCGCTACACGTAGTACGAGGTCAACTGGTAGATCATATACCTCAGATATTTTAAGTCGGCTCGCTTGTCAAATCTCTGATATCTTCGATCCCTTCAGCCCTATTACAATCTTCTTTTGAGACTCGGTCTCAACGACTATGTATGCAAGCATTCGTATCCGCTCCAGCCCTATGGTAATATCCTCGATACGAGCATATAATGCATGTGGGATCTCTTCCATCAGTCGACTGATCGCCTGCTCTCGTATAATCTCTGTAGCGCGCGCTACTCGAGTCGTATCACTGTAGAGGTCAGCATCGTAGAGCACCCCTTCTATTTGTGCATGAGGTCTAAAGTATTCAAGAATTCGCTCGAGTTGTGGGTTTTTGGTAGAAATACACACAGCACTCTGGGGTGGTCGAGCCACATTTGTAAGATCACCTTTTGTATATACTCGCAAAAATGGCTTTCCTGACTGCGTCACAATTTGCTCAATTTTGTCTTCTTCCTCCCCGAGCGGTCGTGAGCGATCCGTGAGCCACAAAATAGCATGCGCATCCGAGAGTCCGCCAAAAGACTCCTTACGGATAGTATCAAGGAGAGCCGATCGCCCGAGCTGAAGACCTGGTACATCGATAAAGACAAATTGTGTTTGCCCATCTGTATAAATTCCCTTGAGCGCGAGTCTGGTAGTATTAGGGACTGAGCTCACAGGAGCAAGCGACTCACCTACCACGAGATTCATAAAAGTCGATTTCCCTGCGTTTGGTCTCCCGAGTATTGCTATGATGACGGTGTTCATTTTTGAAAGATTGATTTAAGTTTTTGGCTGGCAGTTACTGGATTCATTTTCATCACAAATTCATCCCCAAACCACATATTAATACCATTGGAGCACTGTCCTTGGCAAGGACAAGTCGTGATCTCTAAATCTTCTGAGGATATACTCAGTTTTTGAGCATCCGAGCTTAAGCGTGCATCGATATACTTTGCTCCTTTTAGTTTACAAAAAATCCCACTACAAATTTGTACTTTCATGAGAAATGCCCTTCCAGAGGCCGTGAATATTACAGCAAGCAACCACCTCAAATGGATCCTCAGCGTCAATAGCAAAGATGAACTCTGTCTCACCATGTACATACTGCCGCTCTATTGGCTCACCATATTCATCCCGTATTTCTATCCACTCAATACAGTGCTCAGGATCACTTGGATGGTCCAGTCCAAATGCACCGAGTTGTACTACCAAGTCCTCATCCCTAAAATGAAATACTGGAGTATGCTCAGCCTCCATATCAGAGAGGTCTTTTGGATCACTCACTTCTACCACAACCTCATCCACCTCGAGAAAAGAGTCCTTGGAGCTCTGACATTGTGGGCACTCAAAAACACTATCATCCGCCTCTCAAAAAGGAGTTCCTGGGGGGATGACATCCTCGATCCCGAGCCTAGAATCATAAATATACTGACAATTCGAACAAACAGCTTTTGACATGTCTGTATGATCTCAAAAAAGGATGAAAAAGCAAGGGAAGGTTGTTTTGTATTATCACAGAAAATCTATAGAGTAGGAAAGATAGTAGTGAACTAGAAGATTTGTAGAAATTCTAAAAAATCAAACATGCATCAAATTTTATTCTGACTCCTCATTGGAGGAGGGATTGCAAGTATGGGGACATTTCTTGTACTCCTTTCGAGGTCAAGCGCCAAAAAAGTAGCTATTGAAAAGGAAATTATGGAGAAATTCTCTCTCAAGGAGTCAGAGCTCAACAGTAAAATCCAAGAAAGAGAGCTCCTCCTATCTGCTCGTGAAGACTTTATCCAAGAGCAAGTAAAACATCTTCAGGAAAAGGAGGCCTCAGTAAAAAGTGAAGAGGCTCGCTTTTTAGAGTCCGGGCAAAAACTTTCATTACTCGAGCTTCAGACGCAAGAAAAAAAGACTTCCTATGAAAAGATGCAGTCCGATCTCGCATCACAACTCACAGAGCTTAGTGGACTTTCTGTCGAATGAGCTAAGTCTCTCCTCCTCAAACAAACCTCAGAGCTCATCTCCTCTGACCTTCTAGGTTTATTTGAGAAAAAGAAAAGAGATATTGAGCTACGCGCCACAGAGATAAGTCGAGAAATTCTCATAAAATCTATCCAGCAATACTCAGCAGAAGTCACTGCAGAAACTACGCAAACTCTCGTACACCTGGAATCCGATGATATAAAAGGCAAACTCATCGGAAAAGAGGGACGCAACATCATCGCTTTTGAGCGAGCAACGGGAGTTTCACTCATCATTGACGATACTCCTGATACTGTTTTCATATCAAGTTTCGATTTATTCAGACGTTACATTGCAAAACAGGCCCTCGAAGAACTCATCCTCGACAAGCGTATTCAGCCAGCTCGTATCGAGGAAATAGTAGAAAAGTGTATAGCTGAAGCCGAGAAGGTTATTTACGACCTCGGAGTCAAAACCGTTCAAGAAATGGGGGTATTTGGCATACCTGATGAGATTATCCCCCTCATAGGGAAATTCAGGTTTCGGACGAGCTATGGACAAAATATCCTCCTCCACTCAAAAGAAGTAGCCTATATTGCCGAGGCTATTGCGCGCCTTATTGGTGCTGATACTGAGCTCGCTTTTAAGGGATGACTCCTCCACGATATCGGTAAATCTCTCGATCATGACATAGAAGGTACCCACCCCGAGCTCGGAGGAAAAATTGCTCGTAAATATGGGCTCGATGAGCGCCTTGTCAATATCATTGAGGGGCATCATGATGGTGTCCCACAAATCTGCATAGAGACAAAGATCGTTCAGATCGCTGATGCAATTAGTGCCGTACGACCAGGAGCTCGTCGTATGAATGCTGATGAGTACATCAAGCGGGTCAGTGAGATGGAAAACATCGCTATGAGTTTTAGTGGGGTATCGAGAGCCTTTGCTCTCTCTGCTGGACGGGAAGTGCGAGTATTTGTCGATGCAACAAGTATTAGCGACCTTGAAGCGCAGAAGCTTGCTCGTGAAATTGCTGTATCTATAGAAGAAAACCTCACCTACCCTGGTGAAATAAAAGTAAATCTCATTCGCGAAACTCGCGTGATTGAGTATGCTCGATAGCAAAATCTTCTATGTTTCCAACAATTCCTATCCCTTTTCTTGAGGCTCATCTCTATACTTTTGGGCTCTTTCTCATTGCAGCACTCGGAGCCTTTATCTTTATGCTTCAAAAAATGTGCAAAAAGAATGAAATTAACCCCAATTTTTTTCTTTGATCAGCTCTCGCTTTCGTACTCTTTACGTTCCTGAGTGCACGTGGATTTTTTGTCCTCCTGGAATGGCGAGATTATGAATTTATAGTGCGAGATCACCTTCTCAATTTTTTTGTAATGACAGACTATAACCTCAGTCTCTTTGGTGGAATAATTGGATTTATGGGAGTACTTATTTATCGCCTCACACGCTATTCTCAAAAAAATGAAAAGTATGTCGATGCTGTAGTAATAGCATTCATATTTGCGGCTATTGTTGGGTATATTGGAGCTTTCCTCGGAGGGCAAATATATGGGCGACCTACGAGCCTTCCGATAGGGGTTATTTACTCAGAGAATGTAAATATCCCCTACACCTCTGCTATACTTCCGCTTGCGCTCCTATATTCGCTCGGAGCATTTATAATATTTTCAGGAGTTTATATTTCTCGAGAATTTCTTAAAATTTCTGGAATGATTGGGTATCTTGGTGTTGCTCTCTTCTCCCTCATGATTTTTGTAGGTGACTTCTTTTCCGGAAACACTGATATTCTCAAAGATTCTCTCGGACTTGGTTTTAACCAGATTTGAGCTCTCATTGGTTTAAGCATTGCTGGAGTATGGCTCATACGGAAAATCTATCTTGTGAAATAAGTAAACCAGAAATTTTTAGTTCTTCATTTTCTCCTCCCGCATCACTCGGTCAAGGGAGATTTTTTTATATTTTTGCGGGTGTATTTCTTGGATCTATTCTCCTATTCTCAATTCTCTGGGGGCAAAAATGGTATGTTCTCGGGGCTGTCGGGATATTCTGGGCTACTAGCTGGATTCTCAGACTTCCAATCCCTATACTCATTATTTCTCTCCTTGCCTGTTGACTCAGTATTCTCTCACTCGAATCTGCTATACAGTGAGCAAACTCTACATACTCTCTCGGAGCTAACTCTATTGACTCAAAACCATCTACGACCTCAATTTTTATTGAGGAGTCTCTCTGAGTGAAAGGTGGCCGCCTCGTACTTATAGGACATATCGAGGATATCCCTATAGTCAGAGTAATGATACGAATACTCCCCTCAAATAATATACCAAGTGGAAGTACGATATTTCGCATCACTTCAAAATCACCTCCCTCAAAATTTCAAGTCTCAAGGTGAATATATATGGAGCTCGAAGCGAGTATCCAGGAAAGGCTATGAGGTATTCCGCCAATCAAAACAAAACTATCGAGTTATATAGAGTCTCTCCTTCCATATCCTGAATCTGCTCTCATGGCAGGAATTCTCATCGGAGATGCAAGTCTCATGGATGATAATTTCAATGCTCGCTTCCGTCGAATTGGACTCACTCATCTCTGTGTAGTAAGTGGCTCAAATATTTCTTTTGTGCTCGTAAATCTTTGCATACTCCTATTTTTCATCCCGTTTCAATACCGCATACCCCTCGCTATTTGTGGGATTATTAGCTATATACTCCTCGTCGGTACAGATCCTCCCGTTCTGCGAGCCGGGGTGATGGGAATTGTAGGGGTATTTTCTCTCTTATATGGCAAACGTGGGGATGATCAGCTTAGGCTCCTCACTTTTGCAGCTACAGGGCTCGTCCTCCTCTCTCCCATGAGTCTCGTATATGATATTGGTTTTCTCCTCTCTTTTCTCGCTACACTCGGCATTATAGTAGGAGGTGAGGTGACTCGAGGTCGGGGGAGATTTACTGAGCTTTGGAGTGGAAGTATCTTTGCAGCAATTTGGACTCTCCCCATTAGTATAGGAGCATTTGGAACTCTCCACAGCATGAGTGTCCTTGCAAATATTATCGTAGCCCCCTTTGTTGGTATAGCGACAACACTCGCATTCCTCACGCTCGTCTTTTCGCCTGTAAGCAGCTTTATCAGTTATCACCTCGGTCATCTCAGCTTTCTCTCCCTTGCTTTTATAGATACTATCGCCCGAGTATTTGGAAACCTCCCCTACCAGTTCCAAGTCGAAGGCCCATTAAAAGCGATTATTTGTCTCCTTGGTGTGTGAGCTATTATTGGATTTTCCCTCCGTTTTCTA